>CAZDVL010000178.1:0-5112 GCA_964508745.1 uncultured Anaerolineaceae bacterium | reverse complement strand
CTCGCGCCACAAACGCCAGCCGTGACAGCCCAGCACGCGCGCCGCCTCCTCGACGTGCGCGCCCTGGTTGGCCCAGTACGCCGTGACCATGCGCAGCACAACCGCGAAGTTGTAAAACACGTGCGCGATGAGAATCAGCGCCAGCGTGTGCTCAAGCTGAATCGGCGGCGCGGCCAGCCCAAAGAGCCGCATCAGCGCGTCGTTGAGCAGGCCGCGCGGGCCGAGCAGCGCCGAAAAACCGGCGGCGACAACGACTGTCGGCAGCACAAACGCCAGCGTTGCGAGCGACAAAAGCAGCCCGCGCCCCGGAAAGCGATAGCGCGTGAACACATAGGCGGCGGGCAGCGCCAGCGCCAGCGTCAGCAGCGTCGAAAGCGCCGCCTGCCAGGTTGTGAACCAAAGCGTTTCGCGATAGTACGCCGTCTGAACAATGCGCGCAAAGCCGCTGAGGTCAAGCTGGCCGTCAGCGGCCAGGCTGACCGCCAGAATCACCGCCAGCGGATAGAAGAAAAAGACCGCCAGGAACAGCAGCGGCGTGAGCAGCAGCCCACGCCCCGCGGCCCGGCTCAGCGCAGCACGGTTTCGGTCCACGCCTGTATCCATTCCTCGCGCCCGGCCTCGATCTCGTCCGGGGTGAGCGTGGCAGGGTTCTCAGCGACGGCCGCGTGTTCCTCGAAGATGGCGGGCAGCGCCGCCGCCGGGTTCACCGGAAACACGTACATTTGCAGCGGCATATCCTCCTGAAACGGCACGCTCAGCAGGAAGTCAATGAGCTGCTCGGCGGCCTGGCGGTTCGCCGTGCCTTTCAGGATGCCGGCGAACTCGATCTGGCGGAAGCACATGCCGTCCGCCACGACGCTGGCGGTCGCAGGCGCGCCGGTTTCCTCATCAACAGTAAACGGCGGGCTGCTGGCGTAGCTGACAACCAGCGGGTAGGTGCCGTCCTCCGCGCCCTGCGTGAAATAGCCGAAGTAAGCCTCCGTCCAGCCATCCACGATCAACGCCCCGTTAGCCACCAGGTCAGCCCAGAAATCAAGATAGGTGTAATCCCCCTCGACGCCAAAAGCCGCAACCGTGGCCAGCAGAAAGGCCAGCCCTGGCGAAGAAGTCGCCGGGTTCGGCGTCACCAGCAGGCCGCGATACGCCGCATCGGTCAGCTCCGCCAGGCTGGCCGGCACAGCCAGCCCGGCCGCCTCAAAGTACGCAATGTCATAGTTCAGGCAGACATCTCCATAGTCAACCGGCGTGACGCGGTTCTCAGGGTCAAGCCTGAACATCTCCGGGATGTCGTCCAGCAGCGGCGATTCATACGGCTCAAACAGGTCATACTCCAGCCCCCGGCTCAGGAACGTGTTGTCGATGCCGAACAGCACGTCGCCCAGGGGGTTTCGCCGGGTGAGGATCGCCTGGTTGACCATCGCGCCGGCGTCGCCGATGGGCAGTATCTGAACGCGGACGCCGGTCTGCGCCTCAAACTGCGCCAGCACCGCCTCGCTGATGTCGAAGCTGTCGTGCGTGACGAGGGTCAGCGTGCCGCTGTCCTGCGCCGCCGCCGGCAGCGCGCACAGCGCTGACCCTAACAAGAGCAAGCAAATGATCCGCCGCATCGAAGATTCTCCAATCGCCCGTTCCGTTTTCGTCCGCGCCGGCCAGAGACCGCGCGCGCAGCGAACAAAAACCACCCCTTCGCACGCTGGCCGCAGGGGTGGTGAAAGGGCGGTTAGGCCACACTCCCTACGCCGGCATGACCCGGATCAGGTTCAAGGGTCGACACGCTCTACGTGTCCTCTCAGCCCGCTCAGCGCGGACTCCCCTGGTTCGCTCAATTGAGGCCTGATCTTAACCAACCCGGCCGCGGAAGTCAACCTGATGCCGGCGGCGGCGAATCAGCATCCCGCGCCAGCAGGTCGGCGAGGTAATCGTCGAAGCGGCCCGCGCTGCACCAGTCAACGTAGCGCAGCAGCTCGCCGCCGCCCACCGGATAGGCCGGGTAGCAGCTTGTCGGCCACGCGCCGCGCGGCGCCAGCACAATGTGCGAAGCGCCAGGGGACGGGATAATCGTCCGGTCGACGGCGGGCTGCACCCGGTCCACCATGCGCTCGACCGTCACGATCACCGTCCGCGCCAGGTAGACCAGCTCCATATCGAGGCCCAGGTTGTTGTTGAGGGCGACGTTGCCATAGGGGTCTGCCTCCAGGCCGTGCAGCACCGCGATGTCGCAGTGCAGGGCGGGAAACGCGATCAGCTCCTCGCCAGAATACGGGTCGGTCACTGTGCGCACGTCAGGCCGCAGCCGGGGCAGGTCTGTGCCCAGCCAGGCGCGCGACGGCATGAAGCCGACGCGGCTCACCGCCGCCCGCAGGCCCATGACAATGCTGGCCTCTGTCTCCTCGATGATGGCGATTTCGCCGCGCTGCGCCTTCTCGGTGAACATCGGGGCGAGGCCGAAAGCCTCCAGGCCGAAATAGGCGCTGCGCACAGCGCCGACGCACCCTGCCCCAACCAGCAGGTCGGATTCGTAGCCCGCGGTAAAGCACAGCAGCGTCAGGCCGCGCGGCGCGGCGGCGCGCCGCAGCAGCGCGCGCACAAACGCTGTTGGCCGGCGGTAAAGGGTCATGCCGCCCAGGGCGATTGTGTGCCCGTCCTGCACCAGGGCCGCCGCCGCATCGAGCGTAACCAGCATCGTCATCGCGCTTCTTCCATCGCCACGCCGAACAGCCCACATGCTAAACACAGTTGCGGCTGATAGCAAGCCCTTGCGCCGCCCGCCGTTGTAGAAAAAAGCGGCGTCCGGCGGCCAGTTCCGCCCATTTTCAGCTTATCGCGGTTTGCTTGCACCGCCTATCCTTTCGTGCTAGACTTTTTCACAACTATCATTTGATAAATAGCGCCGCGTGACAGGGCCATGTCCGAAAAAATTCTCATCGTGGACGACGATATAGACAGCCTGAAACTGATCGGGCTGATGCTTCAGCGACATGGCTACGAGGTCGTTGCGGCCAGCGCCGGCACACAGGCGCTGTCGAAGGCGATGGCCGACCATCCCGATCTCATTATCCTGGACATCATGATGCCGGATATGGACGGGTATGAGGTCTGCCGCCGGCTGCGCGCGAACCCGGAAACGCGGCCAATTCCCATCATCATGTTCACCGCCAAAACGCTGGTGGACGACAAGGTGGCCGGGTTCGAGGCCGGCGCCGACGACTACCTGACCAAACCCACACACCCCGCTGAACTGGCCTCGCGCGTGAAAGCCATCCTGGCCCGCAGCGCCAACCAGCGCCGGCACGACACCAAGAAGGGCATGACGATCGGGCTGCTGGGCGCGAAAGGCGGCCTGGGCACAACGACGCTGACGCTCAACATCGGCGCGGCGCTGGTCGCCGCCGGCGAAAACCCCATCGTCGCTGATTTTCGCCTGGGCCGGGGGAGCATGGGGCTGGCCATCGGCTTTGAACGCTCGTATGGTATGGCGAACACGCTCGTCCGGCCCACGCCCGACATCCGCCCCGCCGCCGTCGAACGCGAACTTGCCGTTCACTCATCAGGGCTGCGCGCCCTCTTATCGTCGTCGCGCCCCAAAGAAGCACAGATCAAATACCCGATCGAATCGGCCGTCGCGACAATCAGCAGCCTGCGCACAATGGGCCGCCCCGCGATCTTCGACCTCGGCTGCGGGTTTGACGACAGCATAAGCCGGCTTCAGCGCGAAATGGACCAGTTGATCCTGGTCGTTGAGCCGACGGGCATCACCCTGGCGATGGCGCGTGAGCTGATCCAGGAGCTTGAAACCAGCGGGGCCGGTTCAGGGCGCATTCATATTGTGGTGATCAATCGCTCGCAGTCCAGCCTTCAGACACCCTGGAATGAGGTGGAACAGATGATGGGGCGCGAACTGCGGGCGATCGTGTCTGCCGCGCCTGAACTGGCATTCCAGGCCGCCAGGGCTGCAACGCCCATTGTGCTCTTTCAGCCCAGCTCGATTGTCGCAAACCAGATCATCAAGCTGTCGGAGGAGCTGAACCAGCGGATACGCACCCTGGCCGGCGGCGGACTAACCATGTAACCAGTGATAAAATGCTTTTCTTGAAACACACCCTGATTAAAATGACCGCCTGTGAAGCCGACCTGATTATCCGCGCGGCCAGGTTGATGCGCGCAGCGCGGCGGGCGGTTGTGTTTACAGGCGCGGGCATCAGCACAGCGTCAGGCATCCCTGATTTCCGCAGCCCGCACTCCGGGCTGTGGCAGGATGTTGACCCGCTGTCCGTCGCCAGCATCTTCAGCTTTCGCCAGAACCCAGAGGCGTTCTACAACTGGATTTACCCGCTGGCGCGCGTGATAGCTGAGGCGCAGCCCAACGCCGCCCATTTTGCGCTGGCCGAAATGGAGCAGCGCGGCTATCTTACGGCGATCATCACCCAGAATATTGATATGCTGCACGGGCGCGCCGGCAGCAAGACCGTTTACGAGCTGCACGGCCACATGCGTCACGTGACCTGCGTTCACTGCTTCACTGTGTACCCGGCCCAGGCGGTTATCGAGCGCTTTCTTGATGATCGCCAGGTCCCCCACTGCGCCTGCTGCGGCGGCGTCCTGAAGCCCAACGTGATCCTGTTCGGCGAGCAGCTCCCGGCCACCGAACTGCTCGGCGCGCGCAACGCCGCCAGCAAAACCGACCTGATGCTGGTCGTCGGCTCGTCACTGGAGGTCGCCCCGGCCAGCCAGCTGCCTGTGCTGGCGCGGCGCAACGGCGCGCGGCTCATTATCATCAACCTTGACCCCACCTACGCCGACGCCGAGGCAGATATTGTTATTCGCGCCGACGCGACGCAGGTGCTGCCCCTGATCATGCGCTGCGCAGAGACCGTTCTATGAGCACGCCCTTCACCGACGACGCAGATTTCTCCGCCGATGGCAGCGGCCTCAGCCTGCTGGCGGCGTATGAGCATCTGCTGGAAATCAGCCAGCAGCTTAACTCAACGCTCGAACTGGGGGCGCTGCTGCGCAAGATTATCTCGGCTGCCGAGGAACTGACCAACACTGAGGCCTCGTCAATCCTGCTGCTGGACCCGCGCAGCGGCGATCTGCGCTTTGAAATCACCTCCA
>CAZDVL010000177.1:0-5151 GCA_964508745.1 uncultured Anaerolineaceae bacterium | reverse complement strand
CGCGGGCGCTGGCCGCGCAGCCGCTGCTGCTGCTGCTGGATGAGCCGACCGCCGGCATGAACACGTATGAAAAAGAGGAAATGATGGCGTTCATCCGCCGCCTGCGCGACGAGCTGGAGCTGACGATCTTCCTGATCGAGCACGATATGAAGCTGGTGATGAACGTCTCGGACGTCGTTGGTGTCATGGATTACGGCGCGAAAATCTTTGAGGGCACGCCGGCTGAGGTGCAGCGCGACCCGAAAGTGATTGAGGCTTACCTGGGCACGGCGCCGGCGGACGAGGAAGATGAGGAGGCTCTGCCATGAGCCTGCTGGAAGTTCACGATATTCACACCTACTACGGCAAGATACACGCGCTCAAGGGCATCTCGCTGGCTGTGGATGAGGGGGAGATCGTTACCCTGATCGGCGGCAACGGCGCCGGCAAAACGACGACGCTCAACAGCATTTCCGGCATCACGCCGGCGGCGCAGGGCCGCATCCTGCTGGACGGGGAGGACATCACGCACGTGCCGGCGCACGAGATCGTCACGCGCGGCGTCGTGCAGGCCCCTGAGGGGCGGAAAATCTTCGCCCGGCTGACGGTGTACGAGAACCTGGAGATGGGCGCGTTTACGCGCACCGACGCGGCGCAGGTCGCCCGCGACCTGGAATACGTGTTTGAGCGCTTCCCCCGGCTTAAAGAGCGTGAGAATCAGCTTGGCGGCACGCTGTCGGGTGGCGAGCAGCAGATGCTGGCGATGGGCCGGGCGCTGATGGGCAAACCGCGCATTCTGCTGCTGGACGAGCCGTCCATGGGGCTGGCGCCGCTGCTGGTCAAGCAGATCTTCAACGTGATCACGTATCTGAACCAGGAAAGCGGCACCACGATCCTGCTGGTGGAGCAGAACGCCGTGATGGCGCTGTCGGTGGCGCGGCGGGGCTACATCATGCAGTCAGGGTATGTCACACACGCTGATGACGCCGTGCGGCTGCGCAGCGATGAAACGATCATCAAAGCGTACCTGGGCGGGTAAACGGCTGTAAAACTGTCGGCCAGGGTGGGGCGGCTGAGCGCAACGCAGCCGCCCCATTTTATTCTATCCCCCTGGCACGGCGTTTTACAGCAGCGCCTTCAGGCCCTCGAACAGGCGCTGGACAGCTTTGTCGGTGACTTCCGGCGGCAGCGCATACGAGAAGCGAATCCAGTTCAGGCCGGCGTCAGAGAAGTACATGCCGGGCACGACCGCCACGCCGAATTTCTCGCCCAGGTGCGCGAGCAGCTGCTCAGAATTTTGCAGCCCGCCTGCCTCGATATAACGCGCGCAGTTGATGAAGGCATAGTAGCCGTCGCCCATGATGTAGGGCGCGCTGGCTTTTTCCGCCTCCAGGGCGCGGCGCAGCACTTTGCGGCTCTCGGCGGTTGGCTTGATGATGCTGGCGGCCGCCTCGCTGAAGCCCATGCGGTAGGCGGCGATGGCGACCGCCTGGGCGTAAAAGCTGGGGATGACGCCGTGCGAGGCCTGGCCGGTGATGTATTTGACGACCTGCTTGCCCGCCAGCAGGTGGGCGGCGCGGATGTTCGACGCGCCCAGGCTTTTGGTGAGGCCGTCCAGGAAGATCAGGCGCTCGCGCTCGGCAGGGGCGAACGCCTGCAGCACCACGTTAATATCGGACGGGCCGCCGTCTGTTACCCAGTGGTAGATCCAGTCGAAGATCACGTAAGCGCAGCCGCTTTCCAGCGCTGTGCGCGCCAGCATGATCTGCTCGTCAAGTGGGATCGTGCGCCCGGTCGGGTTGTCGGGCGACGTGATGACGATGCCGGCCAGCTTGCGCCCCTCGCTGGCGGCGAGCGCGGCGCAGGCGCGGATGCCCTCAGGCGTATAGCGCCAGCCGGCGTCCGGGTCGCCGGGGGCCAGCAGCACGTTCAGGCCGAGGGCATATGGCCCCCAGTTGTAGCTGATCCAGGGCACGCGCGACACGATCAGCAGGTCGCCGATCCGCCCGCTGCCCGCGCCGATCATGGCCTGGTAGGCCTTTTGCAGGCCGTCGCGCCCGCCCTGCACAAAGACGATGTTTTCTGGCCCCCAGCCGGAGGCGGCGTCGAGCTGCCAGTAATCCTCAACTGCGGCTTTGCGGAACGCCGCCGTCCCCCAGGGCTGGTCATAGGCGGTTCCATGCTCGATCTGCAGGCGCAGCGCCTCCTCCAGGATGTGGCGCGGCACGCCGGGCAGGCTGGCGCCGCCGTCACCCTGCGAGGCGTCGTAGGTGGGCGCGTCGGCGCCGGCGTGTTCCTTGTAGGCCTTCAGCGCGTCGCGAATGAGGAACATGCGCGAGGGCGGAATGTCCATCATCGTGGAGAGATAGTTGTTCACCGGGACGCGGTTCTGCGGCGGAACAGCAAAGACAGGTGTGTCGAGATTTTCCAGATGAGCGGCCAAACCCAGAGTCCTCCATGCGGTCAGGTGAAAAAAAGCACCCCGGTTAAACGGGGTGCAGGGCCACAAACGGCAGCGCGCGGGACAGGCCCCCGGTTCAGTCTGGGGTGTGGTTCTCAGTAGCAGTGAAACGGATCATGAGCTGCCTGCCTGCCGCTGCCTGTGCCATCGCTAAGGTGTGATTGTGTAACATTCCGCGGCAATCGTCAATGTGCAAGCCGATCAAATCACTTATCGGGCTGTTCGTGCAGATTGCCCGATGCCCCCGACAATTCAGGCGCGGCCGTGGCCCGGCTGCGCCGCCGCGCCCGCCAGCTCTCGAACGTGCCCACCACGCCCTTTGGAAAGGCCATCACGACCACAATGAAGATAATGCCCATGATGAGCGACCACTGCTGGCCGACGTTGACAACCACGTCACCAAAGATGAACTCGCGGTTGAAGATGCGCTCGCTGAGGTGCAGGCCCGCCGCGCCGATGATCGGCCCGCTGATCGTGCCGACGCCGCCGATGATCGTCATCAGCAGCGGGTCAATGGTGTACGAGACGCCCAGGATTTCCGGCCCAACCTTGCGGGCGAGGATCACGTGCATCATGCCCGCCCCGGCGGCCATCATGCTGGCGAGGGTGATCGAAAGCACCTTGAAGCGCAGCGTGTTGAAGCCGATGGCCTGCGCGCGCGCCTCGTTGTCGTGGATGGCGATCAGCACGCGCCCGGTGGGGGAGTTGATCAGGCGGCGGATGAACAGGAAGGTGATGATCGCCAGCACCAACGCGATGTAGTAGAGAAAGAGCCGGTTGCGCGTGGGGTTGAACAGCTCTGGCAGCACGTCAATGGGGAAGCCGTCCTCGGCGTTGGTGACCGGCCAGCGCCCGATGTAGATGGCGACCATCTCCGCCAGCGCCAGCGTGAAGATGGCGAAATACACCCCGCGCACGCGCAGCGTCACCAGCGCTGTGATAAAGCCGATCACGCCGGCGATGGCGATGCCCGCGACCAGCCCCAGCGCCAGGCCCAGGTCAGGGCCGAGCTGCGAGTATTGCAGCGTCATGCCCAGGGCGTAGCCGCCCAGGCCGAAGAACATGGCGTGGCCGAACGAGATCACGCCCGTAAAGCCGAAGATCAGGTTGTAGCTCATCGTGAGGATGGCGAGGATGAACACTTCGATCAGGATGCTCTGCCAGAACACGGACTGGCCGCGCGCGCGCCCGCCGACGCCGAAGGGGCTGTCGCCCGTCAGCCAGCCGACGATATGGGGAAACAGCACCAGAAAGGCAAGCAGCAGCACATAAATCCAGTTCGATTGCAGGGTGCGGCGCAGCAGGTTGTGATTGGTCGGCTGCATGGTGTTAGTGTTCCTTTCCAAACAACCCGCTGGGTTTGAGCAGCAGCACCAGGATCAGCAGGATCATCGGCGTCAGGCTGGACCAGACCGTCTGGTTGATCTCAGGCCGCGAGGTGAACTTGGCGACAATGGCGATTGACAGGCCCACCAGCACGCTGCCGATGGCCGTGCCCTCGTAGCTGCCCAGCCCGCCCAGCACCACAACCGCCACCGCCCCCAGCAGGAAAGCGTTGGCCATGCCCAGCGACGCGCCCAGGAAGGGCGCTGCCACCGCGCCGCCAAACGCGGCCAGGGCGCAGCCGAAGGCAAAGACCAGCGTGAAGATCGCGCGCACGTTGATGCCCAGGGCCTCGACCATCGCGCTGTCCTCGACGCCGGCGCGGATAATAATGCCAATGCGCGTGCGCCGCAGCAGCAGCGTGACCAGAATCATCAGCGCCAGGCCGATAAGGATGACGAAGATGCGATACCAGCCGAACTGCTGGTCGAACAGGACGAATGTGCCCTGGTGGATGCCAAAGGATGTGACCGTTGACCAGGTGTAAGTGACTGTTCCCCACACGGCTTTGATGGCCTCGCCCATCACGATAGCGACGCCGAACGTCAGCACCAGCATGAAGAACGGGCGCACATACAGCGGGCGGATTAAGCCGCGTTCCAGCAGGTAGCCCAGCACGCCGCCGACGGCGGTTGAGATCAGGATCGCGATCGGAAAGCGCAGGTTCGGGTCAATTGGCGCCAGACCCTGCGCGTGGAAGAACGCGAACGCGATGTAAGCGCCCAGCATGAAGAAATGGCCCTGGGCGAAGTTGAGCACGTCCATCAGGCCGAACACGATGGACAGGCCCGAAGCCACCAGGAACAGCAGCGCCGCCTGAAGCAGCCCGGAAAGCACCGTGATGACGAAGCTGCCGAAGCTGTCCGCTGTTACCAGCCCGAACAGCAGCAGGCCAGCGAACAACAGCGCGATAACGCCGGAGGTGCTGCGATTTTTGAGCATCATGTCAGTCCTTCCTGCGCTACGCCACACCCAGATAGCGGTTGATCAGCGCGTCATCCTGCACCAGGTCCGGCATCAGGCCGGCGGCGACGCTGTGACCATCGTCAATAATGACATAACGGTCTGCGAGCTGGCTGGCAACGCGGAAATTCTGCTCGACCAGCAGGATTGTCGTGCGCGCCGACAGCTTGCGGATCGCCTCCATCATCTGCTCAATGATCACCGGGGCCAGCCCTTCGCTGGGTTCGTCAATCAGCAGCAGCCGGTTTTCTGGAACCAGCGCGCGGGCCACCGCCAGCATCTGCTGCTGGCCGCCGGAGAGCTGGCCGCCGTCCAGGTGGTAAAGGCGCTTGAGGTCCGGGAACAGGTCAAAGATCAGGTCGGCG
>CAZDVL010000176.1:0-5159 GCA_964508745.1 uncultured Anaerolineaceae bacterium | reverse complement strand
AGGCGCGGCCCCACGCCGTTGACTTTCAGCAGCGCTTCAAAGATTTCGCGCTCAACGGCGGCGGCGAAGCCATACAGGGCAAACAGATCCTCGCGCACGATCAGCACCGTGTACAGGAAGGTTTCATCGCCCGCGTCCAGATGATCCAGCGCGGAATGTGGCGCATAGACTTTGAGGCCGACACCGCCGACGAGAATCACAAGGTGATCCTTGTGTACGGCGGCGACTTTGCCCTGCACGCTGGCGATCATGGCGCTAACTCCTCAGCCTGTCAGCCCGGTGAAATGCGCGCTGTGCAGGTCTGTGATGGCGACTGCCAGCGCGTCGGCGGCGTCGTCGGGCTGCGGGACGGTTTCCAGCCCCAGCAGCATACGGACCATTTCCTGCATCTGCGTTTTAGGCGCGCCGCCGTAGCCGGAAACTGACTGCTTGACATTGTTCGGCTTGTATTCCAGCAGCGGCACGCCGGCCAACGTTAACGCCAGCAGGATAACCCCGCGCCCCTGCGCCACAGTGATCGCCGTCGTGACGTTGCGCGCGAAGAACAGCTCTTCCACAGCGGCGCGGTCGGGCTGGTGGACATGGACCAGCTCGGTCACGTGCTCGAAAATGAGCCGCAGGCGCTCAGGCATCGGCAGGCCGGCCGCGGTCGTGATTGCTCCGTAATCAACGGCCTGGAGCGAGCCGTCAGGCAGCTCCCGCACCAGCCCATAGCCGACGGTCGCCGTGCCGGGGTCAATGCCTAGGGAGAGCATCAGGCTGTCTCAAAAGCCGCCATCAGCTCGTCGGTAATCATCAGGTTGGACGACACCGCCTGCACATCGTCCAGCTCCTCCAGCCGCTCGATGAGGCGCATGTTTTGCAGCGCTTTATCGGCCGCCACGTCGGTTTCGTTCTTCGCTTCCCAGCGCAGGCCGGAATCCTCAACCGTGTAGCCAGCGCCGGTAAGGGCGCTCTCAACGGCCGCCAGCAGCTCGCGGGGGGTGAGGACCGTGATCGCGCCCTCATCGTTTTCGACATCCTCGGCCCCGGCCTCGGCGGCGGTCATAAAGACCTCGTCATAGTCGTGCGCGCTGCCCGCCAGCAGGATGTAGCCCCTTTGCTCGAACTGCCAGGCGACGGACCCGGCGGAGGCAAGGCTGCCGCCAGCGCGGTTAAAAGCGTGTTTGACTTCGGCCAGAGTGCGGTTTTTGTTGTCGGTGAGCACGTCAACCAGGAACGCCACACCGTCAGGGCCATAGCCCTCGTAGGTGATTTCGGCCATGTCCTCGCCGCCCGCGCCGCCGGTGCCGCGCTGGATGGCGCGCTCGATGTTGTCTTTGGGCATGTTCGACGCTTTGGCTTTGGCGATCGCCAGCTTGAGCTTGGGGTTGGCGTTTTCGTCGCCGCCGCCTTCGCGCGCTGCCATCGTGATATCGCGCGCCAGGCGTGTGAAAATCTTGCCACGTTTTGCGTCTTCCGCGCCCTTTTTACGCTTGATTGTGGACCATTTGCTGTGCCCAGACATGCCACATTCTCCGTAATTCTGCCATCTTTTTTGGTGCGACTGTCCATTATACATGAGTGCTGGTTGAGCGTCTATGCGCGCGGGCGGCGAGGGCGCGGCGGCGGCAGCGGAAGGATTTTGCGGGCAGCGCGCGTGTGGATTAGTATCGCCCTTGTTGGCGACGACCGGAGGGATGGCAGATGCGGCGCGTGGGCTTTGTGCTGAAAGTACGACAGGAACTGATTGATGAGTATCAGGCGCATCACCGCCAGGTGTGGCCTGACATGCTGGCCGCCCTGCGCGCGAGCGGGTGGCACAACTACACCCTGTTCATGCGCGCGGATGGCCTGCTGTTCGGCTATTTCGAGACGCCGGAGTCGCTGGCGGCGGCGCGCGCCGCTATGGAGGCGACGGAGGTGAACGCGCGCTGGCAGGCGCTGATGTCGCCCTATTTTGAGATACCGCCGGGGGCGCGCCCCGATTCGCTGTTCGTTGAGCTGGAGGAAGTCTTTCACCTGGCCTGAGGCTTAAGCGGGCAGGGCAGGCCGCTGATTGTTTTCTGGCACGTCTCTCATGCGGTGTTCACGTCGTCAGAGAACAAGTCACTTATAATATCGAATAAGATGAATGCTGTCAGAGTGGAGCACAGGTGACGGATGGTTCTGCCCAGGTCCTTGACTGAACGTTTGCGCGCGCTGCAGGTTGCGCTGCTGATCGCCGCCGTGTTCGCGGCGGGTTTTGCTGTTGGCACACAGTCCGGCGTCACGCACGCCCAGGGCGCGCAGCAGGCTGAAGCGCTGTTTCAGCCGCTTCTGGAAACCTACGCGGCTATCGAGGAACAGTACGTTGACCCTTATGGCCGCGAGCTAAAGCCTGAGCTGCTGCTGGACGGCGCGATCAACGGCATGATTGACGCGCTGGACGATGAGTACAGCGGCTATATGAACCCTGAAGGCTATGCGATCAGCAACAGCGACCTGGCCGGCGAGTTTGAAGGCATCGGCGTCGTGATCCGCGACGGCGAAAACGGGATCGAGGTGGTTGGCGTGATGGACGGCACGCCGGCGGCGAAGTCCGGCGTGCGCGTGGGCGACGTGTTTATCGAAGTGGACGGCGTGGATGTCACCGAGGACAACAACCTGGAACTGGCCACCAAAGTGCGCGGGCCTGCCGGAACCAGCGTGGCGATCACGTTTCTGCGCGGCGAAGAGCTGATCGCGTTCGACATTGTGCGGGCGCGCATTGACATTCCCAACATCACCTATGAGGTGCTGGCGGACAGCAACATCGGCTACATGCGGCTGAACCAGTTCACGGCGGAGGCGCGCGAACAGATCAACCAGGCGCTGGCTGACCTGGACATTAACAGCCGCAGCGGCCTGATCTTCGACCTGCGGGGCAACTATGGCGGGCTGCTGTCGAGCGCGATTGAGGTCGGCAGCGCGTTTATCAAGAGCGGGCCGATTGTGATCGAAGATTTTGGCGGCGACCGCGCGGAAACTGTGCTGAACGCCAATGGGACGTACAGCGGCATCACTGTGCCGATTGTGGTGCTGGTGGACGAGACCAGCGCCAGCGCGTCTGAACTGGTGGCCGGCGCGCTCCAGGACCTGGACGTAGCGACGATCATCGGCGAGACGACGCTGGGCAAGGGCACTGTGCAGGTGTGGCAGCAGCTTTCCAACGGCGGCGGGATACGCATCACGATCGCGCGCTGGCTGACACCGGAACGGCACTGGATTCACGGCGAAGGGATCACGCCGGATGTTGTCGTGGAGTGGGCGCCGGAAGAAGCGCCAGAGGGCGCGCCTGACCCGCAGTTGGCCGCCGCGATCGCGCATCTTCAGGGTCTGGAAACAGTGCCTCAGACGGTTCAGCAGGTGGACTGAGCAGCGCGCAGCGAAAAAAAAGAGGGGCTGACCCGCGCCGGGCCAGCCCCTCGCTGTTTTACCCCTTGACGCTGCCGGCCAGCAGGCCGCGGATGAAATAGCGCCCAAGCAGAATGTAGACAATTAACGTGGGGATCGCCGCCAGGAAGGCGGCGGCCATCTGCACATTCCACTGGACGATCTGGCTGCCGGAAAGATTTTGCAGCGCCACCGTTACGGTGGGCGTGTTCTGCGCCAGGCTGACGGCAAAGAGAAATTCGTTCCAGATCTGGGTGAACTGCCAGATGATCACGACCACGAAGCCGGGCAGCGAGATTGGCAGGACGATGTGGCGGTACAAACCGAAGAAGCCGGCGCCGTCAATCGCGCCCGCCTCGATCATTTCGTCGGGGACTTCCGTGTAGTAGTTGCGGAAGATCAGCGTCGTGATGGGCAGGCCGTACACAACGTGGACGATGATCAGCGCGATGAGGTTGCCGGGAACGTAGACGGTGCAGGCTGTGCCGCTAAAGTTCAGGAAGCCGCCGCTGCCCAGGCAGATCGAATTGAACGACTGGATCATGGGGCTGAGAAACTGCACCAGCGGGATCAGGATCGCCTGGTAGGGGATGAACATGCCAAAGAGCATCAGCGTGAACAGCAGGTTGGAGCCGCGAAACTTCCACTTCGACAGCACATAGCCGTTTATCGAGCCGAGCACAGCCGAGAGGATGGTCGCGGGGATCACCAGCAGCACGCTGTTGCCCAGGCCGGGCGCGAGCACCCGGAACGCCTCCTGGAAGCTTTCGAGCGTGAACGAACTGGGGAACTCCCACATGCGCGAGAGGCTCACCTGGTCAATGCTTTTGAACCCGGTCATAAGCACCATATACACCGGGAGCAGGAAAAAGACCGCGGAAACCGCGAGAAGAAAGTAGACCACGAAGCGGCTGACCCGCCGCCGCGTGACGGCCTTTTGCGGCGCGCTGCTGAGCGAGGGCGAAGCTGTCGTGGCGGTCATCGTTTGTTCTCCGCGCGCATGTTGCTGGCAAGGTAAGGAACGATGACGGCGGCGACAAGCACAAGCATGACGATTGCGATGGCCGCGCCGCGCCCGAAATTCTGGCCGCGGAAGGTCTCGAAGAACATGTTGATGCCGGGCATGTCAATGACCAGCAGGTCGCCGCCGCCCATGACATACACCAGGTCGAAGATTTTCAGCGAGATGTGGCCGAGGATGATGATCGCGCTGAGCGTGATTGGCGCCAGCAGCGGGAACACAATGTGCCGGTAGACCCCGAACTCGGTGCAGCCGTCCACGCGCCCGGCCTCGCGCAGTTCCTCGGCGATGCCGCGCAGCCCGGCCAGGTACATAGCCATCGTGTAGCCGACCATCTGCCAGCCCGCCGCGACGACGATCGCGATCAGCGCCAGGTTGAAACCGTGCGTTTCAGGGGCGGGCAGGGCGTTCAGCGATGCCGCGCCGCCCAGCAGCACCCAGGCGCTGATCAGCAGCACAGCGCCCCCGCCGATGAGGGCCGGCGTGGTGCGCCGTTTAAACGCCCACCACAGCGTCATTGACAGCAGCACAGCGCCGATAATAATGCTGATGATCACCGGCAGGTTCTGCCAGTTAAACTCCAGGATGCGCTCCTGGCTGATAAACCAGCGGAACTGGCCGGGCGGCAGGCCGACAAAGGTGGGCAGGACGTTGATGCCGGCGTCAGGGTTAAATAACCACTTCCAGATGACGCCGGTGACCACAAACGACAGCGACATGGGGAACAGGAAGATCGTGCGGAAGA
>CAZDVL010000175.1:2653-5160 GCA_964508745.1 uncultured Anaerolineaceae bacterium | reverse complement strand
CGGCGGGTAGCCGTTTTCGACCGCGATCGTGATCGTGCGCCCGCCCAGGTCGGGGAGTATCGTGTCCTGGGCGATGACGCCTGTGACACTGGCCAGCGCGGTGAGCGCCAGCGCCAATACAAGCAGCGTGCGTATACCAGATTTCATCGTGCTATCTCCTCCGTGTTGAACAGCTTTTGTCTTGAATAAAGCGACAACTCAATGATTGTAGCGCATTCGAGCGTCAGAGCCATAAAATTCTGCGCATACTGGCGATTTTGCTACAATCTGGCAAGCATGAACGCGATCGCACGGTTATCTGCCGACAGGGCTGTGCGCGCCGGCTAGGTGTCCGGGTTGAAAATGCCGCCCTGAAAATCGGTCTGCTGGCCGATGCGCTCCAGCTTGGCGGCGCGTGGCTGCTGCTTAAAGGCCGCCTCAGCGCGCAACGCTGCTGAACGACTGTGAAACCGCCAGCTTCCGAGGCGGCGCACAGGCCGGCGGGCGGCGGTGTAGGCGGCGCCACGGCCGGCGTTATGCTGCGCCAGGCGCCGTTCAAGATCGGTCGTGATGCCGGTGTAGAGCGAACCGTCGGCGCATTCCAGCACGTAGAGGAACCAGGGCGCTGGCGCGGTCAGGGTGTACCAGCAGCGGCCGCCGGCGCGCTGAAAACCGGTGAGCCGGCCGCCGTGCGCCAGCGCCGGCTGGAGCGCAGCGCGCAGGGCCAGCCGCCAGCCGAGCGCGGCGGCTGGCTCAAGGGCGTCCAGGCGTGCTGGAATCTCGACATGCTGCTGCGCGGCGGAAGGGCGCGCGCGCGCCCTGGGCTGCCTGGCGCGCAGGTCCCAGACAGCTTCAACGCGGTCTGACGGCAGCCCGCTGTTGATTGCATCGTCCATATCGCCGTAGTAGTTGACGTGATAGGTGTCAGCGCAGGCGCCGAGCAGAGTGAGGTTAAAATGCGCGTTGCCCGCCTGGAGAGGGTCGAAAGTCCAGCGCATCTCCGTAAAGCCGTTTTCCAGCGCCCAGGCGCGCTGATGCTGTTTCAGCGCCAGCCCGATGCCCTGGCGCTGATAGTTCGGGTGAACGCCGTTCGTGTGTGACCACAGCAGCCAGCGTTGGCCGCGGCGCGCGGGGAAGCCCAGCGCCAGGCCGACTGGCTGAGCGCCAGCGTAGGCGCCCACCAGCACGCCGCCGTTGTTGACGAGCGCGTGGAGCAGGCTGGCGGGAACGGCGTCGCGCGCGTTGAGGCCCCAGATCGCGATCTCCAGCGCCACGAACGCCTGCAGCTCAGCGGATGTGTGCGCAGTGCGAAAGGTAACACCGTCCATGAATACGCCGATTTCCGGGGGAGGGCGCTATTTCCCCAGCGCCTCGGCCAGCAGCAGGCCGATCAGCGCCACGAGGATGCCGATATGCAGCGCGCTGACGCCCAGCGCCTCCAGCGCTGGAGATGGGACGAAGACCTCGATAAGCTGGAGAACAAAGCTGACCACGATCAGCGCGATGCCGATCACCACAGGCAGGCCGCGTTTTTTGGCCAGGGTTGTGGTCAGCAGCTCGAAAAAGCGGCCGACCGCCGGCGATTCGTCAAATCGTTTAAACATGGCGGCTCACACTTTAAATTCCAGATAGCGCGCTGAAAGTTCAGGCGTTAATTCCACCGTCAGGATGACGCCCTCAGGCGTGTGCTCCTGGTTTTTGACGACGCCCGCCTCGTGCAGCTCGGAGATCAGCTCGCCGCGCTGGTAGTCAAGCAGCAGGCGCACGCTGCGAACTGCGGCGGACAGCGTGGTTTCGGCGGCGGCGCGCAGACTGTCCAGCCCGGCGCGGCGCAGCGCCGAGACGTGAACCTCCGCCGCGTAGCTGTCGCCGCCGCCCAGGGTGGGCAAAGGGGCGTCGCCCAGTTGGTCAATTTTGTTCCAGACGAGGATGCGGGGGACGGGCGGCGTGTCAATCTCAGCCAGCGTGTCCTCAACCGCCTCAATGTGCTGAGCGACGTTAGGGTGGGCAGCGTCCACAATGTGGAGTATCAGGCTCGCCTCGTTAACCTCCTCCAGCGTCGCGCGGAAAGCCGCGATCAGCGTGTGCGGCAGCTTTTGGATAAACCCGACCGTGTCGGTCAGCAGGGCAGGGCGGCCCGACGGCAGCTCCAGGCGGCGCGTTGTGGGGTCCAGCGTCGCGAAAAGCTGGTCGGCAACGTATACATCCGCGCCGGTGAGGGCGTGAAACAGGGTGGATTTGCCGGCGTTGGTGTAGCCGACGAGCGCGATCACCGGGATGCCGGCGCGGGTGCGGCGTTCGCGGTGGCGGCCCCGGTGGGCGCGCACATCGTCAAGCTGGCGCTTGAGGATGCCAATGCGCCGGCCGATTTCACGCCGGTCAACTTCAAGCTGAGTCTCGCCCGGCCCGCGCAGCCCCACGCCGCCAGAGCCGCCGCGCGCCGCGCCGCCGCCCGCCTGGCGCGCCAGGTGGGTCCACTGGCGTGTGAGGCGCGGCAGACGGTACTCGTACTGCGCCAGCTCAACCTG
>CAZDVL010000175.1:0-2553 GCA_964508745.1 uncultured Anaerolineaceae bacterium | reverse complement strand
GTTGACGCCAGCAAGGCCAGCTCGCGCAGCGAGTCGTCAAGCGCCAGCAGCGGGCGGCTGCCCTTAATGCCGACGCCGACCAGCAGCGTGCGCTCTGGCTCTGTGTTAACAATCTGATGTGAAGTCATAGGCGGGCCATTATCTCAACTCAACACAAATCTCAACGCTGCTTCCAGGCCACGAGCCGCCCGAAAGCCTCCTCAAACTGATCGTCAGGGCAGGCCAGGCTGATGCGGATGTACGGCTTGCCGCCCGGCCCGTAAATGCTGCCCGGCCCCAGCGAAACCTGCGCCTGTTCCAGCGCCTCCAGCGCGTAACGGTCGCCGTCGCCGTCGGCTGTCCTGGCCCAGATGTAAATCGCGCCGGAGGGAAGGAACGGCGTGAGGCCGAGCTGCGGCAGCAGCGGCATAAGCTGGTCGCGGCGGCGCGCGTACAGACGGTTGCGGTCGTCAATCCAGCCCTGCGAAGTGGTGTCAAGCGCGACAATGCCAGCGTCGTAGATCGGCTCGAAATGGCCGCTGTCAACGTTGCTCTTGACCTGGAGCAGGGCGCTGATCGCCTCAGGACAGCCGACAGCGGCGGCCAGCCGCCACCCGGCCATGTTGTACGTTTTGGAGAACGAAATGAACTCGATGGAGCAGGCGGCCGCGCCCGACGACTGAAAAACGCTGCCCGCGCGGCAGCCGTCAAAGGTCACGTCCACATAGGGATTGTCGGAGGCCAGCAGAATGTTGTGGCGCAGGCAGAAAGCGACGATGCGGTCATAGCCGCGCTGGTCAAGCACGGCGCCGGTGGGGTTGTTGGGGTAGTTGACCCACAGCAGCCGCGCCCGGTCAGCGACCGCGGCGGGGATAGAATCAAGGTCAAGGTGAAAATTATTCTCAGGTCTGAGGGGCAGCCAGTGGATCTGGGCGCCCGCGAAGCGCGCTCCCACGGCGTAGGACGGGTAGCTGATGTCCGCTATCAGGACAGTATCACCGGGGTTAAGATAGGCCCACGCCAGGTTGACGATGCCTTCCTTTGAGCCGAGCAGCGGCAGCACCTCGCGTTCCGGGTCAAGCGTGACGCCGAAACGGCGCAGATAATAGCGCGCGACCGCCTGCCGGAAGCCGGGCGTGCCCTTGTAGCCGGCGTATCCGTGGCGGTCAGGGCGGCTGGCTGACGCACACAGGGCCTCGACCACGGGGGCAGGGGGCGGCATGTCCGGGCTGCCGATGTCGAGCCGGATCACACGGCGGCCGCTGGCGGCCAGCTCGCGAATGCGCTGGCCGATGACGGCAAACTGGTAGGGTGGCAGTTGTTGCAAACGGTCGGCAGGCTGCATTGAGGGGGCCGTTTCAGTCATCCGCGACGAATACTTTGCTTATAGTATCATCTTGTGGCGCGCTGCGCATGGGAATCAGGATGTGAAAAGCGCTGCCGGGACAGGTTTCTGCATCAAAACCGGGACTTTCAGCCCAGATGTTGCCGCCGTGAGCCTCAAGAATGCCCTTCGAGATGAACAGGCCCAGGCCCGGCCCGCCACCACGAAACTTGGTTTTGCCGCTGGAATGCAGCGCGGAGTCGGCCAATGTGGAGAACATGCCGAAGATGTGCTGAAGGTCGCCGGCTGAGATGCCGATGCCGTTGTCAGTGATTGTAATGTCCGTAAAGCCAGTTAGCTCGCGCGCTCGAATCTCGATGCGCCCGCCGTCGGGGGTGAATTTGATCGCGTTGGCCACTATTTTCTGGAAAACCTGCAGCAGACGCTCCGGGTCAGCGTAGGTTGGGCGCCGGGGGATCGTGTCGTGAACGATCTCCAGCTCAAGCTGGCGCTCGCGCAGGGCTGACCGCAGGCTGCGCTCCAGGGCGTCCATAATCTGCGGCAGCCAGGTGGGCTGCAGGTGGAGTTCAACCATATTCAGCGAGATCAGCGACACGTCAATCATGTCGCTGATGATCTCGCGCAGGCGTTTGACGCCGCTGTCAATGCCGTCGAGCAGGGCGCCGCCCACCTGATCTTCGGCGAAGCTCTTATAAGTGGAGCGAATGATGCTGGTGTAGCCTTCCACCAGAGTGATCGGCGTGCGCAGCTCGTGGGCTGCCACCGCCACAAAGTCCGTCTTGCTCTTTTCCAGCCGCTCAAGCTGCGCGCGCGCGTTGTGCAGCTCAAGGCGCATGTCCGCCAGCAGAGCGTCGGTCTCAAGCTGCGAAAGGTAGGCAACGGCGGGCGAGTAGAGCGCGTCGGCGGCGGCCAGCAGCGCCGCCGCTTCGCCGGCGCTGGACCGGCGGCGGATGCAATCGAAGTTGACGCCTTTGATCGTGATCAGCACCGGCAGGATGCGTGTCAGTTCGCCTTCGACCGGCGCGCTGCGCGCGGCGATCCAATCGTGCAGCGCCGCGTGCAGCGGCGCCACGTCGCCGGTCTGCGCGGTTCGCAGCAGGGATTGATAAAACAGGCTGACGGCTTCGGTAACCTGCGCTTTCTGGGCTTCATCGTTGGAAAGCGCGATAACGGTTTCCTGCACAAGCGCAGCGCTGTGTTGTTGCAGCCAGCCAGCCAGTTCAGCCATC
>CAZDVL010000174.1:0-5168 GCA_964508745.1 uncultured Anaerolineaceae bacterium | reverse complement strand
AACGCCTTCACCAGCCCGCGCGCCGAGTGATACTGCTCCTGGCTGGCGACGCCGCTGCCGCCCGCGAAGTAGCCGTCAATGTTCGGCTGGCTGAGCACGATGCGCGCCGCGCGGTAGACCTTGCTGGCGGGCGGGTTGCCGCTGGTGTCCGTAAAGTTGGCGACCTGGAAGCCCTGCGCCAGCAGCGCGTCCATGTTGATCATGCTGCCGCCGCCGCCCGCGCCATGGAATCCGATGACGCCGCTGCCCTTTGCGAAATTCTCGCGCAGCTGCACAAAGTAGAACGTGCCGCGGTAGTCGTTCTTCTCGACCTCCCAGGCGATGCGCTCCAGGCGCGTCGGCGGGTGGTCAAACTCGCGCGCGATCTCGATGCCCAGCTCCGGGTGGCGAAAAACGGCGTAGTCGTCCACTGTGATACGCGCGTCCAGCGCGACGATCGCGCCGCCCGTCGTGAGCGCCAGCGGGTTGATCTCTGCCGAGCGCGCCTCACAGCCGCGCGCCGCCGCGTAAAAGCGGACGATCACCGCGCTGAGCGCGGCCGCCCAGTCATCAGGGATGCCCGCCGCGCGGCACAATTCCCGTGCGGCGGCTTCGTCCACGCCGGCCAGCACATCCACCGGCAGGCTGGCCATCCCGGCGGCGCGGCCCTCGACGCCGCTGCCGCCCGCCGCGCTCAGCAGCAGCACCGGCGCGCGCTGCGCGCTGTCAATGATGAGGCCGAGATACCATTCCTGCGCGACGCTGACCTGCTCCTCGACCAGCACCTGCTCGACCAGAAACTTGCCGTACATCTGGCCGAGCAGCCCGGCGGCGGCGGCCTCAGCCTCGGCGGGCGTGGCCACAAAGCGGATCAGATTCTGGGCGGCGCGGCTGGTTGTCCACACCTGGGCCTTGACCACCGCCCCGCCGTCCACGCCCGCCGCCAGCGCGCGGGCCTCCGCCGGGGTGCTGGCGGCGCCCCCCGCCGGCACGGCGATGCCCGCCCGCCGCAGGATCGCCTTGGCCTGATATTCGTGCAAACGCGCCATCTGCTTACCTCCTGAAAAGCCGCAGCGCCGTGCAGCGCATGTGGCTGCCGTGCCGCGTCGCCAGCCCGACCTGCCCGTGCAGGCGCGGCGCGGCGGGGTCGTCCCACGTCAGCGTCTGCGCGCCGCCGGGGCCGCTGACGGCGGCCGTCAGCGTGCGGCCGTCAGCGTGCAGGGTGAGCGTGTACGCCTGGCCGTGCTGCCAGCCGAACGGGGCCGACGCCACCGGCTGGTACTGGCGATCCTTTTTGTACAGCGTGACCGTGCCCTGCGGCGACAGGCCGAAGGCGTAGGCGCGCAGCGCCCCCTGCACCCGCGCCAGCAGCAGGTGATGGTCGCCCAGCAGCGGCGTCAGCTCCGCTGCGACGCTGTAATCGGTCCACAGAAGGTCGCCGGTGTAGCTCTCGCTGTCCTCCGGCCCGCTGCCATCATAGCCGCCGCCGTCCAGCCGCCAGTAGCCGCGCCAGTAGGTCCAGCCGCTGATCGCGCCGGTTTCCGGGCGGGCGTGGGCAAACGTCGTCTGGTATTCGGGCGCGCCGCCCCAGTCCAGCTCGGCCAGGTGAAACGCGCCGGTCTCCCACAGTTCGCCCGTGTTGCGCAGCACCACCCCCACCTGTGACAGGCAGGCGTCCACCAGCGGCGGGACGGTGTAGGTCAGCGTGTGCCAGGCGCCCGGCGTCAGCGGCTGGCTTTCCGCCTGGTGCTGCTGGCCGCCGTCCGCGTCGTGGACATAAAGCGCGGCGTGGATTGTGGCGGGCGCGTCGGGCGGAATCTGCACGCGGGCCGTGATCGTCTGGCCGGGGTGGATCAGCGGCGTGAAGGCCGCGCCGTAATAGTTGCCGCTCAGCTCGTGCGGGCTGTAATACGTGCGCGTAAAAACGCGGATCTCGCCCTTCTTGTTCAGTTTGCGGATGGCGGTCCGCAGGGCGGGCGCGCCGTCCACGTCGGCTTGCAGCCAGTGAATCGGGCGGCCCCGCTCGCCCTCCGCCTGAAAGTTGTTGGTGGCGCCGCGGTAGCGAAAATGGAAACGCGGCGCAGATTCGGCGGGGAGGCCGCGCATCTGCCGCCCCAGCCGCACGAACAGATCGGCACACTGCGGGATCGTGAGGATGCTGCGCGTGCCGATCACGCTGGCGGCGATCAGCAGGTCGTTCATCGGCTCGCGCCAGGACGCGCCAATCGCGCCCAGCCCGCAGGCCACGCCCATGATCGCCCCCACGTTGCCGACGTTACAGTCGGTGTCCCAGCCAGCCATGTTGGTGATTTGCAGCGTCCGCGAGAAATCGCCGCCGCCGTACAGCAGGCCCAGCGCGATCACGCCGCTGTTGGGGATGATGTGCACCGTGCCACCGTAGCGGTCGTAGCCGAAGTTGTCTCTGAGATGCTCATACCCGGCGCGCCAGTCGTCCGGGTGGTCACGGTGGAACGCCAGCATCGCGTTGATAACCCGCGCGTATTCGCTCTCCGCCGGGATTTGCGCCAGCCCGGCCGCGATCAGCCGGCGCACGTCGGCCTCGGCAAAAGCGGCGCTGACCATCGCCGCCAGGAAACGCGCGCCGTACAGGCCGTTGCCGTCATGCGTGACGCTGGCGGCGCGTTCGGCGAGGTCGGCGGCCTGCTGCGGCTGGCCCGGCGCGACCAGCCCCCACACATCGCTGAAGATCTGCCCGCCGATCTGCTCGGCCATCGTCGCGCCGTTGAGCGCCAGCGAGCCGGAGCGCGGCGCGGCGATGCCGTGCGCCAGGTTCAGGTAGGCGGTGTGCTCCGTCGAGACGCCATAGCCGCCCCACCAGAACGAGCCGTGCTCGTAGCCGACATAGTTCAGCACAGCGTCGCCCAGCAGCGCGGCGCTCAGGTTCGGGTCAGCGCCGCTGTCCTCCAGCGCCCGGATCAGGATCATCGGCACTGAGGTGTCGTCGTCAGGCTTGAAAATCCTGCCGCGATCCTCAGCGGCGTACCCGCTCACCTCGCCCAGGGTGGCGCGAATCTCGTCGTAAGTCCAGCCCTCAAGCGGCGCGCCGAAGCGCACGCCGATGCATTTTCCCAGCCACCCGGCGTAGACCCGTTCAGCGTATTCCGGGGAAAGCGTGTAATCAGCCATGTCTGTTTATCCTTAGGAAACCTTGTCCAGCAGTTGCAGCGTCAGCGTTTGCAGATCAGCGCCGCGCAAAAACGGCAGGCAGAGGCCGCGCGCGGTGGTCAGCGCGGCGCGCCACAGCGGGCTGATGGCGCCGTCACCCTGCGCTGCGCCGCACAGCGCGCCGACCATCGCCGGGGCTGAATCCGCCGCCTTGGCGATGCCGTTCGCCAGCGCGCAGGCCCGCAGCAGGTCGCCGTCGCAGGCCTGCGCGATCACAAAGGCCGCCGGGAGCGTTTCGGGCGCGGCGCTGCCATACGAGTAGACCGAGTTGATGACGCGGGCGGTCAGCAGCACGACCAGGTCTTCCGGCTGGCTGATCTCGGCCAGGCAGGCCCGCGCGGCGCCGTCCACATGCGCGATCCACGAGTCCGGCGGGAACTCCAGCCGGGCGCGGGCCAGCGCCCCGGCCAGCGGCGCGCCGTCCGCCAGCAGCGCGACCGCCGCCGCCATCGCCCGCGCAGCGTAAACGCCGTCCTCAGCCTGCGTGATCTGTGCGTCCCATTCCGCCAGGCGCGCGGCGCGGTCGGCGTCGCCGGCGCAGTACAGCCCCACCGGCACGGCGCGCGTCACCGCGCAGTCCTCATAGTGCAGCGGGTTGTCGCCGCCGGTCGCGGGCGGGCGCAGGCCGCGCCGCAGGTTCTCGATAGCGGCCCGTTCGGAAAAGCTGGTGTGTGCGCCGTCGGCGGCGGGCAGCACCTTGCTGTACCAGGCCGCGGCGAACGTCTCCGGCGTTGGGTCGCCGTCGGCCTCCAGCAGGCTGAGCAGCGTCAGCAGCGCCCACTCGGTGTCGTCGGTGGCGCAGATCTCCAGGTGCTGCGCCGCGACGCGGTGCGTGAAGGGCAGCGTCAGCCGCGAAATGCCCATCGCGTCGAGTTCCTGGTTGGTGCGCCACAGAAAATCGTGCCGCCGCCGCGGGATGGCCGCCGCCTGAAAACGGTGGAACAGCGCCGGAAAGCTGAGCGCGTCCCCGTAAGCCAGGCCGAAAACAGCCCCCAGAAAACGCTCGCGGCGGTTCACCGAACCGCCTCCCACGCCTGCTGCGCCAGCGCGTCGGCCATGTCCGTGATGCGCCGCCCGGCGATAAAACCGATGCACGCGCCGGTTGACACCTGCACCCGTTCGCGCCACGCCGGCGGGATGGCGTCTTCGCCGCCGTAGGCCCCGGCCAGGCTGCCGACGATCGCGCCGATTGTGTCGGCGTCGCGCCCCATGCTGACGCCCGCCGTGACGGCCCGCTGAAAATCGCCGGCGCACGCGGCAAAGACGGCCAGCGCTACCGAGACGGCCTCCGTCGCCAGGTCAGCCCAGGGATACCAGTGTACGACGGCCTCGCGCTCAATGGCCGCCAGGGTGTCCGGCAGCGGCCCGCGCTGCGCGCCGGCAGCCCGCGCGCGCGCCAGCGCGCGGAACGTCCAGCAGTCCTGCGGTATGCTGGCCTGGGCCGCGTCGAGCATTGTTTCGGGCGCCGCGCCAGTCATGGCCGCGCTGATGGCCGCCGCGACGGCCTGCGCCGCGTAAATGCCGTCGCGCCCGTTGGAGACGCTGCCCAGCACGGCCGCCAGGCGGGCGGCCTGGCGGGGCTGCCCCGCGCTGACGATGCCCGCCGCGCTGACCGCCATCGCCACGCCGTCGCTCCACATCTGATGGTTGAACGCGCCCGACTGCGGCGGGGCCAGCCCGGCCGCCAGGTTGCGCGTGGAGATCACGTCGCTGAAGCCGCCCGGCCGGTAGAAATAGCGCCCGCTTAACAGCTTGTCGCGCCATTCAGCGGCCACCTGCTCCGGCGTGATGCCCGCGCCATACTCGATGAGCAGCCAGGCGTTGAACAGCGTGAAGTCGGTGTCGTCCGTGCCAGCGGCGGCCTCGCCAAGAAAGCCGGTGATCGCGCCGTATTTCGCGCGGATGGCCTGCGCGGTCATGCCCTCGCAGGGCGCGCCGAGCGCGTCGCCGATAGCCGCGCCCAGCAGGCTGCCGCGCGCGCGGCGCCTGAAATCTTCCAGCGA
>CAZDVL010000173.1:0-5197 GCA_964508745.1 uncultured Anaerolineaceae bacterium | reverse complement strand
AGCTGGGCCAGCGCGCCGCCCACCAGCTTGTCAGCCAGATGCAGGGGCTGACGATCCGCGGCATCACGTCGCTGAGCGTGGAGCTGGTCATCCGCCGGACGTGCGGCTGCGGCGGCTGAACGGCGCTGCCCTCGCGGGGCAGGGCCGGCGCTTGTTATCCCCCGCAGGGCAAACGCATCAAAAGTATCACGCAGTCTAATGATGTTCGATCAATGTCAGAACGTTCGAATTCCAGGTAAAGCATGATAGATCATGCCTCTACAGTGCCATTCCGAATTCATAGCCAGGTTATAAACGGTCTTTGTAGGGGCGACCCATGGGTCGCCCCTACGCCAATTGACCCATTCGGGTTTTTCGGAGTCGCTTCTAACCATCAAATGCGTTTGATGCGTTTGCCCTATTATCCCCCGCCTGAGTTGTTGACGAAGCCCTGAAACTCCGCTACAGTCGAACTGGCCGGCCGCCTTTTCCGGGGTGTTTGTGGCGCCGCGCAGCTCCGGCAGCCCCGCCTGACCCGAAGGATCGCAGCAGCATGTCCTACCATGAGCCGCTTTACCCGTACCAGGGCTTCCCGGCGACCGCGCCGGACCTGCTGCCCGTGCGCCAGCCGGGCGACAGCGGCGGCCCGGAATTTGTGATCAGCGCGTCTGTCGCCCAGGCGGACGCGCGCGGCGTCACGCTGGCCGGCGTCACGCAGCGCGGCGGCGCGCTGGCGGTGAGCGTGCGCCTGGCCGCGCCGGGCATCGTGCGCGTGCAGGTCGCCGGCGACGAAGGCCGCCGCGTCCGGCTGGCGCGCGACCTGGAGGGCGCGCCGGCCGCTGTGACGGTCGAGCAGACCGAAAGCGGCGTCGTGCTGCGCTCGCCGGAGGTGCGCGTTGAGATTGACCTTGAGCCGTTCAACATGCGCTTCGTCGGCCCTGACGGCCGCCTGCTGCTGGCCCAGAACAGCACCGACAGCGACGCGACCGACCGGCTGGTCACGCTGCCGCTGGGCTTCAGCGCGGTGGACGGCCAGCGCGTCGCCTTTCACGACAGCTTCAACATCGAGCCGGACGAGCATTTCTACGGCTTCGGCGAGCAGTTCACCGAGTTCGACAAGCGCGGCCAGCTCATCGAGATGTGGAACTACGACGCCTACGGCTCGCACAGCAAGCGCGCCTATAAGAACGTGCCGTTCTTCGTCAGCACGCGCGGCTACGGCGTGTTTGTGGACAGCCACCGCCCGGTCCGTTTCGACATGGGCCACAGCAACCACGCGCTGTTCAGCCTGATCGTGCCCGACGCCGCGCTGGATTACTACGTCATCGCCGGGCCAGACCCCAAAACCGTGATCGCGCGCTACGCTGATCTGGTCGGCCACCCCACGCTGCCGCCCAAGTGGGCCTTTGGCCTGTGGATGTCGTCGGGCTTCAAGCGCGACAGCGCCGACGAGGTGTTCGCCCGCGCCCGCGAGCTGCGCGACCACGACATCCCCGCCGACGTGCTCCACCTCGACTGCTACTGGCAGCGCTTTGGCCGCTGGTCGGACAACCAGTGGGACCTGGAGATGTTCCCGGACCCCGCCGCGCTGGTCCAGAAGGCGCACGCCGCCGGCTTTAAGGTGTGCCTGTGGATTAACCCGTACATCGGCGTCGAAAGCCCGCTGCTGCAAACGGCGATCGACAGCGGCTACCTGCTGAAAACGCCCGCCGGCGAAGCCTGGATCGGCCCGTTGTGGGGCCATTATCACCCGCCGGTTGGCATCATTGACGTGACCAACCCGGCGGCGGCGGACTGGATGCGCGGCCTGCTGCGCCCGCATTTAGAGATGGGCGTGGATGTCTACAAGACTGACTTCGGCGAGGGCGTTCCGGCGGAAACGGTCGCTCACAACGGCATGACCGGCGTCGAACTGCACAACCTGTACCCGCTGCTCTACAACGACCTGGTGGCCGGCCTGACCGCCGAAGTCACCGGGCGCGCCGGCCTGGTGTGGGGCCGTTCGACCTACGCCGGCGGCCAGCGGCACGCGGCCCAGTGGAGCGGCGACCCCGCCTGCACCTATCAGGGCATGGCCTCGACCCTGCGCGGCGGCCTGAGCCTGGCGATGTGCGGGCACGCCTTCTGGAGCCACGACATCGGCGGTTTCCACCGCCACACCACGCCGGAACTCTACACGCGCTGGGCGCAGTTCGGGCTGTTTTCGCCCCTGGCGCGCGCGCACGGCGTGACGACCCGGCTGCCCTGGGACTTCGGCGAGGAGGCGGAGCGCATCTTCCGCGGCTACGTTCGCCTGCGCTACAGCCTGCTGCCCTACATCTACAGTTGCGCTGTTGAGGCGTGCGAGACCGGCCTGCCGCTGCTGCGCCCGCTGGCGCTCGAATTTCCTGATGACCCCTGCACCTACACGCTGGACTTGCAGTACATGTTCGGCGCTGAACTGCTGGTCGCGCCGGTCTACAACAGCGAGGGCCGCCGCCCGGTCTATTTCCCCGCCGGGCGCTGGGTGGACTGGTGGACGCGCGAGATCATCGTTGGCCCACAGACGCGCTTTGTTCAGGCGCCGCTGGACGTGCTGCCGCTGTACGTCAGGGCCAACGCGCTCATCCCGACCACCGCGCCGGTGAGCCACATCAGCGAGGCGCCGTTCGACAGCGTTGTGTTCGACGCTTATCTGCTGGAGCGGGCCGCGTTCACGCTGCGCGACACCGACGGCGCAACGTCCGTCAGCGCGGCGCTGGCCGGCGGGACGCTGGCGCTGACGGCGGCGGGCGCCCGGCGGATGCTGGGCCTGCGGCTGCTGCCGCTGCCCGGCGCGGGCGCGGTGAGCCGCGTGACGGTCAACGGCCAGGCGCTGGACCGCGCGGCCTGGTCGCGCGGCGCGGACGGCTCGCTCACTGTGGCTGTGGCGCTGCCGTGAAAGCGCCGGCGGCGGGCCGCCGCGCCAGCCGCCGCGCGATCTGGTCCGCGATAATCGCGCCTTCAACGTTGAAATTGTGCAGCGCGCCGCGCCCCTGGTAGAACACGCCGGCGATGTACAGGCCGGGGTGGCCCTGCGCCTCATAGCCGGTGTGGGGCAGGTAGCCGCGATACGCCGGGTAGCCCACCGGCTGGCGGCGGGGCAGGCCGGTGCCGTCGGTCTCGTAAGCGATGTCGAGGTACGCCAGCGCGGGGCGGTAGCCGGTCGCCAGGATCACGGCGTCCAGCTCCAGGCGGCTGCCGTCGGCCAGCACCGCCGCCCGCGCCTCGAAGCGCGCCGGCGCGTCCACCGGGCGCACGTCGCCGCGCCGCACGGCGTTAATCAGCTCCGGGCCGCGCGTGCCTGCCGCGCCGCTGGCGTGTGCGGCGTCCGGCGCCTTGATGCCGCAGCGCGCGGTATTGCGGTAGCTGATGCCTTCGATCCGCCGCTCCAGCGGCGCGCCGAGGCGCGCGGGCAGGCGGTCGGCCAGCAGCATCCACACGTGTTTCGGCAGGCCCAGCGGCCAGCGCGGCTTGAGCGTGAGGCCGCTGCGGATCGCCAGCAGCACCGGGCGCGCGGCGGCCTGCGGCAGCTCGCAGGCCAGGTCTACGCCGGTGGGGCCGCTGCCCACCACCAGCACCCGCTGCCCGGCGAACGGCCCCGGCCCGCGGTATTCGTGCGCGTGCATGACCGTCCCGCTGAAGGCATCCAGGCCCGGCAGACGCGGGCGGTAGGGGTTGGGGTAGCGTCCGCTGGCGGCGACGACCGCCGCATAATGAGACACGCCGTCGCTGCGCTCGACGCGCCAGCCGTCACCCTCCGGCGCGGCGTGCAGGACCGTCACGCCCAGGCGGATGTTCAGCCTGTGGCGGGCGGCAAAGCGCTCCAGATAGCTGTGATACTGCGCGGCGGTGGGGAACAGGCGGCAGCGCAGCGGGAATTTCGCGCCCGGCAGGTGCGAATAGAAGCGCGTGGTGTTCAGGCGCAGCGACGGGTACTGCTGCGCCCAGGTCGAGGCGACGACGGCCGCCTGATCCACGACCTCGTAAGCGACGCCGCGCTGCTGCAAAAAGTAGGCGCAGGCGATGCCCGCCGGCCCCGCGCCGACCACCAGCACAGCCGGCTGCTGCTCAGCCATCAGCGTTCGCGGCGGCGGTGGCGGTGGCGACCAGCAGCGGGCGCAGCGTGGGCGGGGCGGCGGCGGCCGTCGCCGCGAAGTTGAGCGCGTCCTCGGTGCTGTGCGGCAGCGCGGCCTCAATGAAGCCGTCGCGCGTGAGGATGATCTCGGTTTCGACGGCGTTGTATTCCTCCGCTGGGGCCTGCAGGCCCAGCACGCCCACCATGTACAGCCCGACGCCGAACATGAACAGCGCCAGCAGCACGAAAAGCACGGCGGCGCGGCGGTTGGTGGCGCGCGCGGCCGGCGTCAGCACCTTCATTTGCAGCGGCGCGGCGGGCGCTTGCAGGCGCTCGGCCAGCGCGGTGAAGTCGTACCCCTGGCTGAAATCCACCGGCGCGATGTGTTCGATCAGGCGCGGCAGCGCGGCCTGCCCGGCCAGCACCGGGACGACCGTCTCGCCCCGGTCGCGCGCCGCCTCGATGCGCTGCCGCACGGCGCCGTCGCCGGCTGTCGCCGCCGACACGATCACGACCAGCGCGCCGGCCGCATCCAGCGCCTGGGCGTCGCGCTGGATGCGCTGGGCCAGCGCCGCGTCCGCCTCACTAAACGCAATTTCCATCGTGTGTCTCCAGTTTATTCGCCATCGGCATCCAGCGCGCGCAGGTAATTGACAATGTCCCAGCGCTCGGCCGCGCTTAAGTCGCCCGCGCACGGCGGCAGGCGCAGCCAGCCCGCGCCGGTGAGCGCGAACAGGTCCTCGTCGCGCAGGCGCGGCAGCCGCGCGCGCAGCGTGGCGGCGTCCGGCTGCTTGTCCCACACGGGCGCGCAGCGCTCGGTGTAAAGCGCGCGCCCGCGCGCCAGCGATTCCGCGTCGGGCAGCACCGGGTTCACCACCTGCGGCGTCGGGTTGAGGCTGGCCTCGTAGGCCGCCTGTCCCTGGGCCATCAGCGCCGCCGCGCCCACCATCACGATCACCAGGCCGGCGATGGCGCTGACGGCCACCGCCACGCTGGCCGGCCGCCAGTCGAGCCAGCGCGCCAGCCGGCGCAGCGCCGGCAGCGCCGCGTACACCAGCGCGCCGCCGACCGCCGCCAGCGCCAGCAGGTTGAGCAGCCCCGGCGGGCGCGACTCGATCACGC
>CAZDVL010000172.1:0-5200 GCA_964508745.1 uncultured Anaerolineaceae bacterium | reverse complement strand
GGGGAGAAGGCGCGCGGTCGCAAGTCCCCTCTCCTATGGAGAGGGGATTTAGGGGTGAGGTTGCGTACCTCACCCCCCGGCCCCCTCTCCATCGGGAGAGGGGAAGGCAAGCAAGCACACGGCTGCAAGTCCCCTCTCCTATGGAGAGGGGATTTAGGGGTGAGGTTTCGCGCGGCCAGGGGTGATGTCGCGCGGGCCGGGGGATAAGGTCGCGCGGCCCGCGCGGTGAAGTCAGCGCCCCCTGCGCCCGCCTCAGCCCGGCGCCGCCCCGCACTGCGCCGCCAGCACGTCGCCGACCGCCGCCAGCACGTAGTACATGGAGGTCGCGCCGGGGTCCAGGTGGCCCAGGCTCTTTTCCTTCAGCACGGTGCTGCGCCCGCGCCTGGCGACCATGTCCTTAGTCGAATCGCGCCCGGCGGCGGCGGCGGGCAGCGCCTGCTGCCAGGCCGCGCTGATGCCCGCGCCGGCCTCGACCGCCGCGCCGTAGGCCTGCACGAACGGGTCGAGCGTGTCAATCATCGTTTTGTCGCCCACCTTCGCCTTGCCCAGCCGGGTGAGCGCGCCGAGGCCGGCGGCCAGCGCCGTGTGCACCGCCCGGCTGTCGGGCGTCGGGCTGGAAAGCGTGCTGCCGATTGTCATGATGAACATGCCCACCAGCGCGCCCGACGCGCCGCCGGCGGCGTTGGAGAAGGCGGCCCCGGCCTGCGCCAGCACCTGCCCCGGCGTGCCGCCCCGTTCGGCGGCGGCGGCGGCGCGGAAGCCGCGCGCCATGCCCGCGCCGTGGTCGCCGTCGCCGGCGACGGAGTCCAGCCGCGCGAGTTCGGTTTCCTTCTCAAGAATGATGGCCAGCGCCGCGTCGAGGCACGCGCCGGCAGCAGCCGCTGCGTTGGTCATGGTGTCTGTCACGCTTTCGTGTAGGCCGGCGTGTCCGCCGGCGCGTCGTACAATGGCTTGATGTCGTCGTCCAGCCACATCAGCGTCAGCGAGCAGCCCTCCATGTTGAGCGACGTGGCGAACTCGCCGATCAGCGGCTGGTAGGCGTCAATGCCCGCCGCCGCCAGCAGGCGGTCAATATCCTTATAGAGCACGAACAGCTCTTCGTACTTGGTCGCGCCCAGGCCGTTGACCAGCACGGTCGCGTGGCTGCCGGCGTTGGGCGGCGCGGCGGCCAGCACGCGCTCAACGATCAGTTTGGCGATCTCGGCGGCGGGCAGCAGCTCGACCGTTTCGACGCCGGGTTCGCCGTGCAGGCCCAGGCCCAGCTCCATCTTGTTCGGCGCGACGGTGAACAGCGGCTGCCCCTGGCCGGGGATCGTGCAGCCGGCGAAGGCGACGCCGAACGTGCGCGTCAGGCTGTTGGCGCGCTGCGCCAGCGCCTCGACCGTGTCCAGGTCGTCGCCGCGCCAGGCGCTGGCCCCGGCGACCTTGAACACGTGGAAGTCCCCGGCGATGCCGCGCCGTTCCTCGATGATGTCGGACGAGGCCACGTCGTCGGTCACCAGCACCTGGCGCACGTCAATGCCCTCCAGCTCGGCGCGCATCTCGGCCATGCCGAAGTTCATCACGTCGCCGCTGTAGTGGCCGTAGGAATAGAGGACGCCCGCGCCGGTGTCCAGCGCCTTAGTGCAGCGGTAGACCTGCTCGCCCGACGGGCTGGTGAAAATGTCGCCGATCACCGCGCCGGTGGCGAAGCCGGGGCCGACCATGCCGCAGAAGGCCGGGTAGTGGCCGCTTCCGCCGCCGATCAGCACCGACACCTTGCCCTTGACCGGCCCGCCCGCCAGCATCACACCGGAGGCGTCCGGGACGCGCTGGAGGTAACGGCCATACGCCGCGACGAAGCCGTCAATCATCTCATCCTTGAATACGGTGGGGTCATTAAATATCTTGGTCATGGGTCACTTGCTCTTTAAGTGCGGCCGCAGAGACTTGTGTTTATACCGCGCCCGCCGCCGCCGGTCAACAGACCACACGGCACGGTCCGCGCACGGCCGCACCGCCTGGACCGCGCTGACCTCACCCCTAAATCGCCAACGCAACCTCACCCCCCGGCCCCACACAGAAACCTCACCCCCCGGCCCCCTCTCCATGGGGAGAGGGGGAGAAGGTGCGCGACCGCAAGTCCCCTCTCCTATGGAGAGGGGATTTAGGGGTGAGGTTTCATTGGCGCTTTAGGGGTGAGGTTTCATTGGCGCTTTAGGGGTGAGGTTTCGGTTGGGGATTTAGGGCTGCGGTTTCGTTGACGCTTCAGGGTTGCGGTTAGCGCTTCAGCGGTGAGGTCCCCCACGCTGCCGTTTCTGGCGGCGGCGGTCTATAATGGGCGGCACACGCCGGTCACAGCCTTGCGCGGGAACAAACCGTGTCGAAACCCAACGACGAACAATACACCCACCTCAGCGCCGATATCCACCTGCTCGGCGGCCTGCTGGGCGAGACGATCCGCGAGCAGCACGGCGAGGATGTGCTGGAGCTGGTCGAGTTCGTGCGCCGCAGCGCCGCCCACGCCCGCCGTGGCGACCGCGCCGGCTACGCCAGCCTTGACCTGACACAGGTCGCCGCTGGCCTCAGCCTGGAAACCAGCCGCCTGCTCATCAAGGCCTTCAGCACCTACTTCCAGTTGATTAACATCGCCGAGGATCAGCAGCGCGTGCGCGTGCTGCGCCAGCGCGAGGCCAGCGGCACGCTTGACGATTCGCTGGACAGCGCCATCGCCGCCCTGCACCAGGCCGGCCTGAGCGCCGCCGACGTGCGCGCCCTCATCAACCGCCTGTGGGTGCGCCTGGTGCTCACCGCGCACCCGTCTGAGGCCAAGCGCAAGGAAATGCTGGTCAAGCTGCGCGAGATCACCCGGCTGATGGACCAGCGCGACCGCCTTGACCTGCTCCAGCGCGAGGAACGCCAATTGGAGCTGGCGCTGCGCGCGGAGATCGAGGAGCTGTGGCAGACGCGCGCCACCCGCGCCACCCGCGCCACCGTCGCCGACGAGGTGGATTTCGGCCTGTACTTCCTCATGTCAACCATTATGGACCTGGCGGTCGAGGTGTACGACGACCTGGAGGCCAGCCTCAGCCGCCATTACCCCGCCGCCGACTGGTCCGACCTGCCGGACCTGCTGCACTACGCCTCATGGATTGGCGGCGACCGCGACGGCAACCCCAACGTCACGTCCGACGTGACGCTGGAGACGCTGCGCACGCACCGCGCCGCCGTCCGCCGCGCCTACCTGGACGAGATCGCGCGGCTGCGCGAGCACCTGACGCAGGCCGTGACCGAGGTCGGCGTGTCGAACGAACTGCTGGCGGCGGTGGCGGACCAGGCAGAGGCGCAGACGCGCTACCCCGGCGAGCCGTACCGCCAGCACCTGGATGTCGTCTGGCGGCGGCTGGCGGCGGACGGCTACCACAGCAGCGACGCCCTGCTGGCCGACCTGCTGCTGGTGGACGACAGCCTGCGCCGCAACCGGGGGCGGCACGTGGCCGACGGCACGCTGCGCCCGTTCCTCCGCAAGGTGCGCGTCTTTGGCCTGCACCTGCTGCCGCTGGACATCCGCGAGGACGCGCGCCAGCAGGCGGCGGCGCTGGCCGACCTGTTTAAGCACTACGGCCTGTGCGACGACTATCACGCGCTGCCAGAGGCCGAGAAGCAGGCGCTGCTCACGCGCGAGATCGCCAACCCGCGCCCCTTCTTCCCGGCGGACACCGCCGCGTTCGCCGAGGTGACGCAGCGCGTCGTCGCCACCTGGCGCATGATCGCCGCCGCGCACAAACAGTACGGCACGGTCGTGATCAACAGCGTGATCGCCAGCATGAGCCAGCAGCCCAGCGACCTGCTGGCGATGCTGCTGCTGGCGCGCGAGGTGGGCATTGACAACGACGTGGACCTGGTCCCGCTGCTGGAGACGATTGACGACCTGGACAGCGGCCCGCGCATCATGACGGCGCTGTTCGCCAACCCGGCCTACTGGGCGCATTTGCAGGCGCGCCAGGTGCGGCACGGCGTCCACCAGCAGATCATGATCGGCTACTCGGACAGCGGCAAGGACGGCGGCTACGTCGCCTCCAACTGGAACCTGTACCGGGCGCAGCAGGCCCTCACCGAGGTCTGCGAGGCGCACGGCGTCTCGCTGGAGCTGTTTCACGGGCGCGGCGGCAGCATCGGGCGCGGCGGCGGCCCCAGCAACCGTTCGATTCTGGCGCAGCCGCCGCTGTCGTTACAGGGCGGCATCAAGATCACCGAACAGGGCGAGGTCATCGCCTACCGCTACAGCAACGCGGCGATCGGGCGGCGCCACCTGCACCAGGTGCTGCACGCCGTGCTGATCCAGTTGGGCACCCCGCGCGAGGTCAAGCCGCGCCCAGAGTGGGCGGCGGCGATGGACGCGCTGGCGGCGGCGGGCCAGGCGGCCTACCGCGACCTGGTCTACGAGACGCCCGGCTTTATCGCGTACTGGCAGCAGGCCACGCCGATCGGCGAGCTGGCGCGCCTGCCGATCAGCTCGCGCCCGGCCAAACGCAGCCAGCAGGGCGGCTTCGACACGATCCGCGCCATCCCCTGGGTCTTCTCGTGGATGCAGAGCCGCGCCGTCATCCCCAGTTGGTACGGCGTGGGCACGGCGCTGGCGGACTTCTGCGCCAGCCGCGCCGACGGCCTGGCGACGCTGCGCGCCATGTACCGCGAGTGGCCCTTTTTCAGCAACCTGGTGGACAACGCGCAGCTTGACGTGGCGAAGGCCGACATGGGCATCGCCGAGCTGTACGCCTCGCTGGTGCCGGACGAGGCGCTGCGGGCGGCGATTTTCGGGCGCATCCGCGCGGAACACGGGCGCACCGCGCAGATGCTGTGCGCCGTGCTGGATCAGGCGGAGCTGCTGGACGACACGCCGGTGATCAAGCGCTCGATCGAACGGCGCAACCCGTATGTGGACCCGCTGAACTTTATCCAGGTGGCGCTGCTGCGGCGGCTGCGCCAGCTCGCGCCCGACACGCCGGAGCACGAGGCGCTGCTCGACGCGGTGCTGACGACGGTCAACGGCATCGCCGCCGGCATGAAAACGACCGGCTGAGGGCCGCGCCCGCGCGCACAAAAACACCCCGCCGGGCGGGCGGGGTGCGGTTGGCAGCGGGCGCGGGCGCGTCTTACGGAATGATGAGGCGCTGCCCGGCGTAAATGCGGTTGATGTTGACGATGCCGTTGGCCGCCG
>CAZDVL010000171.1:0-5322 GCA_964508745.1 uncultured Anaerolineaceae bacterium | reverse complement strand
TCGTGGCTGGGCTGCGCGGCGGCGTGGACGATCAGGTCCGGCTGCGTCTGCGCGAGCAGCGCCAGCACCCCGGCCCGGTCGCGCACGTCCAGCTCAACGTGGCGAAAGCTGCGGCAGGCGGCCTCCAGGCGGCGCTGATTCCAGCGCGTGTCGCCCTTCTCGCCGAAGAACTCGCGGCGCAGGTTGTTGTCCACCCCGTACACCTGCCAGCCCAGGCCGTCAAAATGCGCGACCACCTCCGAGCCGATCAACCCGTTCGAGCCGGTGACAATGATTTTCTTCACGCAGCGCCGCCCTCCAGCGTTGGAACCCGTCCGCCGAACCTCACGAAAATACAACACTCAACCGGTTTTCGCCAGCCTGATTCAGCCCACCGGCGGGCGGCAAGCGGGTATAATCGAACAGCCTGATTCCCCAGGCAGGCGTTCTCAGCGGCGCCGCAGCTAACATACGGAGAGTGAGACATGCCATTTCGCGATGACGCGCTGGCGGGGCAGCATCTTGTAATTTCAGGCGGGGCCGGCGCGATCGGCCTGGGCGTGGTCAAAGCGCTGACCGACCACGGCGCGGTGATGACCATCAACGACATCCTTGACCCGGCTGAGGCGCTGGAGCGCGCTCGCGCGGCAGGGATCGCCAGCGCGAAAATCCGGTATCTGCAGGGCGACCTGACCCAGGCGGACGACGTGGCCCGCTTTATTGACGGCGCGCGCGCCGCCTTCGGCCCCATCCACACGGCGCTGTGCCATATCGGCATCGTGATTTCCGCCCCCCTGCTCGACTTCACGGAAAGCGACTGGGACGCGACCATGAACACCAACGTCAAGACGGCGTTTCTGCTGGCGCAGGCCGCCGCCCGCGCGATGATCGCCGACGAGGTTCCCGCCGGCCACCTGATTTTCACGACCTCGTGGGTGGCGGAAACGCCCTGGCCGGAGATCGGCCCGTACAACGCCAGCAAGGCGGCCATCAACCAGCTTATGCGCTCGTTCGCCCGCGAGCTGGCGGACAAAGGCATCCGCGCCAACGCGCTGGCCCCCGGCATCGTCAGCGTCGGCATGGCCAAGCGCCAGTGGGACACCGACCCGTCCTACCGCGCGCGGGCGCAGAAGGCCATCCCGCTGGGGCAGATGCAGCCGCTGAGTTCGGTCACCAACGGCTTCCTGTTCCTGTGCAGCGCCGCCGCCGACTACATGACTGGCTCAGTGGTGGTGATAGACGGCGGCTGCAACCTGTACCCGATGGACTGACGCGCAGACGGCCCTGGCTACCCTTCCAGCAGCAGCGTCTCCGGGTCCTCGATCAGCTCCTTGACCCGCACGAGGAACTGCACCGCCTCGCGCCCGTCAACCAGCCGATGATCGTAGGTCAGCGCCACATACATGATCGGGCGCACTTTGATCTCGCCGTCAAGGACGACCGCGCGCTCCTTGATGGCGTGCAGCCCCAGGATGCCCACCTGCGGCGGGTTGAGAATCGGCGTGCTGAGCATCGAGCCAAAAACACCGCCGTTGGTGACGGTGAACGTCCCGCCGCGCAGCGCCTCAACCGACAGCCGGCCATCAGCCGACTGCTGGGCGTACTCGCGCACGCGCTGCTCAATCTCGGCGAACGACATGCGGTCGGCGGCGCGCAGGACCGGGACGACCAACCCTTCCTCAGCGCCGATGGCGATGCCGATGTCGTAATAATGCTTGAGGACCACCTCGCTGCCCTGAATTTCCGCGTTGAGCAGGGGGAACGCCTTCAAAGCGCCGATCGCGGCCTTGACGAAGAACGAACTCAGGCCCAGGCTGACGCCGTATTTCTCTTTGAACGCCTCCTTACGGCGGGCGCGCAGCGCCATCACGGCGCTCATGTCAATCTCGTTGAAGGTCGTCAGCATGGCGGCGGCCTGCTGCGCCTCGATCAAACGCTGGGCAATCGTCTGGCGGCGGCGGGACATGCGGCGGCGCTCCTCGCGTCCGCCGCGCTCCGCCGCCGGGGCGGGCGCGGGCGCGCTCGCAGGCCGCGCCGGTTCCGCCGGGGCGGGCACCGCGCGCCCTTCCAGGTAGCGCTGCACGTCCTCTTTAGCGACGCGCCCGCCCTGGCCGGGCGTCACCTGGGCGAGGTCAACGTCCTGCTCCTGCGCCATGCGGCGGGCAACCGGGGTGATGCGCTCTTTGGCGCCGTCGCCGGGCCGCGCCGCCTCAGGGGCGGCCGCTGGCTGGCCCGCCGTCGCCGTCGCCCCGGCGGCGGCGCTGGCCCCCGCCTCCTCGATCACCCCCAGCACATCGCCGATCTGCACGTCCTCGCCCGGCTGGCGCTCAATGCGCGCCAGGACGCCGTCATGTTCAGCCGCCACTTCCAGCGTCACCTTGTCCGTCTCCAGGACTACGACCGCCTCCCCCACAGCGACCCGGTCGCCCGCCTTTTTTAGCCACTCCGCGACGGTCGCCTCAATGACCGATTCCCCCAGATCAGGCACCACAATCTTGATTGGCATCTCTCTATCTCCGGTCAGTTGAGAACTCAGCCCGCGTCAAACTTCCAGTTGTAGGCGGCGTCAATCACCATTGACTGGTTCTTGCGGTGCGCCGTCAGCGACCCTTCGGCGGGGTTCGCGCTGCGGCGGCGCCCGGCGTAATTCACCGGCCAGCGGCCGCCGATCAGCCGCTCCAGCCGCCAGCTCATGAACTCCCAGGCCTCCATGTTCTTGGGGGCCTCCTGCGCCCAGACCACCTCCTCCATTTTGGGATAGCGGCTGAACGCGGCGGCCAGCTCCCCCACCGGGAACGGATAAAGCTGTTCGACGCGGACGACGGCGACGTGCGGCGACCGCTGGCGATAGTCGCTGCTGACGAGGTCGTAATAGAACTTGCCGCTGCACAGCACCGTCCGCCGCACCTCCCCGGCCTCCACCTCCGTGTCCGGGATGACCGGCTGCCAGTTTTTCTCGGTGAAATCCGCCAGGCGCGAGGAAGCGGCAGGGCTGCGCAGCAGGCTTTTCGGCGTCATGATGACCAGCGGCAGCGGGTCCGACTTCAAAAGCAGGGCCTGCCGCCGCAGCACATGAAAATACTGCGCCGCCGTCGTGCAGTTGGCGATGCGCATGTTGGTTTTGGCGGCAAGCTGGAGGAAGCGCTCCAACCGCCCGCTGGAGTGATCCGGCCCGGCCCCCTCCCAGGCGTGCGGCAGCAGCAGCACCAGCGACGGCGTTTGTCCCCATTTCTCGCGGGCAGAGACAATAAATTCGTCAACGATGGACTGAGCGTTGTTGACGAAGTCGCCGTACTGCGCCTCCCAGACCACCAGACGTTCAGGCTCCTGAACGTTGTAGCCATACTCGAAGCCCAGCGCCGCCGCCTCAGAAAGGGGGCTGTTGTGGATCTCGAAGGCGGCGCCGGCCTGCGGCAGCGCCTGAAGCGGCACAAAGCGCGCGCCGGTGTCGCCCCCGTGCAGCACCGCGTGGCGGTGGCTGAATGTGCCGCGCTCACAGTCCTGCCCGGTCAGGCGGATGGCGATCCTGTCCTCCAGAATCGTGGCGAAAGCCAGCTCCTCCGCGGTTGCCCAGTCAATGGTTGGCTGGTCGGCGGCCTTTTCCACCGCCTCGCGGCGGCCGCGAACAGTGCTCTCAAGGCGGCCAGAGTAGAAGCTGAAGTGTTCAGGGTACTGTTTGAGCGCCTCGTTGATCGCCATGATGCGCTCCGCCGGCACTTTGGTGTCAATCAGCCGCGCCAGCCCCGGCTGCGGCGGCTCTGGCGGCGGCTCGACCAGCTCAGCGGCCTGTTCCTCAATGTCAGCCAGCGAGTCAAGAATCTCCTGGAGATGCTGATTGTGTCGCTCCACCATCGCCTGGGCTTCGTCCGCGCTAACGACCCCGCGCGCAATGAGCGCGTCCGCCCACAACTGGCGCGTGGTTGGGTGGTCGCGCACCACGCGGTACAGCAGCGGCTGTGTGAAGCCGGGTTCGTCCAGCTCGTTGTGCCCGTAGCGCCGGTAGCCGACCAGGTCAATCAGAAAGTCCTTCTCGAATTTTTCCTGATAGGCGAAGGCGATGCGCGCCACCTCGATGCACGCCTCCGGGTCGTCGGCGTTCACGTGGACAATCGGCACTTTGAAGCCCTTCGCCAGGTCGCTGGCGTAAAGGGTGCTGCGGCTGTCGTCCGGCTCAGTGGTGAACCCAAGCTGGTTGTTGGCGATGATGTGGATCGTGCCGCCCGTCCAGTAGCCGTCAAGCTGCGAGAGATTGAGCGTCTCTGCGACCACCCCCTGGCCGGGGAAGGACGCATCCCCGTGAATCAGGATTTGCAGCGTCAGATCAGGGTCGAACTTCGGCACGCCGCGGTGATCTGCGCGGGTCCCCGCCGCCCGCTCCATCCCCACCGAGACCGGGTTAATCAGCTCCAGGTGGCTGGGGTTGGGCGGCATGGAAATCACCAGCCCCGGCAGTGGGTCGTCGCCCGCGACGGCCTTGCGGACAGTGCGGCGGGTGCCCCTGTGATACTTGACATCGCCGGTCGTCCAGCCGATGGCGTTGCGCAGCTCCTGAATCCGCAGCGGGTCCTTGAACTCCGCCAGAATCTGCTCATAGGGCATGTTCATCGTGTGCGCCAGGACATTGAGGCGGCCGCGGTGCGCCATGCCGATCATGATGTTCGCGATGCCCGTCTCCGCCGATGAGATAATCACCTCATCCAGCATCGGCACCATCATATCCAGCCCCTCGATCGAAAAGCGGTACTTGGTGGGGAACGTCCGCTGGAGGAACTGCTCGAACACCTCGACCTGCGTCAGCCGGTCCAGCATACTTCTCAGATACTCGGCGTCGTCCGGCGAGCGGAAACGGCGCGATTCGGCAGCCGCGCGCAGCCACTCGCGCTCCTCCGGCTTGCGGAGGTGGTCAAAGTCGAAGCCGATCCGCGCGGAGTACACCGCGCGCAGCTCCTCAATCGCCGCCAGCGCGTTCTGCGCGTGCGCGGCAATCGGCCCGCCGACCAGGCTGGCAGGCAGACGGCGCAAATCGTCCTCGGTGAGTCCGTAATGCTCCGCCGCAAGCGCCGGGTCGGAGGGCGGCGGGCTGCCCAAAGGGTCAAGCTGTGCCCCCAGGTGGCCGTACTCGCGGATTGACTGCGCCAGGTTGACCGCCGCCACGACCTGCTCAACGGCGGGCGGCACGCCGTCGCTGGCGGGCGCGCTGGCGGGCGCGCCGTCCGGCGGCGACCACCCGGCAAAGAAGCGGCGGGAGTCCGCGTCCACCGAATCGGGATTCTGCCGGTAGCGCTCGTAGAGTTCGAGCGCGTAGCCGAGGTTGGGGCCGTAAAACTCCGACTTTGCTGTTGT
>CAZDVL010000170.1:2754-5352 GCA_964508745.1 uncultured Anaerolineaceae bacterium | reverse complement strand
AAGGCGCTGATGTGCTGGGTGGTGATGCCCTGGCGCGCCGCCTGTGCGATGCCGGCGGCGTCCAGCCGGTAGGCGAACGGGTCGGCGGCCTGCACCCAGGTGGTGAAGCGCGCCACCTGGAAGCGGTCAATGCGCGGCACGCGGCGCGAGACCAGCAGCGTGCCGTCGGCCTGCACCTGCACGCCGTCCTCGGTTTCGGGCGGGTTGGGCCAGGCGATCAGGTCGGCCAGCGCGCGCCCGTAGGCGGTGAGGCGGGCGGCGTCCTCGGCCAGGTCCACCAGGCCCAGCCAGTGCATCGGGCCGCCCAGGTAGAACAGCAGCAGCGCCCCCTCGACCGCGTCCCAGCTTTCGAAGCCCTGGAGATAGTCGCCCTCGTCGTTGCGGATGTACCAGCTTGTGTAGTCGCCGCCGGGGCGCTGGAAGTCCGGGTCGGCCTGCTTGACGGCCTCGATGAACTCGTCCATGGACCACCAGTCCTGCTCCGGCACGAACTCGCCCAGGAAGCCGATGACGGCGGTGCGCGCCACCACCGGGTCATAGGGCCAGCCGGTCGGCTCTGGGTGCAGGCCGGGGACGTGCCACAGGTCGCGGTAGGCGGCGCTGTCGCGCCAGGCCTCGACCAACTGGCGCACCTGGTCGGCGCGGTGCGCCTCCAGCCAGCGGCGCGCCTCGGCGCGCTTCAGCGCCAGCTTGCCGTCCGCGGCCTCCAGCAGCCCGGCGCTGACCGCCAGCGGGACGAGGAACGCCAGGCGGGCGGCATCGCGCGAGAGCAGGTGCGGCAGCAGGGCGGCGCGGCCCGGCCCGGCCAGCGTGTCGCCGTCCAGCTCCGGCTGGCGCAGCAGCGCGAAGGCCAGCAGCGCGACCATGTCGTCCACGATGGACGTGTCCGCCGTGACGATGTTCTGCACGTCCTCCAGCGGCTCGACACCGGGCAGCTCCGGCGGCAGGTCGCCGGCGGCCTCGCCCGCGTCCAGCCCGGTGTAGCTGGTTTTGTGGCGCGGCAGCAGCGCCGCCAGGTCGGTCGGGACGTAGAGCACGGGGCGCGCGCCGGCCTCGGCCCGCTCGAACGCCTGGGCGATCAGCCCGCGGTAGAACAGGGCCTCGGCGCTGGTGGCGGGGTGCAGATGCGGCTTTTCGCGCGCGATCTGTTCCGCGCCCATGTGGCGAATCTCGCCGAACAGGCGCGTGAAGGCGCTGGCGGTCATGTGGCCGCCGGCGCTGAGCAGCGTTTGCAGCGCGCCGCGCTGGTCGTCGTCCAGTGCGTCCCAGGCGCGCTCGGCGCGCCCGGCGTCGAGCATGGCTTGCGCCAGCGCTTTGGCCGCTTCCTCGTGGCTCATGTGCTGGAGGTCCTCGTCCTCGACCTCCCACACGCGCGCCAGCAGGGGCAGCAGCGCCCGGTCAGCGTCTTGCAGGGTGCGCAGCAGCGTTCTCATACTGAGCAGTCTAGCCGGGAACGCGCCGGCGCGCAACCGGGCGGCGCGGGCAGATTTGGTTATGGCTGGCCCGGCGCGCACGCGGCATAATCTGCGGCGCAAGCGAAAGGGGCACAGATGACGACGACACGGCCTTATGGGACCTGGCCCGGCGCGTTCACGCCGCAGGCGCTGGCGGCCACGCTGCGCCTGCGCGACGCGCTGTGGGACGACGACGGCGCGACGCTGGTGTGGCTGGAGGAGCGCAGCGGCCTGGGTGTGCTGGTGGCGCAGCGCGGCGGCGACGCCCCGCGCGACCTGACGCCGCCGGACCTGCCGGTGCGGGCGCGCGTCGGCTATGGCGGCGGCGATTTCACCGTGGCCGGCGGCCAGGTGTATTTCGCCGGGCCGGGCGGCCGGCTGTTCCGGCAGGCGCTCGCCGCTGGCCCGGCGCGGCCGATCACGCCGGCCTTCGGGCAGGCCGCCGCGCCGCGCGTCTCGCCGGACGGCCGCTGGCTGGCGTTCATCCACCATTATGAGGACGTGGACGGCGTCGCCATTGTGGACACCGACGGCGAGCGCTGGCCCGCGAAGCTGGCCTACGGGACCGACTTCGCCATGCAGCCCGCCTGGAGTCCTGACGGCGCGCATCTGGCGTACATCGCCTGGAATCACCCGCAGATGCCCTGGGACGGCACCGAGCTGCGCCTGCTGACGCTGACGGGCGCGGCGGGGCGCCTGCCCGCTGTCGCCGAGGCGGTCACGCTGGCGGGCGACAGCGAAACGTCCGTGTTCCAGCCCGAATTTTCGCCCGATGGCCGCTGGCTGGCCTACGCCAGCGACGCCAGCGGCTGGTGGCAGCTTTACGTCTGTGAGCTGGCGAGCGGCCAGCACACCCAGCTCACGCAGGCCGAGGCTGAACACGCCGTCCCCGCCTGGGGGCAGGGGATGCGGTCGTTCGGCTGGGCGCCGGACAGCGGCGCGCTGCTCGTCCAGCGCAACGAGCGCGGCTTCTACAGCCTGTGGCGCGTGGCCGTGCCGTCGGGCCGGGCGGAGCGCGTGGCCGCGCTCGACGCTTACACGCACCTGGCGCAGATCGCCGTCGCGCGCGGCGGCGCGGCGGCGCTGCTGGCGTCGTCGTGGGCCGTCCCGCCGCGCGTCGTGAGCGTCGCGGCGGAGGCCGGGC
>CAZDVL010000170.1:0-2654 GCA_964508745.1 uncultured Anaerolineaceae bacterium | reverse complement strand
GCGCATCCACCGGCGCTCTGGCGACGAGGCCGCGCCGCCGGAACACCTGGCCGCGCCTGAGGCGCTCACCTGGAGCGGGCACGACGGCGCGGCTGTGCACGGTCTGTACTACGCCCCCGCCAGCGGCGGCTTCACGTCGCCCGGCCTGCCGCCGCTGATCGTGCTGGCGCACGGCGGGCCGTCGGGCCAGGTGGCGGCCAGCTACAGCGGCGAGGCGCAGTTCTACGCCACGCGCGGCTTTGCGGTGCTGGCGGTCAACTATCGCGGCAGCACCGGCTACGGCAAGGCCTACCTCAACAAGCTGCGCGGCAGTTGGGGCCTCTACGACGTTGAGGACTGCGCCAGCGGCGCGCTGTTCCTGGCCGAAAGCGGGCGCGCCGACCGTGACCGGCTGGTGATTATGGGCGGCAGCGCCGGCGGCTTCACGGTATTGCAGTCGCTGGTGGACAGGCCCGGCTTCTACCGCGCCGGCGTGTGCCTGTACGGCGTGTCGAACCAGTTCCTGCTGGCGCAGGACACGCACAAGTTCGAGGCGCGCTACACCGATTCGCTGCTCGGCCCGCTGCCAGAGGCCGCCGCGCTCTACCGGGAGCGCTCGCCGCTGTTCCACGCCGAAAAAATCGTGGACGCGCTGGCCGTCTTCCAGGGCGCGGACGACAACGTTGTGCCGCGCAGCCAGTCCGACCTGATCGTTGAGTCGCTGCGGGCGCGCGGCGTGCCGCACATCTACCACGTCTACGAGGGCGAGGGGCACGGCTGGCGCAAAGCCGAGACGATCGCGGCCTACTACCAGACGGCGCTGGCGTTTCTGACGCAGCACGTGATCTATGCATAACAACTGTAAATTCTGGCGCGGGCGGCGGCGGGTGTTAGGCAGCCGTGAGGCCGCCGCGACACAATCGCGCTAACGCGCCTGCGCGCCGCACGACGTTGGGGGAGGCCCTGTGTGAACAGCACCACAAGCGTACCGCTTCTGATTGCCGCCTTGCGCACCGACGACCGGCGCGCCCACACGCTGGTTGTGGACGACCTGGTGCGCGCCGGGGCCGGCGCGGTCGAGCTGCTGGTCGAGGCGCTCGACGATGTCAGCCCCAACGTGCGCGCCGGCGCAGCGCGGGCGCTGGGCAAGATCGGCGACCGGCGGGCGCTGGGGCCGCTGATCTTCCGCCTGCGCTATGAGACCGACCCGGAGGTGCGCAAGCCGCTGGTGTGGGCGCTGCACATGGGCGCGGAGCGCGCCGTCCCCGCGCTGATCGAGGCGCTGCGCGACCCCGACGAGTGGGTGCGCTTCGGCGCGGTGGTGGTGCTGGCGAAGATCGGCGCGCCGGCGGTCACGCCGCTGGTGCGGGCGCTGTATGACCCCGCGCCGCTGGTGCGGGCCGGGGCCGCCGAAACGCTGGGGCGCATCGGCGACGCGCAGGCGCTGGAGCCGCTGGCGAACCTGCTGCACGACGTGGACGACAGCACCTGGCAGCAGGCGGCGATCGCGCTGGGCCGCCTGGGCGACGCGCGCGCGGTGCGCCCGCTGATCAAGCTGATGCAGGGGCCGCCCGGCGACCTGCTCACGCGGGCAGTCAAGGCGCTGGGGCAGATCGGCGATGTGCGCGCCGTTGACCCGCTGATCGAGATGCTCTACAGCCAGCCCGACCGCTGGGCGCGGCTGTTCGCTATCGAGGCGCTGGGCAAGCTCGGCGACCTGCGCGGCGTCGAGGCGCTGGCCGACATGCTGGACGACGCCAGCCAGGACGTGCGCGCGCGGGCGCTGGTCGCCCTGGGCGAGATTCCCTACGGCCTGGCGCTGGACACGCTCTACGCCGTCAGCGAGGACGCCGACGCGCCGCGCGCTGACCGGCAGGTGGCGCTGTTCGAGCTGGGCAAACGCCGCGACGCGCGCGCCCTGGCCGGGCTGGTCAGCCTGCTGCTGGAGGACCCGTTCGTCGAGATGCGGGTGTACGCCGCGCTGGTGCTGGGCGAGCTGAACAACCCGCGCGCCACCCCGGCCCTGCTGGACGCGCTCTGCGAGGACGCGCCCGAAGTCGCCAGCCACGCGCTGCAGGCGCTGGTGAAGCTGGGCAGCGGTGCGATCGTGCACCTGCTGGCGCAGTACGAACAGGGCGGAACGGTCGAGCGCCGTGTGTGGATTGCGCGCGCGCTGGGCGAGATCGGCACGGCGGCGGCGGGCGAGGCGCTGCGGATGATCGCCAGCAGCCCGGGCGAACACGCCCGCGTGCGCGCCACCGCCATTGACGCGCTGCGCCGCCTGGACGACCCAGCTCTCCATTGACGCGCCCGGCGCGCTGTGGCACGATAATTGTGATCGCTGGCCGCAAGGCCGCTGCGACATGCTGTGCCTGCCAGGTTTGACAGGCATTGTTCGTTATCCTAGCAAGAGGACTCTGAGATTCATGCTGAACAATGAACAAAGTCTCGCCCATCCGAAAACGCCGCGCCAGTACCTGCGCCTCTACCTGACCGGGTTTGCGATGGGCGCCGCCGACATCGTGCCCGGCGTCTCCGGCGGGACGATGGCCTTTATCCTGGGCATCTACGCCGACCTGCTGGATGCGATCAAGTCGTTCGATTTCACCGCGCTGCGGCTGGCGCTGCGCCTGCGCCTGCGCGAGGCGCTGGCCCACATCCCGCTGGCCTTCCTG
>CAZDVL010000169.1:0-5373 GCA_964508745.1 uncultured Anaerolineaceae bacterium | reverse complement strand
TAATCCTCCGCCGCCAGGCGCTTCAGCTCGTAGAGGCGTGTGAGCGCCTCCAGCGGGCTGAGGCTGTCCACCTCCAGCCGGCGCAGCGCGACCAGCGCCGGGTTCGGCGTGTCGTCGAAAAAGCTGAGCTGGGCCGCCTTGCGGGGGGCGCGCAGTTGGAAATCGCTGCCCTGCTGCTCAAGCTGCGCCAGCAGCTCGCGGGCGCGGTCAACGACCGGGCGCGGCATCCCGGCGAGCTGCGCCACGTGGATGCCGTAGCTCTGGTCCGCCCCGCCGGGCACGACGCGGTGCAGAAACACCACCTCATCGCCTTCCTCGCTGACGGCGACGTTAAAGTTCTGCGCGCGCGGCAGGATGTTCGGCAGCTCGGTCAGCTCGTGATAGTGTGTGGCGAACAGCGTGCGGCAGTTCAGGCGCGGGTTGTTGTGGATGTACTCGATGACCGCGCGCGCGATGGCCATGCCGTCGTAAGTGGACGTGCCGCGCCCCACCTCGTCGAGGATCAGCAGGCTGCGCTCGGTGCTGCCAGAGAGGATGCGCGCGGTCTCGGTCATCTCGACCATGAACGTGCTCTGCCCGGCGTGGATTTCGTCCTGCGCGCCGATGCGGGCGAAGATGCGGTCCACCAGGCCGACGGTGGCCTCGTCGGCGGGCACAAAGCTGCCGATCTGCGCCATCAGCGTGATGAGCGCCGTCTGGCGGATGTAGGTAGATTTGCCGGACATGTTCGGCCCGGTGATGATGTGCACGCGCGCGGCGCTGTCGAAGTGCGTGTCGTTGGGCACATAGCGCGTGCCGCCTTCCAGCAGCTTTTCGACCACCGGATGCCGCCCGGCGCGGACCACCAGTACGTTGTCCTCGGTGAGCGTGGGGCGCGTGTAGCCCTCGCGGACGGCCACCTCAGCCAGCGACAGGAAGGCGTCCAGGTGGGCGATCATGCGCCCGGTTTTGATGAGGCGCTGGCCGGCGCGGGCGATGTCGTGGCACAGCGCGGCGAACAGCCGGCGCTCGACATCGAGAATCTGTTCTTCGGCGTTGAGCACCAGCGTTTCGTACTCTTTAAGTTCGGGCGTGATGTAGCGCTCGCCGTTGACCAGCGTCTGCTTGCGCACGTAGTCCGCCGGAACGTGGTGCTGCTGCGCCTTGCTGACCTCGATGTAGTAGCCGAAAACCTTGTTGTAGCCGACTTTCAGCGTGCTGATGCCAGTGCGCCGGCGCTCCACCGCCTCCAGGTTGGCGATCCACTCGCGCGCGTCGCGCGTGGCGTCGAGCAGGTCGTCAAGCTCTGGCGCGTAGCCGGGGCGGATAACGCCGGTGGTGTTGAGCGCCGCCGGCGGGTCGTCGGCCAGGGCGCGCCCGATGTGTTCGTACACGTCGGCGCAGGGGTCGAGGCCGTCGGCCAGGGCGCGCAGGGCGGGCAGGGCGTCAATGTGCTGGTGGATGTGCGGCACGGCCTCCAGGCTGTCGCGCAGCGCCAGCAGGTCGCGCGGGCCGGCGCGGTTGATGAGCAGCCGGTTGGTGAGGCGCTCCATGTCGCTGATGGCGCGCAGCAGGCGGCGCAGCTCCTCGCGCAGCGCGGCGTCGGCGGCCAGCGCCTCGACCGCGTCCAGGCGGGCGTTGAGGCGGCCCAGCTCCAGCAGCGGCTGGCTGATCCAGGTGCGCAGCAGGCGCGCGCCCATCGCCGTGACGGTGCGATCCAGCACGCCCAGCAGGCTGCCCTGGGTTTTGTGCGCGCGCAGCGTTTCGGTCAGCTCCAGGTTGCGCCGCGTGAACGGGTCCAGCACCATAAAGCTGGCGGTGGAGTAGGCGCGCACGGTCGTGATCTGCGCCAGGCTGCCGCGCTGCGTTTCGCGCAGGTAGTGCAGGACAGCCCCGGCGGCGCTGACGCCGGCGGGCAGGTCGCGCAGGCCGTAGCCGTCGAGCGTGCGGACGCGAAAATGCGCGGTCAGCACCTGCTCGGCGGCCGCGTGCTCGAAGCGCCAGTCGGCCAGCGGCGTGAGGTGGATGCCGGCGGGCAGCGACACGCCGCGCTCGGCCCAGGCCTGCGGCATGAGCACCTCGCGCGGGGCCAGCCGCGCCAGCTCCTCGACCACCAGCACGGCGGCGTTCTCGCCCTCAAGCTGGGTGGCGGCGAACTCGCCGGTGGTCACGTCGGCGTAGGCCAGCCCGGCCCGGTCCCACTGGCCGGTGTGCGGGTCGCCGACCGGCAGCAGCGCCAGCAGGTAGCTGGCCTGCTTTTCTGCCAGCAGCCCCGGCTCGACCACTGTGCCCGGCGTGATCACGCGCGTCACCTGGCGTTCCACCGGGCCGCGCCCGTCCACTTCGCCCACCTGGTCGCAGATGGCGACGTGAAAGCCGCGTTCGATCAGGCGCGCCACGTAATTTTCCAGCGCGTGATAGGGCACGCCGGCCATCGGCACGCGCGCGTTTTTGCTCACCGGGCGGCTGGTGAGGGTGATGTCCAGCTCGCGGGCGGCGATTTCGGCGTCTTCATCGAAGGTTTCGTAGAAGTCGCCCAGGCGAAAAAAGAGGATGCAGTCCGGGTGCTGGCGTTTGATGTCCAGGTACTGCTGGCGCAGCGGCGTGACTTCGACCATCGGGCGGTTCCTGTGTGCGGGGCTGACGTGTGAGCGTTCTGCGCGGTATTGTAGCAGCGGCGGCACGTTAGAACTATTATAGATTTGTCCGCCGCGCTTTCCGGGCCAGCGCGGGACGTGATACAATTTCGCTATGCTGCTGCTGCCTGACTACCGCGTGCGCCAGCGCGATCTGCTGTTAGAGATTTCGCGCGCGATGACCGCCCAGCTTGACCTGAGCGAGGTGCTTAAGCTCGTCCTCAAGGCGTCCATGATGATGCTGGCCGGGCGGGTGGTCGGGCTGGTCGCGCTGCCGGACAGCGCCAGCCAGCGCTACCGCGTCCGGGCGACGATCAACATTGACGGCGCGCTGGTCCCCAAGCTGGAGACGCACATCGCCGGGCTGTTCCCGGAGGGCGAGGGCGCGCTCGACGTGCCCGCGCTGGAGAAGAAGCTGGCGGCGATGGCGGCGGAGATTGACCCGGCGCTGCGCCAGTCGTTCCCGCTGCCGCTGGCGATCGCGGGCGTGTCGGTGGGGCTGCTGCTGGTGTTTCGCGACTATGTGGGCAGCACCACGCCCAACGACGTGCAGATTTTGCAGAGTTTTGCTGACCAGGCGGCGATCGCCGTGCACAACGCGCAGCTTTACGAGCGCATGGACCGCGAGCGCCAGCGCCTGGATGCGTTCCTGAAGCACAGCGCGGACGGCGTGATGATTCTGGACGCGGAGCTGAAAATCCTGCGCTTCAACCGGGCGCTGGAGCGCATGACCGGCTGGCGGGCGGAGGATGCCCAGGAACGCTATCACAACGACGTGATCGTGTGGAGCCGCATTGAGCAGGGCGACCTGACGGCGGCGATGGACGAGGGCTGGCCGCGCCGCCCGGCCCAGGGTTCGACGCCGGAAACGCTGTACGTCGAAGGCGACATTCTGCGCCAGGACGGCCTGACGCTGGGCATCGGCATCACGTATGCGCCGCTGTTCACGGCGGACGACCGCCTGGCGAACATCATCGCCAACGTGCGCGACATCACCAATTTCCGCCGCGCCCAGGAAATGCAGAATGTGTTCATCTCCACCGTGTCGCACGAGCTGAAAACGCCGGTTGCGCTGATCAAAGGCTACGCCGGCACGCTGCGGCGCGAGGACGCTTCCTGGAACCCGGAGGTGATCAGCGAGGGGCTGGCGGTGATCGAGGACGAGTCCGACCGGCTGACCGAGCTGATCGAAAACCTGCTGGCGGCCAGCAAGCTGCGCGCCGAGCGCATGCGGCTGGACATCGGCGATGTGCGGCTGGTCGCGCTGGCGGCGCGCGCGGTGGAGCGCTTCCGCACGCAGACGAGCAAACACCGCTTCGTGCTGTCGTTCCCGCCGGATTTCCCCGTGATCCAGGGCGACGAGGTGCGGCTGCGCCAGGTGCTGGACAACCTGGTGAGCAACGCCATCAAATACTCGCCGGGGGGCGGCGACATCGAGGTGGGCGGGCAGGCCGACGCCCACACCGTGACGGTGTTCGTGCGCGACGCGGGCGTGGGCATCAGCGAGGCGGAGCAGGAACATATTTTTGAACGTTTTTACCGGGTGGACGGCACGCTCAGCCGCAAGACGCAGGGGACCGGGCTGGGGCTGTACCTGGCGAAGGCGATTGTTGAGGCGCACGGCGGCAGAATCAGCGTGGAGAGCCACCCTGGGGCCGGCGCGACCTTCTATTTTACGCTGCCGCAGCAGTAAACTGCGGCCGGGCGAACGCGCCTGAAGGCAGTTTTCACCGTTTTGTTCGCATAGTCATATACCGGAGGTATCATGCCCCGCACCCGCACGATGAACATTCAATGCCCCTCATGCCGCCAGCCGTTCAGCGCCACCGTGCAGGCGCTGATTGACGTTGGCAGCGACCCCGAAGCCAAGGTGCGGCTGCTCAGCGGCCGGCTGAACAGCGCCCAGTGCCCGCACTGCGGGGCCGTCACGCAGATCGCCACGCCGCTGCTGTACCACGACAACTCGAAGGAACTGCTGATCTCGTTCGTGCCGATGGAGCTGGCCCTGCCGCGCGAGCAGCAGGAACGCGCGGTGGGCGACCTCACGCGCGAGCTGATGAGCGCGCTGCCGAAGGAGCAGGTCAAGGGTTATCTGTTCCAGCCGCGCCAGGCGCTGACCATGCAGAACCTGGTTGACCAGATTCTGATCGCCGACGGCGTGACGCCGGAGATGCTGGAGGCGCAGCGCAGCACGGTGCGGCTGATCGAGGCGCTGCTGCAGGCCCCGCCGGCGGACTTGCAGCGCATCCTCAGCGAGCGCGACGCCGACGTGAAGGCGGACTTCTTCCAGGCGGTGGCGGTGATGGCGCAGCGTGCCATGCAGGAGGGCCGTTCCGACCTGGTGCAGCGGCTGGTCGCCATTCAGAACCTGGCGGCGCAGCACACGGCCTTTGGCCGGCAGCTTGCCCAGCGCAGCCAGATGCAGGAAGCGCTGGTGCAGGAAGTCGCCGAGGCGGTCGGCGCGCTGGGCGAGGAGGCCAGCCTGGCTGAGTTTGTCGACCTGACGGTGCAGTACGCCGACCAGGACGACCACCTGCAGGCGCTGGTCGGCCTGGTGCGCCCGGCGATGGATTACAACTTCTTCCAGGAGCTGACCACGCGCATCGAGCAGGCGGGCGCGGGCGAGCGCGCACGCCTGGAGAAGCTGCGCGCGCGCCTGGCCGAGCTGACGGCGATCATTGACCAGCAGGCGCAGCTTGTGATGCAGGACGCCGTGAACCTGCTGCAGGAGATCGTCAACAGCCCCCAGCCGCAGGAG
>CAZDVL010000168.1:0-5413 GCA_964508745.1 uncultured Anaerolineaceae bacterium | reverse complement strand
CCGGCGCTGTCGCGCCAGCGGTAGCCGGCCACGTGCGTCGCGCCGGGCGAGAAAAGCGGGCTGAGCAGATACCCGCCGACGAAGACCTGGCCCCGGTCCACCGCGCCGGTCAGGCTGTCAATCTCAATCACGCGCAGCGGCGCCGGGCCGCGCGTTTGCGCCGGCAGCGACAGGCGCAGCCGGTCCCCGCCCGCCAGGCCGACAGCGTCCACAGCCACCAGCGGCGGCAGCAGCGCGGCCGGCTGGTCCAGCGCCTGCAAACTGGCGACGCTGATGCCGGCCTGCGGCCCGTACAGCGCGACGCGCCCGCCCGGCAGCCAGCGGGCGAGCTGGCCCGCCGCGCCCAGCGGAATAACCTCAGACGAGGTTATATCCACGAGCGCCGGGCGGCTGCCGCCGGCCTCGCTGACGGCCACCAGCAGCGCGTTAACGTCCGGCGCGAAGGCCGGCGCGCTGAAAGCGCCCGCCGCCAGTTGGCGTGCCGCGCCCGCGGCGAGGTCCACCAGCCACAGGCCGTCGCCGTCGAGGTAGGCCGCGCGCCCGCCGTCGGGGCTGAAAGCCGGCTGCGCCGGGCCGTCCGCCGCCAGCGCCGCGACCTCCACCGGCTCAGAGCCGTCGAGCCGCAGCAGCAGCAGGCGGCCGCCGCTGCTGTAGATCAGCCGCTGCCCGTCCGCCGCGACGCCGAAGCTGGTCACGCCCGCTTCCTCGTTGGTGAGCGGGGCCGCCGGCGCGCCGTCAGCGGGCAGCCGCCACACCTGGGCCGGGCCAGCGCCCGCGCCGGGCTGCGCCAGGAAGAAGCCGTCGGCGGGCAGCTCGGCGCCGGCCACGCTCTCTGGCAGCACCGGCCCCCAACTGTAGGCGACCGCCCCGCTGACCGGCAGCGGGAAGCCCTGCCCGCTGTGGGGGTCCACCAGGGCGAACACGCCGCCCTCGAATTTGACGAGGATCTGCCGGGCGGGCATCCAGCGCAGGTGCGCCAGCTCGACGGGCGCGTCGGCCAGCGGCTCGGCGTCGGCCGCGCCCGGCTGAAGCGCCAGCAGCCGCCCGCTGCCGGCCTCGGTCGCGCTGTCGTTGGCGCGGCGGCCCAGCAGCAGCAGCGCGCCGTCGGGCCACAGGGCCGGCAGCGCGACCTGCCAGGCGCTGTCCAGCAGGGCCGTCTGCGCGTTGCCCTGGGCCAGGTCCATGCGGACGAGGCCGCCGTCCGCCGGGGCGAAAACCAGGGCGTCGCCGCCGACCCAGGCCATCTCCGGCGCGGCGGGCACCACGCTGGCCAGCGCCAGCGCCGCGCCGTCGCGGCGGTAAATCCACCAGTCGCCGCCCTCGCTTTCGGCGGCCAGGTAGCGGCCTGTGGGCGACCAGCCAAGCTGGAGCGCTGCGCCGTCGCGCAGGGCCAGCGGCGCGGCCTCGCCGCCCATAAAATACACGCGCGCGCCGTCGGCCGTTGTGACGGCCAGCGCCGCGCCGCCCGGCTCCCAGGCGACGGTGTCGCCGCGCCCGCGCAGCGGCGGCGTGCCGGCCTCGGCGCCGTCCAGCGCCGTTTCGTTTTCGCTGTGCATGTCGCGCAGGAACAGGCCGGCCTCGGTGCGGTAGGCCAGCCAGCGGTCGTCGGGGGCCACGCCGAAATCAACGACGAACGCGCCCGCCGGCGTCACGGCGCGGATGCCCTCGGTCCCCAGGCCGTAGCGCTGGACGCTGCCCTCGTTGGTGAGGATGTAGAGCGCTGCCGGCAGGTTGAGCGCGTCCTGCGCCAGCAGCGTGCCGGTCAGCAGCAGGGCCAGCGCGACACAGGCAAACCAGAAACGGCGCAGCATGGGCTTTCCCTCCGTGTGACGGGCGGCGGATGTGCTGAGTATAGCAGAAGCAGCGCTCAGTGGGGGTGGAAAAGCAGGCCGCGATAGGTCTGCGCGAGCGTCTGGCTGAGGTAAAGGGCCTGCTCCAGCGTGTAGCTGCCGCCGCGCTCGTCGGGGCGGTAGTGCAGGTAGGTGTGCAGGTCGGCCTCGCTGTGGAAGGCGTTGATGTGGCTGCGCGTGCCCCCGCTGCCCACGGTCAGGCCGTTGGGCGGCAGTTCGGGCAGCCAGACGCGCCAGCGGGCAGAGTTGATGGGCGCGTCGAGCTTCAGGGCGCCTGTGTCGGCCATCAGCACGCGGAAGGCGAGCTTTTCGCCGCTGCGCGGGCACACGCTCTGCGCGCTGAGCCAGGTGTTCGGGCCGTACAGCAGCAGCGCCAGGGGGACATCAATCAGGCTGCAGGTGTAGGCGGCGTCCCAGCCAAACACCTTGACGCGGTGCGGCGTGTGCAGCGCCGAGAAGGGCGGGCACTGGAGCACCGCGCGCAGGTCGGGGTCGAACCACAGCAGGCCGCAGTTGACCAGTTTGGCGAGCGCGGCCTGCGTGATCGTCGCGCTGGTGTGCAGGCTGCGGACGACCACCGGCGCGGCGGTGCGGGCCATCAGCGTCCAGATGGCGGTGAAGATCGCGCGTTCGGACGGCGTCAGCGTGCCCAGGTGCGCGCTGCACCTGGTCTGGGCCTCGCTCACGAAGGTCTGTTGTTCGGCGGACAGCACTGCTGCGTCGAGCATGGTTATCCCCGTGCGCTATTGGTCCGGCACGCGCGTGTCCTGGCCCTCGCCCTCGCCTGAGGCGGGCGCGGCGGGCAGGCGCGGCGCTGGCGCACGCCCGCGCGGGCGGCCGGGCTGCGGCGGGCGCGCGGCGGGCGCGTGGTCTGGCGTCGCAGCGTCGGCTTCAGCGCCGGTGTCGCTGAGGCGCTCCGCGCTCATTTTGTGGCACAGCGTCAGGCTCGGCCGGGGGGGGCTGTCTGAGAGCGGGCCGGCGTCGGGCGCGCTGGCGCTGTCGTAAGCGGACAGGTCGGGCATGCGAACGGTGTCCGAGTCGCCGCTGTCCGGCTCCTCCGGCAGGAACTGGGCCTGGCCAGCGCCGGCGCCGGCCGCTGGCGGGTCGCCCTCCGCCTGGATCACGATCACGCTGACGTTGTCCTCGCCGCCGCGCTCGTTCGCCAGGTTAATAAGCTGGCTGCCGGCGTCCGCCGGCGCGGCGGCGTTCAGCACGATGCGGGCGATCTCGTGCGCCTTGACGTGGCGCGTCAGGCCGTCGGAGCACAGCACCAGCCGGTCGCCGTGCCGCAGGTGCGCGTGATACAGGTCCACGTCCATGTCCTCGGCCTGGCCCAGCGCGCGGTAGAGCACGTTGCGCATGGGGTGTTCTTCGGCCTGCTCGGCGGTGATGTGCCCGGCGGCCAGCAGCGCCTCGACAAAGCTGTGGTCAGAGGTGATCTGCTGGATCGCGCGGTCGTAGGCGCTCACCAGGTAGGCGCGGCTGTCGCCCACGTGCGCCACCGTCACGCTGCCGCCGCGCAGCAGGGCCAGCGTGACCGTTGTGCCCATGCCGCGCATGTCCGGTTCTTCGATGGCCCGCCGCATGATCGAGAGGTTGGCCTTCTGGATAGCGTGCCGCAGGCGGAACTTCAGCATGTCTTCTGACATCGAGCCGACTTCCTGCGCCTGGTCCTGCGGGCTGCCGGGCGCCAGGTCGGTGTCAATGATCTCGACTGCGATGCGGCTGGCTTCCTCACCGGCCGCCGCCCCGCCCATGCCGTCGGCCACCAGCGCCAGCATGAAGCCGTCGCCCGTCCGCAGGTGGATGTGGTCCTCGTTGTTCTCGCGCACCTGCCCGACATTGGTTTGTGCGCTGCCGCGCAGGTGCAGCGTGTGACCCGGATTCGGCATGGAAACCCCTCAGACAGCCGTCAGCCCTTAGCCCCCGGCTTCAGCGCTTGCTCGCGGGCCGGCGGCCGGCAACTGGCGACCTACGATCATTGTACAGAACCGCCCCGGCGGCGCAAGCGCGCCGCCGGCCTTTAGAAAAACGCCTTAGCCACTTTGAGAATGCCCTGTTCCCAGGGGACGCGGTGCGACACGCCGGACTGCCCTGCGAACTTGTCCAGGTTGGCCAGATACCACTGGTAGTTGCGCACCAGCGCGTCCTTGTTCGAGAAGCGCGGGTTGTAGCCCAGCGCGCGCTCGGCCTTTTCGATTGAAACGAACGAGTCCTTGCTGGCGGTTTCGTAGACCCACTTGTACAGCGGCGACAGGTTGACCGCCTCCAGCAGGCGCAGCGTCCAGATCATGGGCGCGGCCATGCCGGGGAAGCCGACAATGCGCTTGCCATAGCCTGCCGCGTCCAGCACCGCCTGGTAGTCCTCTTTCATGGTGGTGAACTCGCGCGCGCCGATGTTGAACGTGTCGTTGACGCGCTCAGGCGCGAGCGTGGCGCACAGGTAGATGGCGTCGCACAGGTCCTCCACGTCGAGAAGCTGGTAGCGGTTGTTGCCGCTGCCGATCATGGGGAAGCCGTGCCCGTCCTTGGCCCAGTCATAGAACAGCGCGAACACGCCCAGGCGCTCCGGCCCGATGAACGACTTGGGGCGGACGATGGGCACGCACATGCCCTGGCGGCGGTACTCCAGGCAGACTTCTTCCGCGGCGATCTTGGCCTTGCCATACGGCCCGACGCCGTCCAGCCGGTCGTCCTCGTAGAGCGGGTGGTGGTCAGGGATGCCGTAGACGGCCGTCGAGGACACCTGAATACAGCGCTGCACGCCGTGCGCGTGCGCCGAGGCGAGCACGTTGCGCGTGCCGTCAATGTCGGTGGAGAAGATGTCCTCCGCGCTGTACAGCGGCAGCGCCGCCGCCGAGTGAACCACGATGTCAATGCCCTGCATGGCCTCGTCCACTTTGGCGCGGTCACGGATGTCGCCGCGCAGCTCGCGGATCTGGTCGCGCTCCGGGTAGTCGAAGGGGGCGATGTCCAGCGAGGTGACGGTGTGGCCGCGCGCCAGCAGGTAGCGCACCAGGTTGATGCCGAGGAAACCGGCCCCGCCGGTAATCAGATACGAGTGCGTGTCGGTCATGGAATCTCTTTCCAGCGCTGTGAAGCGTACAGATTCAGTCTAAGACTGCGCTGCGGGCCGGTCAATGGCCGCTCTCACTCGCACCATGCGGCGGCGCAGACCGGGGCGCTGGCCGCCGCGCTCACGTCGGGCAGCGTTTCGAACACCTCGCGCGGGATGGTCGTGGAGGTGTAATCCACGAACACCTCGAAGCCGTCGCCGCGCACCAGCGCCATGTTCGAGAACTGCGTGTAGCTGCGGGCCAGCGGCGTAAAGACCGCCTCCAGCGGGATGATGCCGGCGCGGCGGCTGGCCCCCCGGTCGAGGAACGCCAGCGCCTGGCTGTTGTTGGCGCGGTAGCCGTCGGGCCGGGCCGCGCTGGCGGCGCCCGCGCCCAGCAGGTTGACCTCGACAAACTGGCTGACCTCGACCGCCGCGCGGCGGCAGTAGTCGGGCTGGTTGGGGTCGGTGGTGAGCGTAAAGCGGCCTTCGCGCTGGAGCAGCGCGA
>CAZDVL010000167.1:2646-5419 GCA_964508745.1 uncultured Anaerolineaceae bacterium | reverse complement strand
CTGCTCGCCCACGCGGTCGCTGCCCAGCAGCAGCAGCAGGTCGTCCACCGACTGAAGCGGATAGTCGTCCAGCGACACCAGGACATCGCCCTGCAGCAAACCGCCGCGCTCCGCCGGGCTGTCAGCTTCGATTGACAGCAGCATCAGGCCGATTTCCTGCTCAAGCTGCTCGCTGACAGCCTGCGGCAGCCGCACCGGCTGTGTGCCCACGCCCAGGTAGCCGCGCTTGACCTTGCCGTGCGTCAGCAGCGCCTCGACCACGCGCCGCACCACCGAGGCCGGCACGGTCAGGCTGGCGCCGCGCAGCAGCGCCGAGGTGTTGAGGCCGCGCACGCTGCCGTAGGCGTCCACCAGCGGGCCGCCGGAAAAGCCGGGGTACATGACAACATCGGTCTGCACGAAATAGCCGGCGCTGCCGCGCGGGCCGCGCCGTTCGCCGCCGTGTCTGCCGCCCCGCTCGCCGCCGTGCCGTTCGCCGCCGTGCCGGCCGCGCCGCAGCGCCGGCGGCAGCGGCCCGGCCTCGCCCAGCGCGCTGACAACGCCCAGCGTCGCCTGCATGGCCGCGCCGGGCCGCCCCAGCGCCAGCACCAGATGCCCCACTTTCAGATCGTCGTCGTCGGCCCAGGTGGGCGGGGTGAAGCCGCCGTCCACGCGCAGCACGGCCAGGTCAGTGCCGGGGTCGCGCCCGACTAACACCGCCGGCACGACGCCGCCGTCGTCCAGCCCGACATTGATTTCCTCGCTGCGTTCAACCACGTGGTGCGCCGTGACGATCACGCCGTCCGACGACCACACGATCCCCGTCGCCGGCATCCGGCGGCGGCCCTCGATGCGCACGACGCCGGGCGCGGTCTTTTCGACCGCGCCGGCCAGCGCCTCGGACAGGTTTTGCAGGACATCGCTCATTGCCGCTGTCTCCTTAAAATGCGATCAACTGACGCTTTAATGATCGCACGCAGGCGCGGCGGGCACATCCGCCCTTCAGCGAGGCGCGGCCTGGAAAAACGGGCAGGCCGGCGTCACAGCAGCACCAGCCCCAGGCGCATCGCGCGCACGACGGCGTCGGTGCGGCTCTGCGCGTCGAGCTTGGTCATGATGGCGTTGACGTGGAATTTGACCGTGTGGTCGCTGATGGCCAGCCGCAGCGCGATCGCTTTGTTGGGCAGCCCCTCGGCCAGCAGCTGCAGCACCTCGCGCTCGCGCGGCGTGAGCGCTTCGACGGGCGCGGCGGGCAGCGGGCCGCCGCCCGCCAGCGCCGCCGCCGCCAGCGCCGGGTCAAGCGCCAGCAGGCCGTCCGCCGCCGCCGTCAGCGCCGCCGCCAACTGGGCCGTGTCGCAGTCGCGGTGGAGCAGGCCGCCCGCCCCGGCCGCCCCCAGCAGCGCGGCGGCGGCGGCGGCGTGGGCGTCGTCGGGCAGCAGCGCCACGATCGGCGGCGCGCCGCCGGCCAGCGCGCCCAACTGCGCCAGCGCCTCCCCGGCCAGGTCCCACACCACGGCGTCGGGCCGGTACACGTCCAGGTCGTCGGCCAGCGTGTCGCCGCCGGCCGTCTGCCCCACCACCTCCAGGCCGGGCTGAGCCGCCAGCAGCGCCGCCAGCCCGGCGCGCGCCAGCAGGTGATCCGCCACCACCAGCACCCGTAAATCGCGCATGGTCACTGCCTCACACCGCTGTCCCCGCCGGGCCGGGCTGCGGCGGCGTCCAGGCCGGGCGCGCCGCGCCTACCAGCGCTGGTGCACCGACGCGCGCACGAAGCTGTCGTAGACATCGCGCACCTTCGCCATCTGCCCGGCGGACAGCGGCGGCAGGTCGGCGGCGCCCACGTTGTCCGCCACCTGGTCGGGGCGCTTGCCGCCCGGAATCACGCAGGTGACGGCCTCGAACATGAGGATCCAGCGCAGCGCGAGCTGCGCCATCGTCGCGCCCGCCGGGATCAGCGTTTTCAGCTCGCTGACCGCGCTCAGGCCGGCGTCGTAAGGCACGCCGGAGAACGTCTCGCCCACGTCGAATTTCTCGCCGTGCCGGTTGTAGCTGCGGTGGTCGTTCGCCTCGAACGCCGTCTGCGGCGTCATCCGGCCGGTGAGCAGGCCGCTGGCCAGCGGCACGCGCGCCAGAATGCCCACCCGCCGCCGCTGCGCCTCGCCGAAGAACAGCTCCGCCGGGCGGTGGCGGAACATGTTGAAGATGATCTGCACCGACTGCACGTTGGGGTACTCGATGGCCTTGAGCGCCTCCTCGACCTTCTCCACGCTCACGCCGTAGTAACGGATTTTGCCCGCCGCCGCCAGCTCGTCCAGCGCGCCGAACACCTCCGGGCGGTAGTAGACCTCGGTCGGCGGGCAGTGAAGCTGGAGCAGGTCGAGCGCGTCCACGTCCAGGTTTTGCAGGCTGCGCTCGACAAAGGCCGTCAGATTTTTGGCGTTGTAGCCGTCTGCCGTGTGCGGGTCCAGGCGGCGGCCCGCCTTCGTCGCCACGTAGAGCGTCTCGCTGCGCTCTTTGCGCAGCCGGGCGATCAGGCGCTCGCTGCGGCCGTCGCCGTAGACATCGGCGGTGTCAAAGAAATTGACGCCCAGGTCAACGGCGCTGTGCAGCGCCTGCATCGACTCGCTGTCGTCCACCTTGCCCCAGGCGCTGCCGATCGCCCAGGCGCCAAAGCTGACCTCCGACACGTTCCAGCCGGTGCGGCCCAGTTCGCGGTAGTGCATAACGTTCCCTTTCCGCTGCGCTTCAGCTTACCGGGACAGAGTATGCCACAGGCCGGCCCGCCGGCCAACCG
>CAZDVL010000167.1:0-2546 GCA_964508745.1 uncultured Anaerolineaceae bacterium | reverse complement strand
TGCGCTTCAGCTTACCGGGACAGAGTATGCCACAGGCCGGCCCGCCGGCCAACCGGCCCGGTCAGCGCGCGGACTCGGCCCAGGCGATCACCAGCAGCGCCAGCGCCGCCAGCGCGCCCATGCCGATGATCAGCGGGAACACGGTGTCGTTGTAGCCCTGCCCGATGGCCGTGCCCAGCGGCATCTGGATCAGCGTGGACAGCGAGCCGACCACCGCCGCGCCGACGCCCGCCAGATGCCCCAGCGGCTCCATCGCGATGGCGTTCTGGTTGCCGAACAGGATGCCGACGCAGAAGAAGCTGGTCATCAGGTAGGCCATCAGGAACCACAGCGGCGGGTGGCCGCCGGTGAGCGCCGCCGCGCCGAGGGCGACGGCCGCCAGCAGCACGATCACGCGCAGCGCCCGCTTCACCAGGAAGCGCAGCCCGTAGCGCAGCACCAGGCGCGTGTTGGTGAGCGACGCCAGCCCGATCGCCAGCGCGATGACGGCGAAGATCACCGGGAACAGCTCGCCCAGGGCGTACTGTTCCTGAAAAATCTGCTGCGCAGAGTTCAGGTAGCCCAGGAACGCGCCGCCGACCAGGCCGGTTGAGACGGTGAAGCCCAGCGCCGTCCGGTTCGTGATGACCTCGTGGACGGCCCTGGTGATCCGGCGGGGCGAAAACGGCGCCCGGCGCTCTGGCGGCAGCGTCTCTGGCATGCGCAGCGCGAACCAGGCCAGGCCGAACAGCGCGATGGCGACCAGCGCCAGGAAGATCGCGCGCCAGCCGGCGAACAGCATGACGGTCTGCCCCAGCGTCGGCGCCAGCATCGGCACGAGGATAAAGACCGTCATGATGAACGACATCACCCGCGCCATCGTGTGGCCGCCGAAGCGGTCGCGCACCAGCGCCAGCGTGATGGCGCGCGGCGCCGACGCGCCGACGCCCTGCAGCAGCCGCCCGACGATGATCATCGGGAAGCTGGCCGCCAGCACCGCCAGCACCGCCCCGACGATGTAGATGGCGAAGCCGGCGTACATGGCCGGTTTGCGCCCGGTGCTGTCGGACAGCGGGCCGAAAAACAACTGCCCGAACGCCAGCCCCAGGAACAGCGTCGAGATCACCAACTGCCGGTCGTTGACGTGCTGCACGCCCAGCTCGTCGCCGATCGCCGGCAGCGCCGGCAGCATGGCGTCAATCGAGAGCGCCGTCAGCGACATCAGCAGCGACAGGATGAGCACAAATTCCTGGAAGGACAGTTCGCGTTTCGAGACCTGCGCAAGCATAAGCACCAGCTTTCCGGGAGCAATAGCCCTGTGGTTCGGTAAACGGCGGTTCAGTCGGTTAGCCGGCGGCGTCGAAGGCCGCCAGCAGCGCCTCGCGGCGGGCGCGGCCCGCGTCCGTCGGCGGGAACACCAGCGGGAACGTCCCCAGGATGTGGTCGAACTCGGCGCGCGTGAGGCCGTAGAGCCGCGCCGCCAGCGCGTCAAGCTCGTCGCGCAGGCGCTGGCGCTCGGCGGGGTCAGCCGCGCCGCAGGACTCGGCCCAGGGCGCGCCGGTGACCTGCTGCCACAGGCCGGCGTACTCGGCGCGCGTGCAGGTGAGGCGGGCGGCCCGCGTCACGATGGCGTCGAACGCCGGGTGTCCGGCGGTCAGGCGGGGGACGGGAAGGCTGTAGATGTAGAACATGTTGATGTTTGCTGCAACTTTATGACGCAGCACATAGTCCAATACAAACGAATTCATACAGGACATAAGATATAGCTGTTGAAAGGAATCAGTACCCTTCGGAATAATCGTCGTTGCGCTTCGCCCTTCAGAGAATGTTCGTGGCGGTAGCATAGCTGTCATGAGAGTGCGTTCGTCTGTTGACCGGGCAATCCCTCGATAAGCCATACGCGGCTTGAGGTAGTCAAGCTGTGCCGCCTCGACATTGTATTTGCTGCTCAAACGGCGGACTGCCTGTTGTTCTTCCAACCAGTACTGCGGCGCAGCAAAGTAACCGTCGAACTGGTGAATCATCTTGCCTTCGTACAGCGGCAGGCCGACGCCGCGCGTGTTGAACAGGTCGCGGTCGTTGGTTATGTGAAACTCGGCTGTAAATTTCACATTCCAGCTATCCGGCACGTCCTCACCGAGCAGCGGGTGCTCGCCATACAGCTTCTCGGCGATCTCGTAGTCGCGCCGCGTCTGGAACTCCATCACGCTCAGGCTGTCGGGGCTGAAGCGGCGGATGGTTTCGGTTTCCATGTCAAAGATGCGCGAGTCATCGGCCAGAATATCGGCCAGAATCGCGCTGCCGTCGCGGGTGATTTTGCCGTCCTTGCCTTTCTCCAGCGGCGGCCAGTCAGCATTGGCGATCAGGAACAGCGTCGGGAAGCGGTCAGCCGTCGGGCCTTTCTGCGCCCCCAGCAGCGTAAACTTGAAACGCGAGTCAATTTCCGGGAACAGCCCGCGCACGTTGGAAATGCCGTACAGATATTCGATGCGGCCCTCGCCCAGCAGCATCGCGCGCAGGTCTTTCGTGCCCAGGTCGGTGTAGATGCCGCTGGGGACGACGTAGCC
>CAZDVL010000166.1:0-5438 GCA_964508745.1 uncultured Anaerolineaceae bacterium | reverse complement strand
TGGCTGCGGCTGTGGGGGCTTTTAGCATGGAGGCAGCACAATGTATGTAAACCGCCAGCAGTTGGAGCGCGTTGAGGAGACAACGCTCGCGCCTTATGCGCTGTTGAGCCGCAGCACACACGGCCGGCGCCATCGCGAACACGAGCCGGCTTACCGTACCGCCTTTCAGCGCGACCGCGACCGCATTATTCACGCGGCGGCGTTCCGCCGGCTGGAGTATAAAACGCAGGTCTTTGTCAATGATGAGGGCGATTATTACCGCACGCGGCTGACACACACGCTGGAGGTGGCGCAGATTGGCCGAACGCTGGCGCGCGCGCTGGCCGTGAATGAGGACCTGGTCGAGGCGGTCTGTCTGGCGCACGACCTGGGGCATCCGCCTTTCGGCCACGCCGGCGAGAGCACGCTGAACGCGCTCACGGCTGACTGCGGCGGGTTCAACCACAACCACCAGAGCTTCAGAATTGTGACCAGGCTTGAGCAGCGCTACGCCGACTGGCCGGGCCTGAACCTGACCTACGAGACGCTTGAGGGCATCGCCAAGCACGAGACCGAGTATGATCTGAGTGACGTTGGCGGCTTTAACCGGGCGCTGCGCGGCAGCGTTGAGGCGCAGATCGCGAATGTGGCCGACGAGCTGGCGTACAACGCGCACGACCTGGACGACGGCTTGCAGGCAGAGCTGATCGAGCCGGGGCAGTTGGCGGAGCTTGAGATCTGGCGCGAGCTGTGCGACCAGATCGGCTGGTCTGGCGAGCGAATGGACGAGCTGACCCGCCACCTGCTCATCCGTGAGATGATCGGCCTGCAGGTCGGCGATGTGCTGGAGGCGACTGCGCGGCGGCTGGCGGACCTGCAGCCCCGGTCGCCTGCCGCGGTGCAGGCGCACACGCAGGATGTGGTGGTGCACAGCGAACGCCTGACGATGATGAATCGGGCGCTGAAGGCCTTTCTGTACGAAAACATGTACCGCCATTTTCGGGTGATGCGCATGGCCCGGCGCGCGGAGCGGTTTATCGGCAGCGTGTTTAAGAGCTATATTGAGGAGCCGCGCCAGCTTCCGCGCGAATATCAGGCCCGCCTGCGCGACAGCAGCCTGCACCGCGTGGTCGCCGATTATATTGCCAGTATGACAGATCGCAGCGCCTTGTTAGAATACCGTCGGTTATTTGACCCACTCACGCGCCCCTAGCGGCGGCCGTGACAGCCCGGCAAACGATGCGAGAGACCTGACCAATGTCGAGTGGTGAAACGCTTCTGAACGGACGCTATCGCCTGGTGGCCCAGCACGGGTCAGGGGGCATGGCGGTCATCTACAAGGCCGTTGACCAGGCGCTTGGCCGCACCGTGGCCGTCAAGGTGCTGCGCCCCAGCCTGACCAAAGACCCGACGTTTCTGGGGCGCTTTCGCAACGAGGCCCGCGCGGTGGCCAACCTCTCGCACCCCAACATTGTGACTGTGCACGATGTGGGCAGCGACGGGCAGACTCAGTATATCGTGATGGAGTTTGTCGAAGGGCAGGACCTCAAGAAGATCATTCGCAGCGACGGCATTCTCACCGTCCAGCGCACGCTTGACCTGGCGATACAGATCTGCGCGGGGATTGGCTTTGCGCACCGGGCGGGGCTGGTGCACGCCGACCTGAAGCCGCAGAACATTCTGGTCACCAAGGATGACATGGTGAAGGTGACCGACTTCGGCATCGCCCAGGCGCTCACCGACACGCAGCCCATGCCGCGCCAGGATGTCGTGTGGGGCAGCCCGCACTACTTCTCGCCAGAGCAGGCGCGCGGCGAAAAACCGACGCCGGCGTCGGATGTCTACGCGATCGGCATCGTCATGTTCGAGATGCTCACGGGCCGCCTGCCATATACAGGGACCAACCAGCAGGAGCTGGCGATGGCGCACCTGCGCGACCGCGTGCCGGCCGCCACTGAGTTCAACCCCAGCGTGCCGGACGCCCTGTCGCGAATCATCTACAAGGTGATGAGCAAGGAGCCGTCCGCGCGCTACCGCATGGCCGATCAGCTCGGCCACATCCTGCGCAGCTACCAGGACGGTAACCGGCAGAGCGCGCCCGCCCGCCCGCCGGTGAACGAGCCGTCAGTTTCGTACCCGGCCCCAGTGCCGCGCCCGCCCGGCGTGCCAGCGGCGGCCCCGCTGCCGCCGGTTTCACAGCCCGCCGCGCCGCCGCCGCGCCCGGCCAATGTCCCGGCCGCTGCGCCTGGCCCCGCGGGCCTGCCGCGCCAGGGCGACAGCCGACCGTTTGAGATGGCGGCGGCGCAGCGCGGCGACAGCGCCCGCTTCTACAGCCAGCCGCGGTACACCAGCGGCTCGGCGACCGGCCTGGACGTTGTCACGATTACGCTGGCGCTGCTGGCTTTTATGGCCGTGTTCTGCCTCATACCGCTTTACATTGTGGTGTTTCAGGTGCGCTTCGGCGGGTGAGTCGCGATGATGCGTGCGCGCCGCGCGGGGCTGCTGCTGTTGTGTCTCCTGGCGCTGAGCGCGCTGCCGCTGCGCGCGCAGCCGCCCGCCGGGCCGCTGCAAACGGCGTTATATGCGCCGCTGACCCTCACGCTGCCGGTGGACGAAACCGCGTACCGCAACCCGTTTGACCCCGCCGATATTGAGATGCTGGCCATCTTTGACGCGCCCTCTGGCGCGCAGGTTGTGGTTCCCGGCTTCTGGACGCTGCCCTATGAGGATCGCTGCCCCGAACCGTGCGCCGCCGCTGATTTTCAGCCCGTTGGCGGGCCGCAGTGGCAGGTGCGCTTCACACCGGACGAGGTGGGCGCCTGGACATATGCGCTTCAGCTACGGCAGGGCGGGGGCGTAATTCTGAGCGAGGAAGGGCAGTTCGAGGTCACGCCGTCGGCGCGCGACGGGTTTATCGGCGTGGGCGCGAACAGGCGCTATTTTCAGTTCGACAGCGGCCGCCCTTATTTTCCGGTGGGCCTCAACCTCAAATGGTCGTGGGATGGCGCCGGCGGCGTGCGCGCTTACCAGCGCTGGCTGCGCGAACTGGGCGCGGCGGGCGTCAATTATGCGCGTTTGTTTATGGATGTCCCCTGGTTTATCAGCCTGGAGTGGCAGGGGCCGGCGGGCGATTACCGCGCGGCGCAGCAGGCGGCGGCTGAGCTGGACGCCATCCTGGAAACTGCCGCGGAGAGCGGCGTCTATCTGCAACTGGTTCTGCTGTGGAGCCAGTCGCTGACGGTTTATAACGGCCCGCCGGTGCTGATTCCGGCCCAGCCAGCGCGGCCTGACACCTCTGCTGACTGGGACAGCCACCCGTACAATGTGCTCAACGGCGGCGTGCTGAGCGGGCCGGGCGCCTTTTTCGCCAGCCAGCCGGCGCAGGAGCTGTTCCGGCGGCGGCTGCGCTACATCGCCGCGCGCTGGGGTTTCAGCCCGCAGGTGTTCGCCTGGGAGATTGTGGACCGCGTTGACCGGCTGGGCGGCTTCTCGGAGCAGGTGGCGGGGGAGTGGCTGCGCAGCGTTACCGCTTATCTGCGCCAGACTGACCAGCACGACCACCTGATCACGGCGGGCAGCAGGGCGCCCACAGCGCTGATCTACGACAACCCGCTGCTCGATTTCGCGCCGTTTGAGTTTTACCAGCGGCGGCCGATCGAAACGGTTATTGACCAGCAGATCGGCGTTGTCGAGCTGACGGAGCGCTACCGCGAGGCCGCTTCCTCACCGGTGCTGCTGACGGCGTTCTCGCTCAACCCCTGGTACGAGCCGACAGCCGACGACCCGGCTGGCGTGCACGTCATTAACACGCTGTGGGCGTCGGCGCTGGCGGGCGGGGCGGGCAGCGGCGCCAGCGACTGGTGGGAGACTTATATCCTGCCGGCCGGTATGCAGCGGTATTTCACGCCGCTGGCGGCTTTTACGGCCGGCATCGACTGGCCGAATCTTGACTTGCAGCCGGCGCAGGCGGGGCTGCTGGCCGGCGCCGACAGCGCCTACGCGCCGCTGCGCCTGGACGGATTCGCGCGCCGCTTCGCCTTCCTGCCGCGCAGCGCGGTGCTGCGCGAGATCACCCCCGACGGCGTGTTTCCCGGTCTGGCGGACCAGACAAGCTATCTCTACGGACAGGTGTATAACAGCCGCTTCAGCCAGGCGCAGCGCTATCGCGTTGTTGTGCCGATTGACACCTACCTGGAGCTGGGCATAAGGGCGGTGTCGGACCAGGCGGGGGCGCGCCTGGTCGTGTCGCTGGACGAGCAGCCCGCGCTGGCGCTTGACCTGCGCGCCAGCAGCCGGGAACTTACGGCGCGTTTGCCGCTGGCCGCCGGTGAGCACATGATCACGCTCGACAACGCTGGCGATGACTGGCTTGAGCTGGCGTACATCGAGATCGGCCACCTGGTCGCGCCGGCGCGCGCGCTGACGCTGCGGGACGAGGGCGCTGGCGTGGCGCTGGCGTGGATTCAGCACGCTGGCTACACCTGGGAGCAGGTGGCGGCCAACGTGGCGCGCGCGCCGCTGACGCTGCGCTACCGGTTGAACCGCCTGCCGCCTGGGCGCTATGTGGTTGAAACCTGGGACCCGCTGGGCGGCGGCGTGCTGGGCGAGGAACTGCTGCGCGTAGGCGCTGACGGCGTGCTGGAAGTTGACCTGCTGCCGTTCGACGCGCAGATCGCGCTTCGTGTGCTGCGGCAGCCGGAAGTCCCCGCCGCAGCCGCGACCCTGCCCCCAGCCAGCACCCCCGCGGCCAGCCCGACGGCCGCGCCTTCGCCGACCGCGTTCGTCCCTTCGCCGACGCCGACCGCCACAGCCACGCCTTCGCCCACCGTGCCGCCGCCCACGGCCACCCCGACGACGACCTACACGCCTTCGCGGACGGCCACTGTTACGCGCACCCCCACGCGGACGCCAACCCCGTTCCCTTCGGCCCAGGTGACGATCTTTCGCCCGGCGCGCACGCCAGCGACGCCCGCCGCGCCGCCAATGGCGTACACCAACACCCCGCGCCCAACGTGGACCGCTCTGCCGTAGCGCCAGCAGGGAAAAACGAACGCTGCTATACTGAAATGCGCGCTGTGTTCGTGACAGGGTGCTAAGGGCAGAGCGATGCGGGCGACAAGCAAACACGACCGGCTCACGGAAATCGAGCGCCTGCTGTTCAGCAGCCCGGAAGGGCTGCGCGTGGTCGAGATCGCGGAGGTGTGCGACGTTGACCGGCGCACCGTGTATCGCGACCTGGCGGCGCTGAGCGACATGGGCGTGCCCATTTACCAGCGCGACGGGCGCTTTCTCCTCAACCAGGAATATTATATGGCCCCGCTGCGCCTGAATCTGGACGAGGCGCTGGCGCTGTTTCTGGCCGTGCGCGGCTGGATGCACCAGGCGGAGCAGCAGAATCCGCACATGATCTCGGCGCTCGCAAAGGTGAGCACGGCGCTGCCAGAGCCGCTGGCCGCGCA
>CAZDVL010000165.1:0-5452 GCA_964508745.1 uncultured Anaerolineaceae bacterium | reverse complement strand
CACAGCCGCTTAAGATAATCCCAGGTGTAAATCCCGGTGTGGTGGCCATCGTCCCAGGTGGGCTGAAGGGCGTAGCTGCCAACCATATCCAGGTGTGTGACGGTGTACGAGCGCGCCGGCGTCAGCCGAAGAATGTCCTCAGGGTCGTGCTCGCGGCCCATATACTGGTGGCCGCCCCGGCACTGTGCGCAGGGGCAGGCCTCGCGCAGATGCGCCAGCGGGTAGCGGCACACCTGTTCGTCGTTCCAGGTAATCTCCAGGTAGCCCTCGCTCTTGTTGAGCGTGATCGCTGCCGGTCGGGGTGTCATCATCTCGCTGCTGCTCCTCACTGTTACTCCGCCAGGCGCGCGCGCGCCTGCTCAATCCAGCCCTCGCGGCGGATGCGCTCCGCGGTCACGCGCACCGGCAGGCGCGCCGCCAGCGCGTCCGCGTCCTGCCGCGCGAGCTGGGCAAACGTGGTAATGCCGATGGCCTGCAGCGCCTGCTCATAGGCCGGGCCGATGCCGTTGATCTCAATCAACGGGTCTGGCTGCTGGCCGCCGGCCGCCGGCTGCGCCGGGCGCGGGCGCGCCGGCCCCCCGGCCACCTGGCCCAGCGCGAACCCGAAAAAGATGCCAAACAAAAAGATAATCAGGCGCCCGATCATGTTCGTCTGCGCTCCAGTTCAATCAGCGAATAACGTGTATTTTAGCACAACTTCGGCCGTTTACCTTCGTTATATGCCCGCCGCGCGCGCCTTACCCCGGCCCAGGCGCAGGGCAAACGCCAGGCAGCCGGCGGTGAGCATCACCTTGCATCTCAATAGTGCTCTGCTACAATCTTCTGTGGTCGGCAGCAGGCAGTGCGCCCGCCACCCTGATAATAACACCAGCGGAGAAATCCATGCACCGACGGTTGTTAATCGCCCTAAGCGCGCTCGCGTTGGCCGCTGCTGCCTGCCAGAACCAGCCCCCAACCCAGATTGTCGTGGTCGTCACGGCCACCCCCGCCGACGCGACCGCCGAGGTCGCGCCGCCTGAAGCCTCGCTGACGCCCGCCACCCCGGCCGCCACGCCGGCCACCGCCACCGTCGCGCCGCCCACCGCCACCACCGACCCGCTGCCGACGCCGGTCGTCAGCCAGATTCAGGTGGCGGAGCAGGTGTTTGAAAAGGGCCGCATGTTCTGGCTCCAGCCGGTTGATCAGATCTGGGTGATGGTCGTCACGCGCGAAGGCGGCGGCGACTGGAGCGTGTACCAGGACACGTTTGAGGAAGGCGAGCCGGAATCGGACCCGTCGCTGACGCCAGAGGCCGGCTTCCAACAGCCTGAGCGCGGCTTCGGCAAGCTGTGGCGCGAGAACCCCAACGTGCGCGAGGCGCTCGGCTGGGCCATCACGCCCGAATTCGGCTATGTCACGCGCTACGAGTACCACCGCATCGCGCCCAACCGCGCCGACGGCTTCCACCTGCTGACCAGCCTCTACGAGGAAACCTTCCGCTTCAACGAACTCGACAGCACATGGCAGCTTAACTGACGCACGAGCCAGAACACAGGGGGACACATGGACAAGCTGCGCCGCTGGCTGCTGGACACGAACCAACCGTTCGCGCTGCCGCTGGCGGCGGACGCGCGCCTGTCTGCCACCGATTACACCGACGACCAGGCCTGGAACCTGTCCCTGGGGGCCGGCTCTGGCCCGGCGCTGGCGCTGCAAACGCGCTACGGCGGCCGCGTGGGCCTCGCCAGCCTGGTCCCCATGTGGTACGCCGGCGGGCGCTCCATCTACGAGGCGCAGGGCTACGCGCAGCCGCCGGCCATCACCGGCTTCGCGCCCGGCTACATCCGCGTCCAGGCCGCGCTTGACCCTCAGCTCGCGCTTCAGGGCGAATACTGGGCCATCGACTCGCACACGCTGGGCGTGCGCTTCACCCTGAGCAGCGCCCACGCCAAACCCGTCACGCTGCACCTGGACATTTTCGGCCACGTCGGCGCGGAGGGCAAAGAGCGCAAGCTCGGCATCATTCCGCTGGACGGCGGCGGCGCCGCGCTGCACATGGGGCGCGTCGGCGGCATCAACCCGGCGGTGCTGCTGGAGGGCGGCAGCGCCGAGCTGGTTGACGGCGCGCCCGTCAGCCCCAAGATTGGCCGCGACATCACCGTCGCAGGCCGCAAAAAAACCGTCCTGCGCTGGGTGCACGCGGGCCTGCCCACCGCGGCGGATTCGGTCGCGCAGGCGGCGCACTGGCTCAGGCAGGACTGGGCGCCCCACCTGCGCCGCGTCAGCCAGGCGGCGGCCAGCATCCCCGACATCCAGACCGGCGACGAAACGCTCGACCTGGTCCTCGCCAACGCCTGGAACCAGCTTGTGCTGGCCTTCCTCAGGCCGACCGCCAGCCTGCCGCACGCCTCGCTGGTGGCGCTGCGCGGCGCGGCGGTGGGCGTCAGCCCGCGCGGCGACGGCAGCGACCACCGCCGCGAGTGGAGCGGCCAGAACCCGACCTGGGCCTACCTGGCCGCGCAGGGCATCGCCTCGGTCAGCCCGCAGTTGGCGCAGGGCATCGTCCGCAATTACCTGGCGGTGCAGCAGCCGGACGGCTGGATTGACTGGAAGCCGGGGCTGGCCGGCCAGCGCCAGGGTGTGCTGTGCCTGCCGGTGCTGGCGCGGCTGGCCTGGGGCATCTTCCACTACACCGAAGACGACGCCTTCCTGCGCGAGACGCTGCCCGGCCTGCTCAAATTCTTCGAGCGCTGGCTGAGCCAGGACCGCGACGCCGACGGCGACGGCCTCCCCGAATGGCAGACCGAACACCAGACCGGCTACCCGTTCCTGCCCACATTCGCCGCCGGGCAGCCCTGGGGCCAGGGCCTGGACATTCAGACGGTCGAGGCGCCCGACCTGCTGGCCTACCTGCTCTCCGAGGCGGTCAGCCTGCGCGCCGCCGCCTATTATCTGCGCCAGCCGGACATCGAGGCGCGCATGGCCGCCCACATCGAACGGCTGCTGGCCGCGCTCGAAACGCTGTGGGATGCCGAGACTGGCCGCTACCGCCGCCGCGACCGCGACACCCACCGCACCGCGCCGGGCGCGGCCGTGCTCGACGGCGCGCGCGGCGACGAGGAGCAGATCCTCGCGCTGCCGGTCAGCCCGCCTAACCGGCTGGTCGTGCGCGTCAGCGGCGGCGTCAGCCACACGCCGCGCCTGACGCTGGAAATCAGCGGGCTGGACGCCAGCGGCCAGCCGGTCAGCGAAACCGCCGCCGCCGCCGCGTTCCTGTGGCAGCACAATTACGGCGTCTACACCACGCGCCAGGTGTTCGCCCAGGTGGACCGCGTGCGCAGCGACGGCCTCAGCCGCGTCTACACCGTCAGCGCGCGCGCCGCCGACACAACCCGCCTGGACATCGCCGCCCTGCTGCCGCTGTGGTCGGCGGCGCTGCCGCCAGAGCGCGCCGAGGCGCTCACCCGCCTGCTGAGCAGCCCCGACCATTTCTGGCGGCCCAACGGCGTGACCATGTGCAGCGCCCAGGACCCGGCCTACGACCCGGCCAACGCGGACGGCAGCGGCGGCGTGTGGCCGTTCTGGCTGACGCTGCTGGCCGAAGGGCTGCTCGAAACCGGCCGCGCCGACCTCGCCGCCGAGCTGCTGCGGCGGCTGCTGGGCGCGCAGGCGCGCGTGTTCAGCGAGACGCGCGCCTTCGCCGAGTTCTACCACAGCGACAGCGCGCGCGGCCTGGGCGAGCCGGCGCACCTGGCCGGCAGCGTGCCGCTGCACCTGCTGCTGCGCGTGCTGGGCGTGCAGGTGATCTCCGCGCGCAAGGTGTGGGCCGGCGGCCCGTATCACTGGGGGCAGCCGGTGACGATCAGCCAGCACGGCGTCAGCGTCCGCCGCAGCGCCGGCGAAACGGCGATCTCGTTTCCTTCCGGCGGCACAGTCACGCTGCCCGCCGGCGCGCCCTGGCAGGAAGTAACCGACCCTGCCGCCGCGCGCCCGCCGCGCGCCCGCCGCGCCGGGCGCTGACAGCGGCCAGCCGCAGCCGCTGCCCGCCGGCACAAGGCGGACGAGGAACCCGGACAGACGCATGGCACACGACCCGAACACACAGCTTCACGACTTCATCTTTCGGTCCAGCGCCGAGGGCATCCTGATCGCCAGCGAGGCCAACACGATTCAGCGCGTCAACCCGGCCGCCGCCGCCATGACCGGCCTGCCGGTCGAGCAGATGGTTGGCCGCCGCCCGCAGGACTGCTTCCAGCAGTTCCCCGCGCTGGTCAACCTGCTCACGCGCACCGGCGACCAGGCGCTGGACGTGCGCCTGCCCAAACGCCGCCTGGCCGCGGGCATCGCCACCACGCTCACCAGCGGCAGCCGGGTGGTCATCCTCCAGGACGTGACCGAAAAACGCGAGCTTGAATCGCGGCGCGAGGCGCTGGCCAAAGCCGTGACGCACGACCTGCGCAACCCGATCTCGGCCATCGAAGGCTACGCCGACCTGGTCGGCAGGTTCGGCGACCTCAACGCGCAGCAGCAGCGCTTCCTGGGCCGCATCCGGCAGACCGCCGTCAAACTGCACGATGTCGCCGGCGTGCTGGTGGACCTGGCCTGGATGGAGGCCGGCATGCCGCTGTCGCGCGCGCCGCTGCACCTCAACGACATCATCAGCCGCGCGGTGCGCAAGCTGAGCGCGCTGGCGGCCGCGCACCGCATCACGATTGCGGTCTCGCTCCAGTCGCCCATGCCGCCGGTGATGGGCGACGCCGAACACCTCGAAACGGCGATCTTCAACCTGCTGCACAACGCCATCATCTACTCGCACGCAGAACAGACCGTCGCGGTGCACGCCTGGGGCGACACCCACGACGCCTACTGCGCCGTCGCCGACCAGGGCATTGGCATCGCCGACGACGAAATTGATCAGGTCTTCGACCGCCTGTACCGTTCGCGCGACGAGCGCGTGCGCGAAATTCCCGGCGGCGGGCTGGGCCTGACGCTGGCGCGCGCCATCGTCCGGCGGCACGGCGGCGACATCTGGGCGTCGAGCAACCTCAACGCCGGCAGCACCTTCACCTTCGCGCTGCCGATTGTCGAACTGTGACCGGGCTGCCATGCGCCGCGTAAGAGTCACGCTGCCAGCCGTCGCCGCCGACATCGGCCCCGGCCACGCCGCCCTGGGGCTGGCGCTGGGCCTGCACACGGTTGTCGAGTTCAGCGAGCGCCGCGACCGCCAGTTCGTCGTGGACACGCGCGGCGAAGGCGCGGGCCGCTACAGCGTCGGCCTGCAGCACCCGGTCGCGCTGGCGATGGTGCGCGTCTTTCAGGCGGCAGAGCGCGCGCCGCTGAGCGTGCACGTGGTCGTTGACAACCAGATACCGGTTGAAAGCGGCCTGGGCGCTGAAACCGCCTTCCACATCGCCGGCGTGATCGGCGCGTCGAACCTGCTGGGCAGCCCGCTCACGCGCGAGCAGGCGCTGGC
>CAZDVL010000164.1:0-5462 GCA_964508745.1 uncultured Anaerolineaceae bacterium | reverse complement strand
ATCCCAGACACACGCTTCACCTGACAACATGTCCTCTCCTCAGGCGCCAGCGGGGAGGGGATTTAGGGGAGGGGTCAGGGGGCGGCGCTGCCCCCCTCACCGCAGATGCTCTTTGCGCCACACCAGCTCGCGCCACAGCGCCAGCAGGTCCACGCCGACGCGGAACACGCGCCGGAAGTTGAAAAACTGCGAGCGCCCGTAGGATCGGTGGTAGTGCGACACCGGCGCTTCGGCGATCGTGAAGCCGTGATCCTGCACCTTCTTCATCAGCTCCACGCAGATCACGCCGCTGTCGCGCGTGAGCACAACCTTGTCGAAGATGCTGCGGCGCAGCAGGCGGAAGTCACAGTCCACGTCGCGCATCTTCAGGCCGAACAGCAGCTTGACGGTGTTGTGGTACGCGCGCCCGATCACCTTGCGATACCAGCGGTCGCCGCGCTGGCGCTTCCAGCCCTGCGCCATGTCCACGCCGTCGGTCAGCAGCGGGTAGAGGCCGCGCAGGTCGCGCACGTCGTACTGGGCGTCGCCGTCGGTGTAGAACACGAACTCTTTGGTGGCGCTGGCGAAACCGGTGCGCAGCGCGCCGCCGTAGCCCCGGTTCTGCGGGTGATGCACCACGCGCACCCGCTCGTAATCGCGGGCCAGCCGGTCGAGGATCTCCGGCGTGTAGTCTTTGCTGCCGTCGTTGACGACGATCACCTCGTAGTCGTCGGTGAGCTGTTCCAGCACCAGGATGGCCGACAGCACCATGCTGGCAATCGTGCCGCCGTCGTTGTAAGCCGGAAAAAACGCGCTGATGCTCGGCCGCTGCTGCTGTGCTGCCATACCCCTCCGTTATACACCGTCACATTTATCCAGGCTTGACCGCCAGCGCCATCACCGAGACGCCCAGCGGCAGCCCGCGCCCGCTGCCGATCCAGCGCGCCTCCAGCCCCAGCAGCCCCGCCAGCAGGTCGTTCAGCGGGCCGGGCGCGGCCTTCACGTCCGACTGCGGCGCGGCCCCCTGCGCCACGCTGGCGCTTTGCAGCCGGCGCGCCGCGTAGATCGGCGCCAGCAGCAGGCTGTTGGCGTAGGTCACGCGCACGGGGTGCAGCCCGGCCAGCGCCAGCCGCTCGCGCAGCCCGGCGGCGGTGTAGCGGCGCGCGCCGTGCACCACCGTGTCGTGCGGGCCGCGCAGCGCCTCCAGCGCCGCCAGCCGCACCAGCACGTGCCCGCCGGGGCGCGTCACGCGGGCGAACTCGCGCAGGGCGCGCACGTCGTCGGCCACCTCCGCGCACACCAGCACGTCGAACGAAGTCACCAGGTCGAAGCTGGCGTCGGCGTAGGGCAGCGCCTCCACCGAGGCGCGCAGCAGTTGGCCGCTGTGCCGCTGCGCGGCGTAGGCCAGCGCCAGCGGCGAGTAGTCGAAGCCCCACACGCGGCCAAACGCCGCCAGCGCGTCGAGGTTGCCGCCGGCCCCACAGCCGGCGTCGAGGATCTCGAGGCCCGACTGCCGGGGCAGCGCCGCGCGCAGCAGGCGCGCCGTGATGTCGCGCATCCCGCGGTACCACCAGTGGCCGGCCTCAAGCTGGTTCAGTTCGTCATACGCGGCGGGTTCCATGGCTGAATTATAATCCTTTCGCGCTGCGCGCGTCAGCGCACGCGCAGCCGCGCCAGCTCGAAGGCGTCGCCGCCCGCGGCCAGCGGCAGCCGCGCGCCGCTGTTGTAATCGTACAGGCCCAGCAGCAGGCGGTACACCCCCGGCGGCAGGTCCGGCGGCAGATGCAGCGCCAGCGGCGCGCCGATCAGCGTCTCGCCGGGCGCGTCCCAGGTCAGCGTGGGGCGCTCCGGCGGGCCGGGCGGGCCGTCGGCCTGCGCCAGCGGCGCGCGGTCGGCCAGCGCCGTCAGGTGGATAAACAGCGAATAATTGCTGGCCGGCCGGGCCAGCGCCTGCCAGTAAAAGCGGAACGTGAGCGCGCCGCCGGGCGCGGCGGCCCCGCCCGCGCAGCCGTCACAGCCCACCAGGCGGATGTCCGGGCCGAAATCCACCGCCAGCGGGCGCTCCATGCGCCACAGGCGGAAGAAGGCCGTCTCTGGGCCGCGCGCCGGCGGCGGCGCGAAGAAGTCGCGCAGGTGCAGCAGCGTCGCCAGGTAGGCGCGGCCGTCGGCGCTGGCCGCCAGCGCCTCGACCTGCTCGCGCGGCAGCGCGGCATACGAGACGCCGTGCGCGTCGCGCCACTGCTGCGCCGTGTTCGCGGCGATGTCGTCGGTTTCGATCCAGTCTACCCAGCGCCGGTGCGGGATGCCGCCCCAGATCGGGTTGAACGTCTTGTGGTTGTCGCGGTAGACCAGCACTGTGCCGGGGTCCAGGCTGGCGTCGAACCACTGGCGCAGCGCGACGCGGCGGTCCGGCAGCAGCCGGTCATGTAACAGCGCCTGGTCCGCGCCGAACTGCGGCACGAACACCAGCGCGGCCAGCGGCAGCGCCGCCAGCGCCGGCCAGCGGCGCGGCAGCAGCGCGCCGACCTGCCCGGCGGCCATCCCCAGCAGGACACAGGCGGCGGCGGTCGCCGGCAGCACCGCGCGCATCCGGTCGGCGCCCACCTCGATATATGCCGCGGCCACCCAGGGAATCGCCAGCAGCGCGTACAGGCACAGCGCCGCCGTCAGCCCGTCGGCGCGCGCGCGGCCCAGGCGCGGGGCGGCCAGCCAGGCCAGCGCGCCCGCCGCGCCGTAGAGGGCGAAGGGCAGCGGCCCCAGCGGCAGCAGCGCCTGGTAGACATTGTTGGCCACGCGGCGCACGTTGAAAAACCCGGCCAGCCCGCCCTGGCTGACATTGTCGTATTCCAGGCCTTCCGGCTGGATGTTGGCCGTGTACACCAGCAGAAACCAGAGCGTCACCGCCAGCGCCAGCGCGAGCTGCACCAGCAGATAGCGCGGGCGGCGGTCGCGCCGCCAGATCACCAGCCCGGCCAGCAGCGGCACGCCCACCAGCGGCAGCACCGGGTACTTGAGCAGCGTCGCCGCCAGCGCCGCCGCCAGCGCCCACACGCTCCAGCCGCGCCGCGCCGGGCGCTCCAGCGCCGCCGCCGTCAGCCACAGCGTGAGCGCGGCGCAGAAGTACACCAGCGGGTCCGGCAGGGCGAGGCCGCCGTTCTCCACCGCCAGCGGGGCCAGCGCCCAGGCCGCGCCGGCCACCAGCCCGGCGACAGCGCCCGCCGCCTGCCGCGCCGTCAGCGCCAGGCAGACGACCGTGCCCAGGCCGGCGGCGACCGCCAGCAGGCGCATGACCTGCACCGTCGGCGCCAGCCCGCTGACGCCGACGGCCTCCAGCGCGGGCTGCGCCGCCGCCTGCAGCGCCAGGTACACGGGCGGGTAGCCGTCGTAATAGCTGCCGTTGTCGAACAGCCCGCGCCACTCTAACCCCGCCAGGTAGAAGTTCGGCTCGTCGGGGTGGTCCACGTAGGGCAGGCCGAAGTTGTAGCCGGGCAGGCGCAGCGCGGCGGCCAGCAGCAGCAGCGCGGCCAGCGCGGCGGGGAAGGCGGCGCGGCGCGGCACAGGCTGGCCTTCAGGCATTTTCCAGCGCCATGCTGCCCATGAACACGTCGTGGAAGCCGGCGTGCGTCGTCAGCTCGATGTACTCGATCTGCGCGATCAGCGCGGCGACCTGCGCGCGCAGGCGGCGCGAGAGCAGCAGTTGGCGCGCGCCCATGCCCGCCGCGTTGCCCACCTGGCGGAACTTCTCCGGCGGCAGCGGCGGGAACATGCCGATGCGCAGCGCGCTCTCCACGCTGATATACGTGCCGAACGCCCCGGCGATGATGAAGTCGTCCACCTCGTCCGCCGCGATGCCGGCCTCGGCCAGCAGGATTTCGACGCCGGCGCGGATCGCGCCCTTCGCCAGTTGAATTTCGGCCACGTCCTGGCGCGTCACCAGGATGTCGCGCTGGCCGCCGGCGCGCTCCGCCGGGGCCAGCACGAGGGCCGCCCGGCCGTTCTCGCCGGCCGGCTGCGCCAGCGGGTGCTGCGCCACGAACGCGCCGCGCTGGTTGAGCAGGCCGTCGGCGGCCATGACGGCCACCGCGTCGAGGATGCCAGAGCCGCAGATGCCGACCGGCGGCAGGCCGCCGATGGTCTGGACGCGCACCTGGCCGTCAATGATCTGCACGCGCTCGACCGCGCCGGGGGCGGCGCGCATGCCGTCGCGGATGTGCGCGCCCTCGAAGGCCGGGCCAGAGGCGCACGAGCAGCTCAGGCGGCGGCCGTTGTGCGTCAGCGTGACCTCGGTGTTGGTGCCGATGTCAATGGCGACGGCGGTGCGCGGCGTGCGCCAGGCGCCGGTCGCCAGCAGCATGGCGACGTGGTCCGCGCCGACGTAGCCGGCGATGTTGGGCGGCAGGTAGACAAACGCGCCGGGGGCCAGGCGCAGCCCCGCCGCCGCCGCGTCGAACGTCAGCGCGGCGTTCGTCACCGGGATGTAAGGGGCCTCGCCCAACTGCTGCACCGGCAGCCCGGCGAAGATGTGGTGCATGGCCGTGTTGCCGACCACCACCGCCTCGACGACGTGCCCCGGCTGCGCGCCGGCCTCGGCGCACAGCTCTGCCACCAGCCCGTTGAGCGTGTCGGCCAGGCGGCGCTGGAGCGTGTCGCGCTCGTCCGGGTGGGTGTTGATAAAGAGGATGCGGCTGATCACGTCCTCGCCGTAGGCGATCTGCGGGTTCATCGCGCCGGCCTTGGCGACGATCTCGCCGCTGGCTAAATCCACCAGATAGGCGGCGACTTTGGTCGTGCCCACGTCCACCGCCAGCCCCAGCAGCGGCGTGCCCGGCGGCAGCACCGCCACCACCTCGCGCCCCTCGCGCACGGCCAGCCGCGCCGACCAGCCGTGCGCGCGCAGCGTCGGCGGCAGTTGGGCCAGCGCCGCGTGGCGCAGCGTCAGCGGCCCCGCGCCGGCGTGCGCCAGCGCCGCGTCCAGCCGCGCCAGGTCCGGCCGCAGGTCGTAGAGCGTGGCCGGCTCCAGCGTCACGTCGAGCGCGGCGATCACCGGGTCAAGCTCAGGCGCGGCGGCGTCGCCCTCGATCTGCAGGCGCTGCGGCGTGGTCAGCGATTCGGGCGGGATGTCCACGCGGACATCGCTCAGCGCCTCGGCCTGGCAGGCCAGCCGCCAGCCCTGCGCCAGCTCGGCGGCGGAGAAGCGGGCCTGTTCCACCGGCGACGGCGGCGACAGGCGGCCTTTGGCCAGGCGCACGCGGCAGGTCCCGCACAGGCCGGCGCCGCCGCACACCGAGACAATCTCGACGCCGGCGCGGCGCGCCGCCTCCAGCAGGGTGTCGCCGGGGCGCGCCTCCGCGCGGCGGCCCACCGGCTCCAGGTCAACGATGAAGGGCTTGTCGGGGTGGGTCATCGGGTCGCTTCTTCTGTTGAGGTGGCCATTTCGCCGGAGTCTAAACGGCGGGTGGGGGGGTGTCAAGCGGCGGGGGCGG
>CAZDVL010000163.1:0-5498 GCA_964508745.1 uncultured Anaerolineaceae bacterium | reverse complement strand
GTCATGTCCAGCAGCTTGTCGCCGATGGGCATCTTGTGGGGCTTGTCGCGGCTGGTTCCCAGGATGGTGCCGCCCACCGTGAGGATGCCGGAGAGCGTGGCGCTGTCGAGGCGGACGATGTGGTTTTCCATCATGCCGCGAAAGCCGTCGCGGAAGCCGATTGCGGTCATGCCGTAGGCGTTGAGGGCGGCTTTGCCCACGCCGCGAATGGCGGCGTTCAGGCCGGGGCTGTCGCCGCCGGCGGTCAGAATGCCGATTGATTTAGCCATTGTTCTCCTCCTCAAATAAAATAGAACTGCCCGCCTTTGACTGCTTATTAAGAACAGAACACCCTGCCGCTGCGCTGGTTACTGGGCGGCGGGCTGGCTGCTGGCGGCGCGCCGGGCGGCTTCCAGCACCTGGTGAACGCCGATGTCGCGCATACAAGGGTGATTCTCCGGTTTATCGTCGGCCCAGTCAAGGATGCGGCAGGGGCGGCAGCCGATGTCGGACGCCAGCACGATGTGCCGGTCGCGCGGCCCCCAGGGGCCGAACTCCTGCGGGTCTGCCGGGCCGAACAGAGTGACGGTCGGCGTGCCCACCGCCGCCGCCAGGTGCAGCGGGCCGCTGTCCGGGCCGAGCACGACCCGCGCCCGCGCGAACAGGGCGGCGAGCTGGCCCACGCGCGTCTCGCCGGCGATGATACAGTTGGGCCGGCGCATGGCCGCCGCGATGCGCCGCACCAGGCTCAGCTCGTGTTCGCTGCCGGTGAACACCACCGCCGCGTCCAACTGGTCGGTCAGCGTGTCAGCGACGGCGGCCCAGCCGTTTTCGTCCCAGTGTTTGACCCACGTCCCGGAGCCAGGGTGAATGCAGAGCAGCGCGCGCCCTGGCCCAATGTCCCACTCCTGGAGGTAGCCGTCAACGAAACTGCGGTCGGCCTCGTTCAGCGGAAACCGATAGCGCGCGGCCTGCGGGTCGGCCGGGCCGGCCCAGCGTTCGACCAGGCGCAGGCCCTGGACGACGGCGTGGCCGGCGGCGGGCGGGGCCGCCTGCGTCAGGAAGGGGGCGGTGTCGGGCAGGTCGCAGCCGACGCGCACGGGGATGCCCGCCAGAAAGGCGACCAGCGCGCCCCACCAGTGATCGGGCCGGAAGATCACGGCGCTGCTGTAGCCGACGCGGCGCAGCCGCCGGGCGGCGTCCCAGGCCATCTGGTAAGGCGAGCGCCAGCTTGTTTTCGGGTGGCGGCTGAAGCCGGGGAACGCCAGCGTCAGCACGAGGTCAACGTCGTCGTAGGCCGCCAGCACCTCTGCCGACCAGGGGCCGACCAGCGCGTGCAGCTCGGCGGCGGGGCGCGCCTGGCGCAGGGCGTGGATGGCGGGCGTGGTGAGCAGGACATCGCCCAGGTGGTCGGGGCGGATGAGCAGGATGCGCTCGGCGGCGGGCGGGCGGCAGGCGCGCACCGGCGTCGCGGCGGCGGCGCGCAGCAGCGCCCGGCGGAGGTGGTGCTTCAGCGGCGTGGCATGAAAGGCCTCGGTCATGCGCCGGTTGCGTGCGACGAGCGCGTCTCTATCCAAAGCCGCAGTCCTTGTAGACGGCCAGCAGGCGCGGGATCAGCACCGACCAGTCGTAATGCTGCCCGACGGCGGCCTGCGCCGCCCGGCCCAGCGCCGCCCGGCGGTCCGGGTCGTGGAGCAGGGCGACCACCGCGCTGGCCAGCGCGTCTGCGTGGTCGGCCAGCACCAGCGCGTCTGTGACGGCGGGCGGCAGGCCGGCGGCGGCGGCGCGCGTGGCGACGACAGCGCAGCCAGCGGCCATCGCTTCGAGCAGCTTGAGGCGCGTGCCGCTGCCCATGCGCAGCGGGGCTACGTAGACGGCGGCGGCGCTGAGGAACGGCTGCACCGTTTGCACCCAGCCGGTGATAAAGACGCCGGGCTGGTCGCGCAGGCGCTCCAGGCGGGCGTGCGGGCGCTGGCCCACGATGTACAGGCGGGTCGCGGGGACGGCGCGCTGGATCTGCGGCAGCACGGCGCTGGCGAACCACAGCATGGCGTCCATGTTAGGGCGGTAGTCCATTTTGCCGGTGAACACCAGCGCGTGCTGGCCCAGATCAAGCTGTTCGGCGGCGCTGGCGTAGTCGGCGGCGAAGATGCCGTTGGGGACGACGTGAACGCAGGCGTCGGCGCGGAAGGGGCGCAGCGCGCCCGCGTCCTCGTCGGACACGGCCAGCACACAGTCCACCCGCTGGCACACGTCGCGCTCGAAGGCCAGGATGCGGCGCGACTGGATCAGCGAGTAGGCGGCCGCCGGCCACCGGCGCGGCGAGCGGCGGTCCACGGCGTAGATGGCGCGCTGCAGGGCGTATTCGGCGTTGTGGGCGTCGTAACACAGGCGGGCGCAGGGCTGAGCCGCGCGCACCTGCGGCAGCCAGCCGGCCATCTCTAAGCCTTCGAACTGCACCAGGTCGAACGGCTGGGCGGCCAGCAGACCGGCCAGTCGCGCGCTGAAGGCGGGGTCGTGCAGGCGGCGCGCCAGGTCGGGCTGCGGCGAGGCGGCCAGGTCAAGCAGGCGCTGCGCGGCGGAGCGCGCCGGCGGCGGCACTGTCTGGACGGCGGCGCACAGGTCAGCCAGCGGCGTCGCCGCCACCGGCACAGAATCGTCGTGGAAGCACAGCAGCGTGATCTCGTGGCCGGCGGCGCTGAGGCCGTGCAGCAGGCCGTAATTGCGCAGCGCGCCGCCCTGGTGCGGCGGATAGGGGAGGGACGGAGTGAGCATCAGCAGGCGCATAGCGGCCCTTAATTCAGCGTGGCACGATAAACAGAGAGGGCGCTGCTGGCGGTGCGCGCCCAGGTGAAGGTGGCGGCCCGTTCCAGCCCGGCGCGGCGCATGTCGGCGCGCCAGGGGGCGTCGGTCAGCGCGCGGTAGAGCGCGGCGGCCAGCGCCGCCGGGTCGTCGGGGTCAACCTGTAAGCCAACCGGGCCGACCACTTCGGGCAGCGACGACCGGCTGCTGACCACCGGGATTGTGCCGCAGGCCATCGCCTCTAACGGCGGGAAGCCGAAGCCCTCATAGTACGAGGGCAGCGCCAGCGCCGCCGCGAGATTGTACAGCGCGGGCAGGTCCGCCTGGGGGACATTCTCGCGCCAGAGGACGCGCTCTGCCAGCCCCAGGCGCTCGACGTGGGCGAAGGTTTCGTCAAACAGCCACCCACGCGACCCGGCCAGCACCAGCGGCGGCGCGTCGGGCAGGTCGGCCAGCAGCAGGCGGTAGGCGTCAAGCAGGCCGGGCACGTTCTTGCGCGGCTCGAATGTGCCGACGAACAAAAGATAGGCCGGCGGCAGGCTGAGGCGCTGACGCGCGGGTTCGAGCGCGGCGGGCGGCAGCGGGCGAAAGCTCTCGTCCACGCCCAGCAGGTGCACGGTGATTTTCGCGGCGGGCACGCCCAGCAGCGCGGTCAGGTCGGCTTTGGTGGCTTCGCTGTCGGCCAGGATGTGGTCGGCCTGGCGGACGGCGGCGGCGATCTGCGCGTTGTAATAGCGGCGGCTTTCGGCGGTGAGAAACTGTGGATAGTGCAGGAAGTTGAGGTCGTGCACGGTGATGACGTGGCGGCGCGCGCCGCGCAGCGGCGGGATGAAGTCCGGGCTGTGCAGCAGGTCGAGGCGGAAGCGGGCCAGCTCCGCCGAGAGCGCGAGGCGCTCCAGCCGGTGATGCGCGGGCGTCCACAGCGCGGCCCGCCGGAAGCGCGTGACCAGCGACTCGCGCGCTTTACGGCTGTGAAACACCGTGAAGCGCGCGTCGGGTTCAAGCTGTTCCAGCCCGGCGACCAGCCGGCGAATATAGGTGCTGATACCACCGAGACGGTAATACGTCAGGCGGGCGTCAATGCCGATGTGAGCCATGCGCTGAGTATAACGGGGGCGGGCTGAACTCACCAGCCTGACGGCGCGCGCTCAGTCCAGGAACACGCTGCACTGGGGCGTCCAGGGCGGGACGCACACGGCCAGGAACACCAGGTCGGCGCTGCCGTCATTGGCGACCTGGTGGACGACCCCGGCGGGGATGGCGACGGCGTCGCCGGGCGCGAGCGTGACGACCTCATCGCCGAGCGTGAGGCGGCCCTGGCCGGCGAGGACGGTGTAGCTTTCTTCGGCGGCGGGGTGATAGTGCCTGAGCGAGGCCGCGCCGGGCGGCAGCGTGATGTGCGCGACGCTGTGCTGGCTGGCGCCGCCGGCGGCTGCGCCCAGCACCTCGCGGACGACCTCGCCGTGCGGGCTGGTGTGCGGCTGAACGCGCTGCAGATTGTGAACGTGCATGGCTGTTGTGCCTTTCCGGTTGTCAGAACCACTCGTTAATTATGGCCGCCAGCCGGCCGTTGGCCTCCAGCGCGGCCAGCGCCGCGTCCACGCGGTCGGCCAGCGCCGGGCGGTCGGCGCGGGTGGCGGCAACGTACAGGCTGTCGGTGACGGGCGCCAGCGCCGCCTGCCAGCCAGGGTGGTCGCGCAGGTAGAGGCGGGCGCTGGTGGCGTCCACCAGGGCGGCGTCGGCCTGGCCCAGGCGAACGGCGTCGAGCGCGTAGGCGGGCAGCTCGTAGGGGCGCTGGTCGAACGGCAGCACGCGCCGCAGCCAGCGCCGGGCTTCGGCGTCGGCCTCACCGCCGAACTCATACGCCAGCGCGCGGCCGGGCAGGTCGGCCATAGCGCGCAGCGCGCGCTCCGCCGGGCTGACCAGCACCAGGCCAGCGTTGTAGTAGGGGCGGGTGTAGCGGACGCTGGCCGTGAGCTGTGGGTCGTAGAGAAGCTGCGCGACAACGATGTCCACCTGGTCGGCGCGCAGCGAGTCGTAGAGGCCGTCGTAGCCCATGTTGACAAAGCGCACCGGGACGCCCAGCTCAGCCGCGAGCGCGCGCCCCAGGTCAATTTCCAGGCCGAACAGGTCGTCGGCGGTGGCGACGGCGAACGGCGGGCTGCTGGCGTCCACGCCGACGCGCATCTCGCCGTAGGGGAACAGGGCGCGCGCCGACGGCGTGGGGCGCGGCACGCTGTGCCAGCGGATGACAAACAGCGCGCCCGCCAGCGCCCACAGCCAGGCGGTGACGGCGACGGCCAGCGCGAGGATTATTGTCCGGCGGGCGGCGGCAGCCACAGCTCGGCGCTCCTTTCCGCGTCGCGGGCGTAGTCCTGGATGGCGTAATAGATGGGCTTGCGCTGGAAGCCGGGGGTGAGCAGCGTGAAATAGTCAGGGTAGGCGCGCGTGGGCGCGGGGTAGCGCAGCGCCCAGACGCACAGTTTGTTGAGCCAGGGCCAGTTGGCTTCGGCGAACTCGAAGGCGGCGACCGTGTAGCTCACCCGCTGCGCCGGGCGCACCGCCTTGTTCCAGCGCGGATGATCGTTCCAGCCGGTTTCGGTGATGTACACCGGTTTATCTGGCCGGTCGTAGCGCAGCATGATGTCGCGCAGCAGCTCGGCGCGGCGGAAGTTGAGCCGGTCGGGGCCGGGTTCGGCCTCCGGCGGCTCGGTGAA
>CAZDVL010000162.1:0-5520 GCA_964508745.1 uncultured Anaerolineaceae bacterium | reverse complement strand
TCGCGACCGCGTTCACCCCGCTGATCGCCGCCAGGCGCGCCCGGCGCGCGCTGTAATCAGTCGTCATGATGTGGCGTCTCCATTAGCGTAAACCGCGCCGCGATTGTACTGCACGCGGGCGGGCCGGCGCAACGCGGCGTGTGTGTTACAATGTGGGCATTGTCGTCTGGCTCACCGGGGGGATCTGTATGGGGGCGCTGCCGCCGATTGAACGCTTTGACTCCAGCAGCGGGGCGCGCATCTACCGCATCCCCGTGCAGGCTTTTGAGCCGCTGCTGGCCTACTGCTATGTGGTGCTCGACGCCGGGCCGCCGACGCTGGTGGACACCGGCTCTGGCTTCGGCGACAGCAACGCGCACCTGCTGGCGGGCATCCGCGCGCTGCGCGACGACTTCGGCGAGCCGCTGGCCGTGACCGACATTGCGCGCATCCTCATCACGCACGGCCACATTGACCACTTCGGCGGGGCCGCGTTCATGATCGCGCAGAGCGGCGGCGCGGCGGTCGGCATCCACGAGCTTGACCGGCGCATCCTGGTCAACTATGAGGAACGGGTGGTGGTCGCCACCAAGGACGTGTCCATCTACCTGGAGCGGGCTGGCGTCAGCGAGCGCCTGCGCGGCGGCCTCATCGAGATGTATGCGTTCGGCAAGCAGCACTTTTCGTCAGTGCCGGTCAGCTTCAGCCTGGACGAGCACCGCGCGCTGGACGGCCTGGAGTTTATCCACACGCCCGGCCACTGTCCGGGGCAGGTCTGCATCCGCCTGGGCGATGTGCTGCTCAGCGCCGACCACATCCTGGCGCGCACCACGCCCAACCAGGCCCCGGAGAGCATCACGCGCTACACCGGCCTGGGACATTATCTTGAATCGCTGCACAAGGTGGCGCGCGTCGGCGGCATCCGGCTGGCGCTGGGCGGCCACGAGGACCCGATCGCCAACGTGTACGAGCGCATCATCGGCATTCACGCCAGCCACCAGCGCAAGCTGGAGCGCATCCTGGACATCGTGCGCGCCGCGCCCGCGCCGCCCACCATCAGCGAGATCTCGAAGGCCATGTACCAGGACATTCGCGGCTACGATGTGCTGCTGGCGCTGTCCGAGGTGGGTGCGCACGTTGAGTACCTCTACGAGCGCGGCCGGCTGGCCGTCCACAACCTGGCGGAGGTCGAGCAGGCGGGCAACCCGGCCCTGCGCTACGAGGCGGTCTGAGCGCCGCCCGCCGCCAGCCGCGCCACCCGCCGCCCCAGCTCGACGGCGTAGTTCGTGCCCCGATCCCAGGGGTAGACCTGGCTCATGCTGGCCCAGTACACGCCGGGCAGCGGCGTCGCCAGCGGCGGGATGTGCTGGCTGTGGTTGACGCCCGGCACCGGCTGGGCGTAGGGCGCGCGGAACACCCACCAGCGCCGCACCCAGTCGGGCGAGAACTGCGGGTTGAAGCGCGGCAGCGCCGCCGTGAAGCGCTCCACCAGCGCCGCTTCGTCCATCTGGAAATACTCGTGGTCCGCCGGGACATAGTCGCCGCAGTACACCAGCACGTCGCCGTTGTAGTGGCTGCGGTCCATCCAGTTGGTGTGTTCCACCAGCGCCAGGAACGGGAACTGGCTCTGCGCTTTGTCCGGGCTGGTGGCGGGCAGGCTGAGCCAGTACGTGCCGTCGGTCAGCAGCGGCTGCTTCAGCGCCAGCACCACACACAGCCCGCCGATGCTCCTGAGCGCGGCCATCTGCTGGCCGTAGGGCGTGTCGCGCAGGCCCTCGGCGAGGCGCAGCATCAGCGCCGGCGACGTGGTGCTGATGATGCGGTCGAAGGCTTCCGGCGCGCCGCCCTTCAGCGTCAGCGCCGGGCGGCCGTTCTCCAGCGCGATGCGCTCCACCGGCGCGTTGAGGTGGACGCGCGCGCCCTGCGCCGTCACCGCCGCCGCCAGCGCGTCCATGAACGCCTGAAAGCCGCCCTCGAACATGCCCAGGCGCAGGCTGCGCGTGTAGATGCGCGCCCACAGCCAGGCCATGTTCACGTCGCGGTACTGGTCGCTGAACTTGCCGATCAGCAGCGGCCGCCAGAGGCGCTCATACGTTTCGCGGCCCATCCAGCGCGTCATCCACTCGTGCGCCGTCACGCGCTCCAGCGCCTCCCAGCCGCGCGTCAGCTTGAGGTACACGCCCGCCAGCCCCAGCCGGAACTTGGCCAGCGGCGACAGCGGCAGCCGCAGCGCCGACAGCGAGATCTCCGAACGGTAGCTTTTGCCGTCCAGCCAGTAGCTCGTTTTCGGGCGCGGGAAGAAGACCTTGTCGGCCTGGCCGATCTCGTCAATCAGCGCCAGGATGTCGCGGTCGGTCTCGAACCAGTGGTGGTAAAACTTCTCCAGCGTCCAGTCCCAGGCGGGGTCTTTAAACCCGGCGGCCAGCCCGCCGACGGTGTCCGCCGCCTCAAAGACGTGCACCTCGTGCCCGGCGCGGGCCAGGTCCCAGGCGGCGGCCAGCCCGGCCACGCCCGCCCCAATAATGCCGATCTTCAGCGAATCCGTCATCCGTCATGCGCTCCAATTCAATGCGGCTGCGTATCCGCCGCCGTTTCGATGTCCTGCGCCCGTGTGATGGCCCCCAGGCCCAGGCCCTGGCGCAGCAGCAGGCCGAGGCCCACCAGCGTCACCGGCAGCCAGATCACCATGTGCACCACCAGCGCGTAAGCCTGCGCCGTTCCCGCCGGCGCGCCCGCCGCGATCAGCACCGCCGACACCAGAAACTCGAACACCCCGAACTGCCCCGGCGACGCCGGAATCAGCCCGGCCAGGTTGACCACGCCCACCACCAGCACCAGCACGCCGAAGCTCACGTGCAGGTCGGGGAACGCCAGCGCCACCAGCCAGTACACGCCGGCGTGGACGATCCAGGTGCCATACGAGCTGAGCGCCGCGCCGGCCAGGTCCGCCGGGGAGCGCAGCCCCTCCAGCCCGGCCAGCACTTCCTCGCCGATGCCGGTCAGGGCGCGCCCCAGCCGGTCGGGCAGCCGCCGGCTGAACCAGTGCAGCAGCCCGCGCAGCAGGCTGGGGCGGGCCGCCAGCGCGAAAAAGACCGCCGTCGCCGCCAGGAAAACCGGCCCGGCGACGGTCGTGATCAGGCGCGCTTCCGGCGCGGCGATCTCGCCGAACAGCAGCGGAACCACGATGAACGACAGCATCACCAGCCCGTCGAACACGCGCTCCACCACGACCGTCGTGGTCCCGCGCGCGAACGGGATCGCGTGCTGGCGCTGGAGCAGAAAGATGCGCAGCACCTCGCCGCTGCGGAACGGGTAGACGTTGTTGCCGGCGTAGCCAATGCACACCAGCTCGGTGAGCTGGCGCAGCGGAATGCGCCGCGCCGAGCGCAGCAGGAAGCCCCAGCGCAGCGCGATGATGGCGGTGGACACGAAAAACACGGCGACGCCCGCCAGCAGCAGCCAGGCGTTGACCTGCCGCATGCTGGCCCACACCTCGGCGGGCCGCAGGTCGCGGAAGGCGAACCACAGGAAAATCAGGCTGATGCCGATGCCGAGCACGGCGGTGATCCAGCGGCTGCGCTTCATCATGTTGATTTTACAGACCTGGCTGTGCGGTTTCTCAGCACACTATAGCAGAGAACGCCGCCTGCTCACAGGCCGGGGGCTGTGGCGCGGCGGTTTGCGCCAGGCGAACACCTGAGCTATACTGGGCCGCAGACAACGCCCCCTGAACAGAGGACACTCGCATGAGCGCAGCCACCGTTTCCCTGTCCGCCGCCCGCGCCCTGGCGCTGCACACCCAGGCGCTGGACACCGCGCCCGGCGCCGAGCCGCCCCCCACCCGCGACGCCATCTACGCGCTGGTAGAGCGCCTGGGCTGCGTGCAGATCGACACGCTGCAAATGGTCCACCGCAGCCAGTACCTGGTCATCTGGAGCCGCCTGGGGCGCTATAACCCGGCGGACCTGGACGCGCTGGCCTTCGACCCCGCCGACCGCCGCCTGTTTGAGTACTGGAAGAAGGCCGCGTCGCTGATCCCGCTGGCGCACTACCGCTACAGCCTGCCGCAGATGCGCGCCTACCGCGACCAGCCCGGCTCGCGCTGGCGCCAGTGGATCGAGCGCGAGGTCACGCGCGACCTGCTGGCGCATGTGCAGGAACGGCTGGCGGCGGAGGGGCCGCTGCGCGCCCGCGATTTCGAGTACGACGGCCCGCGCCGCGAAAGCTGGTGGGACTGGAAACCGGCTAAGGCGGCGCTGGAGCACCTCTACAACACCGGCGCGGTGATGATCGCCGACCGCGCGAACTTTCAGCGGCTCTACGACGTGCGCGCGCGCGTGCTGCCGGCCTGGGTGGACACCGCCGAGCCGCTGGCCGGCGAGGCGCACCGCTTCCGCCTGGAGCAGGGCCTGCTGGCGCTGGGCGTCTGCGCGCCGGCCCAGACGGCGGCCTACGCCTACCTGCCCCAGGGGACGGCGCGCCCGCACATCGAGGCGCTGCTGCGCGCGGGCGTGTTCGTGCCGGTCGAGGTGGCGACCGCCAGCGGCGCGGCCGTGCCGATGGTCGTCCACCGCGACAACCTGGGCCTGCTGGAGCAGGCGCGCAGCGGCGCGCTGGTTCCGGCGCGCACCACCTTTCTCAGCCCGTTCGACAGCCTGCTGTGGGCGGGCAGCCGCGACGAGCAGTTGTGGGGCTTCCGTCAGGTGCTGGAGTGCTACAAGCGTGAGCCGGACCGCATCTGGGGCTACTTCTGCCTGCCCATCCTGCACCGCGACCGGCTGGTAGGGCGCATTGATCCCAAGCTGGATCGTAAGCGCGGCGTGCTGCACCTCAACGCGCTGCACCTGGAGCCGGGCGTCGCGCCGGACGACCGGCTGGTGGCGGACACCGCCGCCGCCCTGCGCGATTTTCTGGCCTTTCACGGCGCGCGCGATGTCGCCGTCGCAGAGAAAGGCCACGCCGACTTCCGCCGCCGGCTGCTGGCTGCGCTCTAGCGGCAGGACACGCGGCCCATAGCCGCCGCGCCGCGCCTGTGATAGCATAGCCTGTTCTGAGACGTGTGTAAGGAGGTGCTTTCATGCGTGATCGTATCGCCCTGGCGCTGCTGGCCGCGCTGCTGCTGGCAGTTGGCGCGGCCGTCGTGGCGCAGACCGACACGACGCCCACCCCGACCACTGGCACAGCCCGCGTCACGCCCGCCGTGATTATCCCGACCGTCACCCCCATCCCGGAGGACGCGCGCCTGGCCGTCTGCACCGGGCCGACCCTCGACGGCTTCGAGCCGCACATCGTCCGCGCCGGCGAGACGCTGGCCGACCTGCTGCGCGGCATCCCGAACGTGAGCGTGTCGCAGCTCGCCGCGCTCAACTGCGTGGACGACCCGGCGGCGCTGCCGGTTGGCGCGGTGGTGTGGGTGCCCGTGCCGCCCCCGGCGGACAGCGCCGATGTCCCTGAACCGGGCGCGGCGCAGATCGCCCGCTTCGCCGCCAGCCAGCAGCACGTGCAGAACCAGGCCGCCGTGACGTTCACCTGGGAAACAGT
>CAZDVL010000161.1:0-5649 GCA_964508745.1 uncultured Anaerolineaceae bacterium | reverse complement strand
CTGGCGGTCAGCGCCGGCTATGAGGGGCTGTTCCGCGAGAACGCCTGGCTGCCGCTGCGGGTGCAGGCCGGCAACGACGGCGACGACTTCAGCGGCCGGCTGGTGGTGCGCCCTGAGACCTCCGGCAGCGCCTTCACCAACACCTTCAGCGTCCCGCTTGACCTGCCCTCCGGCAGCCGCAAAACCGTGTTCCTGTACGTCACGGCGCGCAGCTTCGCCACCCAGGCGCGCGTCGAGCTGATTGACGGGGCGACGGGCGCGGTCGCCGCCGCGCAGCCCGCCGCCCTGCGCCACGTGCTGCCGCAGGATCAGCTTCACGTCGTTCTGTCGGGGGCCAGCGCCGGCACGGTGGACCTCACCGCCGTCCACGCGGGCGGCTACGGCGCGTTTCAGGCCCACTGGAGCCTGGAAAACCTGCCCGACCTGCCGGCGGCATACGACGCGATCGACACGCTGCTGTTCAGCGACCTCGACACCGGCGCGCTGAGCCAGGCGCAGCGGGCCGCCATCAGCGGCTGGACAGCGCAGGGCGGCCACCTGATCGTCACCGGCGGGGCCAACTGGCAGGCCGCCGCCGCCGGCCTGGCCGATCTGCTGCCGCTGCGGCCCGCCGGCAGCCGAACCGTCAGCAGCCTGGACGCGCTGGCGGCGCTGGCCGGGGCGAACGAGCTGCGCGGCGACACGGTCGCGGCCACCGGCGCGCTGGCCGCCGACGCCGTCCTGCTGGCCGCCGCGCCCGACGGGCTGCCGCTGCTGGCCCGCCGCGCGTATGGCCTGGGCACGGTTGATTACCTGACGCTGGACCCGCTGGCCCAACCGCTGCGGGGCTGGGCGGGCCTGGGTGACCTGTGGTTCACGCTGGCCGCCAGCCGCCCGCCCGTCCCCGGCTGGACGCGCGGCTTCACCAACCCGGAGCGCGCCGCCACCGCCGTCAGCATCATTCCCGGCTACGACCCCCTGCCGACGGTGCTGCCACTGCTCGGCTTCCTGCTGCTGTACCTGCTGCTGGTTGGCCCGCTGAACTTTGTCGTGCTGCGCCGCCTGAACCGGCTTGAGCTGGCGTGGGTCACGATCCCACTGCTGATCGCCGCCTTCACCGCGCTGGCGTGGGCCGTCGGCTTCAACCTGCGCGGCACGACCACCACCATTAACCGGCTGACCGTGTTCCAGTCGTGGGCCGGCCACCAGCAGGCCCAGGCCGACGGGCTGGTGGGCCTGCTCTCGCCGCGCCGCGCCAGCTACACGCTCACCGCGGCCGACGGCAGCGCGCTGCGCCCGCTGATCGGCAGCGCACAGGCCAACCCCTTCGCCAGCAGCATCCAGGCCGGAACGGACATCCGCCAGGCAGAGACCTTCCAGGCTTACGATTTTTCGGTGGATTCGAGCTTTGTGTCCGCCTTCATCACGCGCGCGCCCGCCCCGCCGGCGGCGATCAGCGGGCAGGCGGCGCTGTTCTATGACCCGGCGCTGGGCGAGCGCGTGCTGCGCGGCTCCGTTCGCAACGCCAGCGCGCTCACGCTGACGGACGCCGTGATCCTGGCGCAGGGCGCGACCCTGCGCCTGGAACAGCCGCTGGAGCCGGGCGGAATCTACCCCTTCGAGCTGGTGCTGGCGAACGCCGCCCAGCCCGCCGCCCCCGCCCCGCTGGAGCGCACCACCGAGGCGCCGGTCACGCGCATCGGCCTGCGCGCCAGCGCCACCCAGAGCGAGCAAACGGTGATTGACATCCTCGGCCCGGAGCGCTACGAGGCGCGCGCGTATGCCATCCCGCCCGGCCGCAGCGCGGCAGAACAGGAACAGCGGCTGCGCCAGTTGTTCCTCTCGTCGTTCATTGTGGACCAGTACGGCTCGACCGCGCGCGGCGACCGGGCGTTCCTGGCGGGCTGGTCGCGGGGGCTGCCGCCGCCGCTGGCGCTGGAAGGCGCCGCCGGGGAAGAAACGGGGCAGTCGCTGTACCTGATCGAACTGACGGTGGAGGCCGAACCGCCGGCCGGCACAGTCGTGATCGGCCCGCCGCGCTTTGTCTGGGCGGCGCTGGAGCGCACCGGCTTTTCCAGCGCCCCGGCCAACCTGGTCATGCAGCCGGGCGACACCGTCGCCTTCCGCTTCACGCCGCAGCCGGGGGCGCTGCTGGCGGAGGTGCAAACGCTGCGCGTGGTGGCCGATTCAGTCAACAGCGGGCGCGCCGGGCTGCCGCTTGAGATCTGGGACTGGCGCGCGCGGGAATGGGTCATGGTCGAGCTGGCCCCGCAGCCCGGCTCGAACAGCGTCGGCTACAGCATCAGCCGCCCGGCGCGCTTTTTAGGGCCGGGCAACGCTGTCCAGCTTCGCCTCACCGCCGACCCGCTGGGCACGTTCCTGCGCATCGAACGGCTGGGCGTCGAACAGGCCGGCAGCTATTAACGCCGGGCAAACGCCGGGCTAACCAATCGCGCGGGAATGGTCTGGCATGGCCTTAATGCGCGCCAGCGGAGTTGTATGGAAAAATGAGAGTGAGTATCTTTAACGGCTAATATACGCTCTCCGCGAAAGACATTCGATCAATGGCTGCTGTAACCCGTGCGCCTGCTGCCCGCGCTGGTACGTTCGCCGCGCTGCGTTACGCCAACTACCGCTTGTATTTCACCGGGCAGATCGTCTCCGTGTCCGGCTCCTGGATGCAGACCGTCGCGCAGGGCTGGCTGGTGTTCCACCTGACCCAGTCCGAGCTGTGGCTGGGGATCGTGGCCGCCGCCGCCGGCCTGCCCTCCATCGTCATTTCGCCGTTCGCCGGCGTGCTGATTGACCGGGTTTCGCGGCGCGCCATCCTCACCGCCACGCAGATTGCGCTGATGCTGCTGGCGGCGATCATGACGGCGCTGACACTGAGCAGCGCCGTGCAGGTGTGGCACGTGGTGGCGCTGGCGGCGCTGGCGGGCATCGCCAACGCGATTGACGCGCCGGCGCGCCAGGCCTTCGTGCGCGACATGGTGGGCCGCGAGAACATCTCCAGCGGCGTCACCCTGAATTCGATGATGTTCAACAGCGCGCGCATCATCGGCCCGACTGTCGCAGGCATCACACTGGCGACCGTCGGGGCCGGCTGGTGCTTCCTCATCAACACCGTCAGCTTTATGGCGGCGATCGTCGCGCTGCGGATGATGCGGCTGGAGGGCGAGCCAGCCCCCAGCGTGAAAGGTATAGACCCGCTGACAGCCCTCCGCGACGGCGTGCACTATTCCCGCAGCCACCTCACCATCGGCCCGCTGCTGCTGCTGTCGCTGGTCACCTGCCTGTTTACCATCAACATCGTGTCTGTGCTGCCGTCGTTCGCGGCGGTGACGCTGCGTTCGCCCATTGACGGCTACTCCACGCTGAGCATGGCGCAGGGCGTGGGCGCGGTGCTGGGCGCGCTGGGGCTGGCGTTTTTCGGGCGCACCTTCGGGCGCGGGTACGTCATCTCAGCTATGGTCGCGCTGCTGACCATCAGCGCTGTCGGGCTGGCGGCCTCCACCGCCGTGCTGCCGGCGGCCCTGTTCATGGTGGGGCTGGGCTTCAGCGTCGTGATGTTCTTCGTCAACATCAACACGCTCATCCAGGACCACGTGCCGGACGAGTACCGCGGGCGCGTCCTCAGCCTTTACACCCTGGCGTTTATGGGGCTGTCGCCCATCGGCGCGCTGGCGCTCGGCGCCCTCGCCAACCAGGTCGGCACGCCGCTGGCGATCGCCCTCTACGGCCTGCTGAACGGCATGCTGGGCATGCTGGTGCTGCTGCGCCAGCGCGCCGTGTGCCAGCTCGCGTGAGCCTGGCCCGCGCCTGACAAACAGAACACCGCCGCGCTTCCAATCCCAACCCCCAGGGCGATTTGACGCACAGCGCAAAACGGGTCACAATGGTGGCATCGTCCCACCGTTGATCCACCCCGTTCGCTGAGTTAAGCGCCGCCGCACCGCTGGCAGGACGCCCGGCAAGGATTTCGCCCATGGAACAGGGTTATGTGCTGGTTATCGGCTCCGCTGGCCTCAACATCAAGGGTCATCCACAGCAGGCGGTGACAATCCAAACGCCCAACGACGGCGTCGTCCGCCAGACGGTGGGCGGCGTGGCGCGCAATATCGCCGAGAACCTGGCGCGGTTGGAAATTGACACGGTGCTGCTGACGGCCGTCGGGCGCGACCCCGCCGGGCAGCGCGTGCTGCGCCGCTGCCAGAGCGCCGGTGTGGACACCTCGCGGGTGCGCGTCGTGCCGGGCCAGCGCACGGGGACCTACCTGGCGGTGCTGCGGCCCGACGAGCGCCTGCTGGTCGCCATCAGCGATTTCGCGGTGCTGGCGGCGGTGGACACCGACTACCTGCTGGGGTGCGAGGACCTGTTCGCCCAGGCGGCCATGATCGTGATTGACGCCACATTAAGCGACGCCGCCCTGGCGACCGTGTTCGAGCTGGCCGGGCGCTACAGCGTGCGCATCTGCGCCGACCCTACCACGCCCCGGCTCGCGGGGCGGCTGCGCCCGTATCTCAACCAGCTGTATATGGTGTCGCCGAACGCCGCCGAGACGACCTCGCTCTGCGACCTGGACAGGCCCGCCCACGACTATGAAACGGCCATCGCCGCCGCGCGCCAGTTGGTGGCGTTGGGCGTGCAGATCGCCGTCGTCACGCTGGGCGAAAGCGGGCTGGCGTATGCCGACAGCAGCGGCGGCGGCTACATCCGCGCCCTTCAGGCGCAGATCGTGGACCCCACCGGCGCGGGCGACGCCTTCACCGGCGGCGTGATCTTCGGGCTGCTGAACGATGTGCAGGTGGATGAAGCGATGCGCCTGGGGGCGACCGCCGCCGCGCTCACGCTGCAAAGCCACGAAACCGTCCTGCGCCACCTCACGCCAGAGCTGCTTTACGCGCGGCTGGCGGTCTGAGGGGGGCGTTTACCGCGGCGCAGCCGCGCCCAGCACCGCGCAAAGCCGGCGCAGCCCGGCGCCGTAGTCGGCGCGGAAATCGACCGGCGGCAGGTAGAAGCTGGCGGCCTCGTACACACAGTCACGACATAACACCGGCAGCACGACCTTGCCGGTTGTGTAGAACCAGTCACGCTCCGCCCGCATGTCCTCCGATGCGACCGCCGCCGGCGACAGCAGCGCCAGCAGCAGGCCGGCGCGGCGCAGCGCCCTGCTCACCGCGCTGTGCCAGGTGCTGTCGTCGGCGATGTCGGTCATGTCCAGCCAGACATCCAGCCCGGCGGCCCGCAGGTCCTCTGTCAGCGTGATGGCGAACACGTCGTCAGCGCGCGCATAGCTGATGAACACGCCGCCGCGCGCCGCCTGCCGCACGTGCTGCACGCTCAACAGCTTTTGCAAAGAGCGGCGCACGCGCGCGTCAGCCGGGCGCAGGCGCAGCGCCCGGGCCAGCGCGCCGCGTTTGTCCACCACCTCCGGGGTCGCATGCGCCAGCCACAGCCAGGCCCGCGCGTTCGCCGGCTGAAGCCGCGTCGCCTGCCCGAACAGGCGCAGCGCCCGCGCGTGGTCGCCGCCGCGCGCCGCCTGGATGCCATCCCGCAGCAGTTGGTCAATGTGGTCAGCGCCGGTCGAACTCATGCCTGCACCCGCCCTGGGGGGCGATTGCGCCCGCTTCCACCCTCACTATAACCGATAACAAATCTGATTGAAATTAC
>CAZDVL010000160.1:0-5672 GCA_964508745.1 uncultured Anaerolineaceae bacterium | reverse complement strand
TCAACAGCGCGCCGGTCAACACCGGCGGCGCGTCAATCTTCGATGTGGACTGGACCGGCGATCAGCGCCTGCTGACGCTGTTTGGGGCGCGGGGTTCGGTGCAGTTGTGGGGCATCGGGCCAGAGGACGGGGGGTAACCGCTCACTCCGCCAGCGGCTGTTCCTCGTTTTCGTCGTCGGGGCGCGCTTCCCACACCTCCGACGCGATATCAATGTACAGCCGCCCGTCAAGGTGATCAATCTCGTGCTGGAACACGCGCGCCAGCCAGCCGTCCGCCCGGATGCGAATCGCCTTGCCCTGCACGTCCTGCCCCTTGACGATCACGCTTTCGTGGCGGTCCACCGTGCCGAAGTAGCCGGGAATGGAAAGACAGGCCTCCACGCCCTCGACCATTTCCTTGCTGGCCTTGACGATCTCCGGGTTCGCCACCGTGTACAGGACGCCGGCCTGCCGGCCATATTCCTCGCGGCTGTCGTTGTCGTCAGGCAGGCGCACCACGATCAGGCGCTGGCTGACGGCCACCTGCGGCGCCGCCAGCCCGACGCCGGGCGCGGCCTGCATCGTCTCCGCCATGTCGGCAGCCAGCTTTTGCAGCCTGCTGTCGAACGTGGTGACACGGTGCGCTTTCCGGCGCAGGATGGGGTTGTCAGGGTAAATGATCGTCAGTAAAGCCATGCCGTTTTCCCGGTTGCTGCGGTCTGGGGCAATACTAGCACAGGGCCGCCGCGCGTCAAGCCTGGCCGGAGAACGACGGCTGCGCGCCGCCGTTGAGTGCCGTCAGCAGATAGCTGTAGGCGTCGTCGGGGCCGCTGAACACCTCAATGCCCGCCGGCCACGCGAAAGCCTGCGCCGCCAGCCAGCCCAGCACGCTGTAGACGACGCAGGCCCGCGCGCGCACGTTGGGGTGGTCCAGCAGCGCGCGATAATCGGCGCTGTAGAACAGCCAGTTCAGCACGTCCGGGGCCAGCGCCTCCGCCGCGAAATCCACCAGGATGCCGATCGGGCGGCGGGCGGCGGCGTCCAGGCAGGCCGGCAGCGCGCGTTCGAGGTCGGCGGCGGTAATCGTGCCGCTGAACTGCACCTGACAGATGCCAGCTTCCCCCCCAGAGTCAATTGCTACAGTCATGATCCTGCCTTTGCTTTCGGCGGGCGTTACCTCTAGCATACCGCATAGCGCCGGCAAAAACCGTTATTGTTGCCCGCGCGCGCGTGGAACGCCCGGCGGGCGGCTGCCGCCCTGGACGCCGGGCAGCGTGGTCGGCGGCGGCTGGTGCGGCGGCTGTTGAATCGGCGGCGGCTGGACGGGCGTCGTCGGCTGCGCGCCCGCCGACTGTGACGCCCGCGCGCGGGCGTCATAAGCCGCCAGGTAATCGAGAATCGTTTGCTGCTGCTGCTCAGCCTCACGGCTGCGCGTGCGCTCCAGCGCCTCTGCCCGGCGCTGCGAAATCTCCGCCTGAATCCGCTCCGGGCCGTAGACGTGGCGAAACACGCGGCCCTCGCCCCGGTCGTCGCCCACCAGCATGATGCGCACGTCGCCCCGGTTGAGCAGCGAATCGACAATGCCGACCTTTTTCGAAATCACGTTGTCAATCTGGGTGATCAGCATCTGGTCCTTCTCGTCGCGCAGCCACAAAGGCCGCTGGCGAATGATGCTGATCGTGTCGCTGCCGACAATGTAATAGTCGTTGCGCCAGTCCCAGTCGGCCAGGTAGAACCACACGCCGCCGACGACGATCAGCAGCGCGCCCGCCGCCAGCTCAATCAGCCCCAGCGCCCCGCGCCCTAACACCAGCAGGCTCATGAGCATCAGCACGAAGGCGCCCACAATCGCCAGCAGCGGCCAGATCACCTTCAGCGCCCAGATCGACAGGTGCTTGCGGTAGATGCTTTCACCGTTCGGCCCGGTCAGGCGCGTCGCCAGCCAGCCGCGCGGGCGGCTGGCGCCCGCCGCCGGTGACCGCGGCGGTTTCTGCGCGGCGGGCGGCGGGTCCGCCAGGCCGCCAGCGACGGCCGGCGGCGCGCTGCCGTCCCCCGTGCCCAGCGCCTGATCCAGCCGCGCGTCAATCACGTTCCGGTTCTGCTGCCGCGCCACCTCGGTGCGCGTCTGGCGAGTCGCGAAAATGATGCGCTGCAGCTCACGCGGATCAGGCAAGTAGTCAATCACCACCCGGCCGCCGCTGCCAGCCGTGCTGATATTGATGCGGCCGTAATTGAACAGCCGCGCGAACGGGTCAGTCGGAATCTCGAAGTTGACTTCCTGAACGCTTTTAAGCGGCGTATCGCGGACGTGCGTCTGGAAGCGCATCAGCATTTCCTCGACAAACACAATCCGCTGGTCGGTCACGATCACGAAATCGTTGCGCCAGTCCAGGTACAGGAAGATGACCGAGGCCACCAGCAGCAGCGCCGTCGCGCCCCAGATCAGCACACCCAGGACGGTGCCCAACAGCAGCAGCCCCAGAATAAGCAGAAAAACGGCCAGCAGCCCCGGCAGCACGCTGCGCGCGACAATCGCCCACCAGTGGCGGCGCACCATCCGCACGACCTGTTCGCCCGGCCGCTGGTCCGGGAACACCTTGGCGTCCCCGCTCTGTTTCACCGCCGCGGGCACGTTGATGTTCAGCGTCAGCTCTGGGTGCTGCGCCAGCAGCGCCGCGAAGCGGTCGCGCGCCAGAAACAGCACCAGCGCCGTTTCCACCACCCGCAGCGACAGCATTTCAGTCCCCGCCGTGAACAGCGCCGCGTCGCCCACGTACTGGTGCGCGCCCATCTCCGCCACGACGCTTTCGACGCCGTTGGCCTCCGTCCGCGTCAGCACCGCCCGCCCTTCCACCAGCACATACATGCCGCGCGACGGCTGCCCCTGGCGGAAAACATACTCATTCGGATACAGGCGGAACGTCTCGACCAGCGGGACGATCAGCGCCAGCTCAGCCGGCGTGGCGCGCTGAAGCAGCGGCAGGTTTCTGAGGTGCGCCTGTACAAACGACTCGGCGGTCATAGCCGCTTACCCTAGCACTAACCCGTCATTCGCTCTTATTCTACACGATTTATCCCGCTCAACCGCCACCGTTGGCCGGCTGCGTCGGAAACACGTGCGGAACGAGGCGCACATAGTGGTCGAGGAAGTGCAAAAGCTGCCCGCGTTCCTCCGGGCTGATCAGCGCCAGCGCCGCCCGCAGTTGTTCGATCAGATCCGCCTGCACCGCCGCAAAACGCTCGCGGCCGGCGGGCGTCAGCAGAACCTCGACCGACCGGCGGTCGCTGCTGCTGCGCTCCCGCGCCACCAGCGGCGGGTGCGCGGCCTCCATGCGCTTGATGAGGCCGGTCATGGTCGCGTTGGTGAGGTGATGCTGGCGGGCGATCTGGCCGATCGCACAGCTTCCGCCGTGTTCGCTCAGCGTCTTGAGGACATAAAACTGCGGCGGCGTCAGCTCGTGCGAGGCGATGTTGGCCGCCAGCCGCTTCTCGCCGTCCAGCACGATGGCGAACAGCAGCTCCCAGAACGTGGCGATATCCCGGTCAAATTCAGGGTCCAACAGACAGCACTCAACCTGTTCGCAGGAACAAACGCTTATTCAGCCCGGCGGACAGTGTAACGTGTCTGGCGGCTGAGCGCGAATGTGCCCCCGGCGCCGCAGTCGGCGCGCCGCCTTACGAGCCAGCGCGCCGCACCTCAACCTCGATCTCGCTGCTGGCCTGGTTGCCGATCGCGTCGAAAGCCACCGCGCTGAAACGCTCGGTCCCGGTCCGCTGGATCGTCCACTCGAAGCCGTAGGGCCATTCGGTGTCGGTGCCGATAAACGTGCCGTTGTAGTAGAACTCGACCCGGCTGACCGCCAGGTTGTCAGCGACATCGGCGGCCAGCGCGATCACGCGCTCGTCAGGCCACAGGAACACCTGGCCCGGCTCGCCCGCCGTCAGCGTGATCTGCGGCGCGACGTTGTCAACCGACACCTGGCGAACGTCGCTCTCGACGCTGTTGTCGTTCATCACCACCGTCAGCCGCAGGCTGTACAGGCCGTCAAGCCCGCTTGTGTCCCACTGGCCCAGGCTGGCCCCGCGCGCGTAGCTGGTCTGCTGCGGGCCGATCTGCACCCACTCCTCCGGGTTGAGGCCGCGCCCGAATGCGAGCTGGTAGAACTGCATGTTCGTGGGGTCAAGGCTGCCGCGAATGTCCACCACGCCGCCCACATAAGCGTAGGACGCCGGCTCCAGGATGGCCGCCGCGCCCAGCAGGCCAGGCCGGCTGACCGTGTCGAACTCGGTCGGCGGCAGCGGCAGGTTGTTGGCCTCCCACCAATCGAGCGCGTCTGACGGCGGCACAAAATAGACCCGCTCGCTCACCAGCCCCGCCGGGGTGCTGCTGGTGGCAAGCTGGCCGGTCTGGTTGTTGACCTCCACCGTCTGCCAGAACGTGTCGGCCTGGCGCGGCTGAATGTTCTCGATGAACAGCTCGCGGCGCACAGGGCATGCGTCGTTGGGCAGCAGGCCGCTGCGCTCGCAGACAACCCCCTCGATGATGTTGTCCGGGCGCGGCCAGTCCGCCGCCGGCAGCGCCTCGTGCGCATAGCGCATCACCGCGTTCCACACCGGCGCGGCGCCGTCCAGGCCGAAGCTGTCCAGCGTCAGGGCGGCCTGGTCCGCCCGGCCCAGGTGCACGCCGACGGCGAGCTGCGGCGTGTACCCCACGGCCCACGAATCGCGGTCATCGCCGGTGATGCCAGCCGCCACCGCCGCCCGCCGCGACACGTTCAGCGCCTCCGCCGCGCCGCCCAGCACGCGGGCGCGCGCGCCCTGGTCGGCCAGAATGTCGTTGACCAGGTAGGCCAGCTCGCCCTGAAACACGGGCGTGCAGTTGGTGGCGGCGGCGCAGTCCGGCTCATAGGTGTCGCCGGCATATTCCCACAGCACCTCGCCCGCCGCGTCCTCAATGCGCAGCACCGCCACCGGGTCGCGCCCCCGGTAGCTGCGGCCCAGGGGCTGCACCGGCACGCCGCGCATACTGCCCATCCCGGCGAACACAGAGTAGGCATACGTCACGTCCAGCGGCGCGACCTCGCCGCCGCGCTCCAGCAGCGACAGGTCGTAGCGCGCGTTCTCGTCCAGGCTGTTGATGCCGATCAGGTGTGCGCCGCGCAGAATATTCTCGATGCGCTGGCGGTTCGCCGCCCACACCGCCGGCGGCAGCAGGCCGCTGCTCATGGCGTCGCGCAGGTTCAGCGGCCCGCGGAACTGCCCGTCAGCGTTGGCCGGCGTGTAGATCAGGCCCTCAACCGCGCCGGGGAACGGGCGCGGAATATCCAGCACCATCGTCGCCGCGTGCAGCCCGCCGACGCGCAGCCCCTCAAAATACACGAACGGCTGCAAAACCGGGCCGGGCTGGTAAGCGGCCGCCGCCACCGGGCCAACCATGCTTTTGATCTCGCCGGTGGCAACGTCAATCACCACCAGCGCGCCGCTGTCCGGCGGGCTGGCCCCGGCGGCCGCGCTGACCGGCGGCAGCAGCGCGGCGCTGGCGCAGGGGCCGCCGTCGGCGGCGGTGGTCGGCGGCGTTTTGCCGTTGAGGCGCGCCAGGTGCGCCCGCAGCGCGCACTCGGTTTCATAATACAGGTCAAGGTCAAGCGTCGTCACCAGCCGCAGGCCGCCGCGCGCCACCAGCCGCGCGCCAT
>CAZDVL010000159.1:0-5674 GCA_964508745.1 uncultured Anaerolineaceae bacterium | reverse complement strand
CGCCAGGCACAACGCCGCCGGCCAGTCGTGCCGCCGCTGGCGCGGCAGCGCGGCCAGCGCCCAGGGCAGCCCCAGCCCAAAGAACACCCACAGAAAAGCCGGCGTCGCCGCCAGCGTGGCCGTTATCCAGTATGGCATGCAGGCCGTCCCCGGCCGCCAGCGGTCATAGCGGCGCGCCGATCCGTTTCAGGCCGCGCAGCGCCGGCGCGAACCAGCCAACAACGCCCACGACCACTAAAGTAGCGAAACCGCCAAACACCACCGCGCCCACCGGCCCCAGCAGCGCCGCCGCCACGCCGGACTCAAACCCGCCCAGCTCGTTCGACGCGCCGATAAACACGGCGTTCACCGACGCCACGCGCCCGCGCATCTCGTCAGGCGTGTAGGTGAGAATCAGCGTGTGGCGGATGACAACGCTGATGTTGTCGAGCGCGCCCATCGTAATCAGCATCAGCATGGACAGCCAGAACGACGTTGACAGGCCAAAGATGATCGTGGCCACGCCGAAACCCGTCACCGCCACCAGCAGCGTCCGCCCGGCCTGCTCGAACGGCGCGCGCCGCGCCAGGTACGTTACCATCAGCAGCGCCCCGATTGACTGCCCCGCGCGCAGCAGCCCCAGGCCGGTCGCGTCGGTGTGCAGGATGTCGCTGGCAAACACCGGCAGCAGGAAGGTCGCGCCGCCGAACAGCACCGCGAACATATCGAGCGTGATCGCCGCCAGAATCACGCGCGTGTGGCGCACAAAGCGCAGGCCGCCGCGCAGCGCCTGCATCGGCGTCTCATCGGGCATGCGGTAGCCGCTCTGCCGGCTGTGAATCAGCAGCAGCGCCGTCACCAGCACGCCGCCCGCTGCCACGTTGACCGCGTAAACAGTCGCCGCGCCCCCCGTGATGCCGATCAGCAGCCCGCCGACCGCCGGGCCGAGGACGGCGGAAAGCTGCCAGACGGTCGTGTTCCAGGTGGTGGCGTTGAAAAAGTGTTCCTGCGGCACCACCAGCGGCGTCAGCGCCGACTCCGCCGGGTTGTTAAACGCCCGCGCCGCGCCGATCAGCGCCAGCACCAGGTACAGCAGCGGCAGCGACCCCTGCGTCAGCGACAGCGCCATCAGCGCCAGCGAACACGCCATCAGCACAAGCTGCGACATCAGCGTGACGATCCGGCGGTTGTAGCGGTCCGCGACATAGCCGCCCGGCAGCGCCAGCAGCATCACCGGGATCACCTGCACCAGCCCCACCAGCCCCAGCGCGAACGGGTCGCCGGTGCGCTCGTACAGCTCCCAGCCGACGCTCACGCTGACCATCATCTCGCCGATCTGCGCGATGAAGCGCCCGGCGATCAGGATGCGAAAGTCGCGGAAGCGCAGCGCTGCGTAAGGGTCTCTTTGGGGTGCTATAGCCTGTGATTCGCTGGTCATGTGGACGACGCCTGTTCGGTGAGCGTCTGGGCCGGGGCACAGGCGCTGTAAGGGCGGCCCGGCGGGCCGCCCGCTGCGATGGTTGACACACTGAATGCTGACGCTGTGCGGGCCGTCGGCCCTGTCACGTGATCGTAATCAACACCTTCTTCTGCTCAACGCTCTGCCCCGGCGCGACGCTGATGCGCTGCACCGTGCCGTCGCGCGGCGCTTTCAGTTCGTTCTGCATCTTCATCGACTCTAAAATGACGACCGTCTGCCCGGCCTTCACCGCCTGCCCCTCGTCCACCGGCACCGCCACGATCAGGCCCGGCATCGGCGCTTTGACCGACACCTCGCCGCTCTGGTCCACGCCGCCGCCAGAGCGCGAGCGCAGAAGCTGGTCGCGCTCGTCCAGCACCTGCCCCTCATAGCGCCGCCCGCCGATCAGCACCTGGTACTGGCCGCCCTGCTCGTCAATCAGCGCCTCCAGCGAGCGGCTGTCGGTGATGATCGAGTACAGCGAGGCGTCCAGCGCCAGCAGGTCCACGTTGCGCGCCTGGCCGTTGAGCAGCACGCTGCCGTCGGGCAGGATGTCAATTTCGTAGGTGCGGTTGTTGATGGTGGTGATATATTTCACCGGTGCATCCTTTCATAACGCCCGACCCACTTCCAGTTGCTCGTGTCGCGCTTGCCGGGGGCCACCACCTGGCTGGCGAGCTGGCGGCGGCGGTGCGCGAACAGCGTCGCGGCCAGCGCCGCCGTCTCGTAATCGCTCTCGACCGGCTCGGTCTCATACGTGTCCATGCTGAAGCGCTGCTCGATGAACATCGTGTCCACCTTGCCGGCGATAAAGCTGAAGCTGTTGAGCAGGTTAATGTGGAAGGGAACGTTGTGGTGCACGCCCATAATCGTGCACTCGGCCAGCGCGCGCCGCATCCGCAGCATGGCCTCGGCGCGGTCCTCGCCCCAGCAGATCAGCTTGGCGATCATGCTGTCGTAGTACGGCGTGATCTCATAGCCGGCGTACACGCCGCTGTCCACGCGCACGCCGGGGCCGCTGGGCATAATCAGCGTAGACACCCGGCCGATGGACGGCAGGAAGTTGTTGTACGGGTCTTCAGCGTTGATGCGGCACTCGATAGCCCAGCCGCGCGGGTGCAGCACGCTCTCCACCTGCCCCATCGGGCGCCCGCGCGCGATGCGAATCTGCTCTTTCACCATATCAATGCCGGTCACCAGCTCCGTGACCGGGTGCTCGACCTGCAGGCGGGTGTTCATCTCCAGAAAGTAGAAATTCTTGTTCTCGTCCACCAGGTACTCGACCGTCCCGGCGTTGACATAGCCGACCGCCTCCGCCGCGGCGACCGCCGTGTCGCCCATGCGCTGGCGCAGGTCGTCGTCCACAAACACGCTGGGCGCTTCCTCGACCAGCTTCTGATGCCGCCGCTGGATGGAACACTCGCGTTCGCCCAGGTGAATCGTGCGCCCGTGCGCGTCGGCCATCACCTGAAACTCGATATGGCGCGCGCCGCTGAGCAGCTTTTCCAGGTACACGCGGTCATTGCCGAAGGCGCTCTCGGCCTCGCGGCGGGCGGTAGCCAGCGCGCCCGGCAGCTCGCCCGCGTTGTAGACAGCGCGCATCCCTTTGCCGCCGCCGCCGCCCGCCGCCTTGACCATCAGCGGAAAGCCGATCTGCTGCGCGGCGGCGGTCAGCTCATCGTCGCGCAGCGTTTCCCCGGCGTCCGTGCCGGGAACCAGCGGCACGCCGTGGCCCTTCACGGCCCGGCGCGCGGCCTGTTTGTCGCCCATCGTGGCGATGGCGCTGGGCGACGGCCCGACGAAGATCAGCTTCGCGTCGGCGCACGCCTGGGCAAAATCGGCGTTTTCGGCCAGAAACCCGTAGCCGGGGTGGATGGCGTCGGCGCCGGTTTTCCGCGCCGCCTCCAGGATGCTGTCAACGCGCAGGTAGCTGTCGCGCGGGGCCGACTGGCCGATGCTGACCGCCTCGTCGGCGTAGCGCACGTGCAGCGCGGTGCGGTCGGCGGCAGAGTAGACCGCCACCGTCGGGATGCCCAGGTCGCGGCAGGCGCGGATGATGCGAACAGCGATCTCGCCCCGGTTGGCGATGAGCACTTTCTGGATGCTGCGCGGTTCAGGCATGGGTCAATCCTCCGGGTGCGCTCACAGCGGGATGTTGCCGTGTTTGCGCGGCGGGTTCTCGGCGCGCTTGTTCTGCAGGGCCTCCAGCGCGTTGATCAGGCGGGCGCGGGTTTCGCGCGGCTCGATCACGTCGTCCAGGTAGCCGCGCGCGGCGGCGATATACGGGCTGGCGAATTTGCGCCGGTACTCGGCCACCAGCTCCGCCTTCTTTGCCACCGGGTCGGCGGCCTCGCGCAGCTCGCGGCGGAAGATGATCTCCACCGCGCCGTCCGGCCCCATCACGGCGATTTCGGCGGTCGGCCACGCCAGGTTCAGGTCGCCGCGGATGTGCTTGCTGCTCATGACGCAGTACGCCCCGCCGTAGCTCTTGCGCGTGGTGACGGTCAGCTTGGGGACGGTCGCCTCGCAGTAAGCGTACAGCAGCTTGGCCCCGCCGGTGATGATGCCGTTGTGTTCCTGCTCGGTGCCGGGCATGTAGCCGGGCACGTCCACGAACGTCACAATCGGGATGTTGAACGAATCGCAGAAGCGGATAAAGCGCGCCGCCTTCTCGCTGGCCTTGATGTCCAGCACGCCCGCCAGCACGATCGGCTGGTTGCCCACGATGCCGACGCTGTGCCCGCCCAGCCGCGCATAGCCGACGACGATGTTGTCGGCGTAATCGCCGTGCACCTCCATAAAGCGCCCGTCGTCCACGATATGCGCGATCACTTCCTTCATGTCGTAGGGCTTGTTCGGGTTGTCGGGGATGATGTGGTCCAGCTCCGGGTCGGCCCGCAGGGGGTCGTCGGCCGTCGGGACGAACGGCGCGTCCTCCATGTTGTTCTGCGGGAAATAGCTCAGCAGCTCGCGCACCAGCAGCAGCGTTTCGCTTTCGTTCTCGCCCACCAGGTGACAGACGCCGCTGCGCGAGCCGTGCACCGACGCGCCGCCCAGTTCCTCAAACGTCACTTCCTCGTGCGTCACCTGCTTGACCACCTCCGGCCCGGTGATGAACATGTAGCTGGTGTCCTTCACCATCAGGATATAGTCGGTCAGGGCCGGGCTGTAAACCGCGCCGCCGGCGCACGGCCCCATAATGACGCTGAGCTGCGGCACAACGCCGCTGGCGAGCGTGTTGCGCAGGAAAATATCGGCGTAGCCGCCCAGGCTGTCCACCCCTTCCTGGATGCGCGCGCCGCCGCTGTCGTTCAGGCCGATCACCGGCGCGCCCACGCGGATCGCCATGTCCATGATCTTGCAGATTTTCTGCGCGTGCACCTCGCTCAGCGAGCCGCCCACGATGGTGAAGTCCTGCGAGTACACGTACACCAGCCGCCCGTCAATCGTGCCCCAGCCGGTAATCACGCTGTCGCCCAGCGGACGGTTGTGCTCCATGCCAAAATCGTGCGACCGGTGGCGCACAAAAGCGTCCAGCTCGCGGAAGCTGCCGGGGTCCAGCAGAATATCCAGGCGCTCGCGCGCGGTGTTCCGGCCAGTGTCATGCTGGCGCTTAATGCGCTCCGCCCCGCCGCCGGCCATGTGTTCCTGGCGCAGCGCGCGCAGCTGCTCAATCTGTTCATTGGTTTTCTGATCTAACGTCATAGTTTCGGGCGTCTCCGTTCCCAGGTTGATTCGGCGGACGGCGCAGCAGATACAGCGCCGGCACAACGCAGGCCAGCCCCAGCGCCAGCAGCGCGGCCGGCAGCCGCTGCCGGTCATAATCAGCCTGCGCGTATACGACCAGCCGGGCAGCATTGTAAACCATGAAGGCGATCACCGCCCAGGCTGTCTGGCGCACCGCGCGCGGGCGCAGCTGCCACAGATTAACGGTTAACAGCGCGAAAAACAACGTCCACGCGCCCGCGCCCACCAGCGCCAGCGCCCCCGGCAGGCTGACAGCCGCCGCCAGGTCCGCCGGCAGCCGCAGCGCGCGCAGCAGCGCCGCCGCCTGAAACAGCGTCAGCGCGCCGGTAAGCGCGCATAACCACCAGGTTCCGGCTGAGCGCCGCGCTGGGCGTGTCGTCATGCGGGCGATTATAGCCGCAGCGCCGCGCGCAGGCCAACTGTTCCAGGCATTCACCGGTCTGCGCCATCAGGCTGGCGGCCTGGCCAGCGCGCGCTGACCCCGGTGAG
>CAZDVL010000158.1:0-5675 GCA_964508745.1 uncultured Anaerolineaceae bacterium | reverse complement strand
GACAGCCTGACGCCCGGCGTGGCGCGCTATTTCGTGCTCAACGAGCCGGGCTTCTTCACGGCGGTTGACGCCGACACCCTGCGCAAGCTCTCGCCCGATGTGCTGGCGCTCATCCCGGACGACGTGCTCAGCCAGATGGAGCCGGCGCTGGCCGCTGACATACGCGCCATTGCCAGCGGCGAGCAGGTCTCAGCCGCCGCCGCCCTGGCGGACCGCTACACCACGAACCTGCCGCCGGGCGACCCCGCCGCGCCCGCGCTCAACAGCCAGTGGGCGCTGCTGGAGCCATTTTACAATATCGAGCTGAACACCGCCGACGACTTCTTCCGTTTCCCGGCAGATTTCCCGTTCGCGAACGCCGCCGGCCTGATGAACAGCGTCTTCAGCAGCCCGCAGGGCGCGGCCTTCGCGCCGAACCTGTTCGGCAACCTGAGCGTCGAAGCTGTCAGCTACATGCTCAAACGCGACCCACAGGTCTTTGCTGATCTGTCGCCCGACGCGCTGCGCCTGTTCACCCCGGAAACGTTCGCGCTGCTGCCCGCCGCGCTCCAGGAGCGCGCGCTCTCCAGTGAGGAACCGTTCACGCCCACGACGCAGGTCACGCGCACCGACCGCGCCGCCAGCCTGCTGATCACGGTGTACAAGGCCAGCGACGCGAACACCGTCGAAACCTTCCATCTCATCAACGACCTGATGCAGGAAATCGACGCGGCGAACCCGGCGATCGAGATCAAAATCGCGGTGGAAACCGCCAGCTTCGTCGAGGACTCGATCAACGGCGTCGCCCGCGAAGGCACGCTGGGCGGCATCTTCGCCGTTCTCGTTATTCTGCTGTTCCTCAGCGATGGAATCTGGCAGCGGAACGGCCGCCGCCTGGCCGGCACGCTGATCATCGCCGTGTTCGCCGCCGCGCTGGCGCTGATCCTGCTCAGCGGCCTTGAGGCGGCTGGCGGCAGCGTTCAGCTTGCCTTCCAGCAGACCGACGCCGTCGTGCGCATCCTGCTCATCATCGGCATCGCGGCTGGCCTGGTCGTTCGCTTCTGGCCCGGCAACCTGCCCGACCCATCCTGGCGCAGCACCCTGGTCGTGGCGGTCAGCATTCCGCTCTCGCTGCTGGCCGCGCTGGCGATCATGAACTGGATTCCCCCGCTCGTGCATGAGCTGCTCGTGCCGCTGGCGGAGACTTCGGCGCTGTTCGCGTTCATCCAGCGCCTGTTCCCGGCGAGCGTGACGCTCAACATCATGACCCTGTCCGGCCTCACGGTCGCAATCGGCCGCGTGGTTGACGACTCGATCGTCGTCCTGGAAAACATCTTTCGCGAGCTTCAGACCGGCGGCGACAAGCGCACCGCGATCCTGACAGGCACGCGCGACGTGTCGATCGCCATCTTCTCCGCCACCCTGATCACGGTGGTGGTGTTCCTGCCGCTGGGTTTCAGCGGCGGGCTGATCAGCGAATTCTTCCTGCCCTTCGGCCTGGCCGTGACCTACGCGCTGCTGGCGTCGTTTATCGTCGCGATCACGGTGGTGCCCGCGCTGGCCTACATCTTCATCCGGCGCGAGGATATTGTCGGCGAAGACGCCGGGCCGATCGCCAGCAGCGTCGCGCGGTATTACCTGCCGGTGCTGCGCTGGGCGCTGAGCACCTCCCGGACGCGCATTGTCGTCATCGGCATCGCGGTGCTTTCGATGGTGGTCAGCGGCGCGCTGTTCGCCAGCCGCCCCTTCGCCTTCCTCCCGGAGTTCGGCGAGCCGGAGATCGCCGTTGATGTCCAGATGCCCCAGGGCACCAGCATCCTCGAAACCGACGCGCTGGTGCGGCAGATGGAGGATCACATCGCGCAGGCCATCCCGGCCGACGAGCTGGGCACGATCCGCACAACGGTAGGCGGCGGCGGCTTTTCGCTGGACGCGCTGCTGGGAAACAACAGCGTGAACCAACACCAGGCGCAGATCAGCGTGTCGCTTAACAACCCGGACAAGCTCGACCAGCGCACACTTGAGCTGCGCGGCACAGCGGAGGAAATCTTCGGGCCGGGCAACGTCACAGTTTCAGCCGCTTCGCTGGCCGAAGCGGGCGGTTTCGGCGGCTTCGGGCTGGTGGTTTCCGGCCCTCAGGACGTGCTGGCGGAGCTTGACCCGCTGGTTATCGAGACGCTCAACGGCGTTCCTGGCCTGGCAAACGCCACCAGCACCCTGAGCCAGATCGCGGCGCAGGGCGGCGGCGGCGAAGGGCCGGCCACGTACCTCCGCATCAACCGGGAATCCGCCGTCAGCTACAAGGCGGAGCTGGAAACTAAGGACACGCTGGGCGTGACCCAGCAGGCGATAGACGCCGTTCAGGCGCTCGACCTGCCCGAAAGCGTTACGGTCAGCCAGGGCGCCGAAAGCGCCCTCCAGTTCGAAGGGTTTGTCGGCGTGATCGGGGCGATGGGCATCGCGATGGTCTTTGTCATCATCATCCTGATCTTCACGTTCGCCTCGCCCGTGCACTGGATCACGATTATTTTCAGCGTGATCGTCGCGCCGGTGGGCGCCGCTATTGCGCTGGCCGTGACCAATGAGGTGCTGGGCGTGTCGGCGCTGATCGGCCTGCTGATGCTCATCGGGCTGGTCGTCACCAACGCCGTTGTGCTGATTGACCGCGTGCAGGCCAACCGGCGCGAGCGCAACATGACAGTTGACGCCGCCCTGCTTGACGCCGGTGACCGCCGCCTGCGTCCCATCCTCATGACCACGATCGCCACGATCATCGCGCTTATTCCGCTGGCGGTAGGCCTGTCGGACGGCGCGCTGATCGCCGCGCAGCTTGGCATCGTCGTCATCGGCGGCATCACCAGCAGCATGATTCTCACGCTGATTGTGGTGCCCGTCGTCTACCGGATGCTGGACCCGCTCAACCAGCGGATCACAGGTTTGTTCCGGCGCGGGCCTGCCGCAGAAGCGTAGCTTTATCCCCCTACCCAACAAAAAAGAGCGGGCGTGCCCGCTCTTTATATTTTATTCTGCCGCCGGTCAGTTCTCCGACACGCCGCCGACGCCCAGCGTTTCAGCCGCCGGCCGGGGCGGGATGAGGTCCAGATTCTCGCCTACGATCTTAAAGGCCTTCAGCGCCCGGTCGAGGTGGTGCGTGCGGTGGCTCGCCATATAGCTGGTGCGCAGCAGGCTCTTGTTCGGGGGGACGGCCGGCGGAACAACGACGTTCGTGTAGACGCCTTCCTGAATCAGCGCGGTCCAGGCGATCGCCGTCTTGAAGTCGTCGCCCAGAATCACCGGGATAATCGGCGTGTTCGACGGGCCGGTGTTGTAGCCCAGCCTTCTCAGCCCGGCGCGCATGTACTCCGCATTTTCCCACAACTGCGCGACGTGCTGCGGCTCGTTCTCCATAATGTCGAGCGCGGCCAGCGCCGCCGCCGCGTTGGGCGCGGGCAGCGCCGCCGAGAAGATAAGCGCGCGGGCGTGGTGTTGAATGAATTTGATCACGTGCGCGTCGCCGGCAATGAACCCGCCGATTGAGGCGAAGCTCTTGCTGAACGTGCCCATAATCAGGTCAACCTGGTCTGTAAGGCCGAAGTGCGCCGCTGTGCCGCGCCCGCCGCCGGTAACGCCCAGGCCGTGCGCGTCATCAACCATAATCCGCGCGCCATAGCGCTGGCAGATGGCGACGATCTCCGGCAGAGGCGCGATATCGCCCCCCATGCTGTACACACCATCCACGATCACCAGCTTGCCAGCGCTCGCCGGCAGCTTTTTCAGCACCGTGTCCAGGCTGCCAACGTCATTGTGGATAAAGCGCTTCATTTCGCCCTGGCTCATAAAACAGCCATCCACAATGCTGGCGTGGTCGTCCTTGTCCACGATCACGTATTCGCCCCGCCCGACCAGCGCGGAGATGGTGCCCACATTGGTCTGGTAGCCCGTTGGGAACACCAGCGCCGCCTCTTTGCCGACAAATGCCGCCAGCCGGCGATCAAGCTCAAGGTGGAGCTGGAGCGTGCCGTTGAGGAAACGCGATCCGGTGACGCTCGTCCCGAAGCGCTCAACCGCCTCAACAGCAGCCTGGCGCACGCGCGGGTCGGTTGTCAGCCCCAGATAATTATTAGAGCCGATCATGACAACTTCTTTGCCTTCAAACGTCGCTATCGTCCCTTCCGAGTCGCTCAGCGCCCGGAAAAAGGGATAGATACCGCCTTCCGTGGCCGCACGCACACGCTCAAGCGTGTCGTCGTGGGCGACCTTATCGAATAGATCGGCCATCAATCGGTTCCCTTCTTTGCCAATCACTTTGCCAGCGTCGAAGCCAGCGCCCCCTGTGTATAACTCCAACAGCCGGTGGCTGCTGCCGCCATGCAATTGCCAACATTCATAAGTTTAACAACCAATTGAATGAAACGCTATTAAAAAAAACCGGCACGCGGAGCTTGTGAAAAACATTACTTGCATGTTACCTTGTAAACAGGTTAAAATGCAAGCCTGAAGCAAGAATAACCTGTTGCGGGAGAGAAACGGGCCATGTCGTCATTGACAGTCAAGCGAATTGCAGTCTGGGCGATCTCGATTATCCTCGGCGGCGGCACAGCGCTCCTGATCATCACAGTGGGCTTCAGCATCCTGCCGCACATCCACCTGCCGCCCATCATCACGCCGGTCCAGTCGCACGCAGTCACGATTGGCGAGTATGGCATTATCTACTTCCTGACAACCGCGCTGCCTCTGGTGCTGCTCTACATGGTGTGGCTGGATCACTTCCTCGACGCCCGCATCCTGCCCGACTAGACCCGCGCCGGCCGCCGTCACCTGCCCCGCCGGAGAACAAGCCGGCGGGTTTTTGCTGCCCCGCCTACGCGCCACGAATCAGGCTCAGCAGCCCGTTCACGCCGGTGTCCGGGTTCACGCGCAAGCGCGGCAGCTCCAGGTCGTTATCTGTGGTGTGCCAGGCCCCCGGCTGGGTTGTGACCGCCCGCCAGACGCCCAGCTCGCGGGCTGTTCGCAGCGTCAGGTCGTCGTACCGCCCGGCCGGGTAGGAAAACATGCGCGCCGCGCCGCCGGCGTGCGCCTCCAGGCTCTCGCGGCTGCCCAGCATTTCATACACCAGAAACTCGTGATCGCGGCTGCGCAGGTCGTAGTGCGACTTGGTGTGTGACTCCATGTTCATGCCCGCCGCCGCCATCTCCTGAACCTGCGGCCACGACATATAGGCGGGGTCGCCGGCGTCCTGCCGGCCTGTGATGATGAAAAAGGTGGCTGTAAAACCAACTTCCTGCAGCACGGGGAAAACAGTTGTATAGTGGTCGCTGTAGCCGTCGTCGAAGGTCAGGATGATGGGCTGCGGCGGCAGCGGCGCGCCCTCCAGCAGGGCCGCGTGCAGGTCGTACAGCGAAACGGTTTCATAGCCCTGCGCGCTTAACAGTTCCATCTGCGCGCGAAAGACATCCGGCGCGACCGTCAGCCCGACGCGCAGGTCGTCGGCGTCGCCCGGCAGCGGGCTGACATAGTGATACATCAGTATCGGCACACGAATGCGGCGCAGCGTGCCGTCGCCCGCCGCGGCCGGCACAGCGCGCGTCAGCGCGGCGGCGTCCGCGAAAGCCAGAACGATGCCCACCAGCAGCACCCAGCGCACAACTAACCCTGAACCGCCGCGGCGCATCGCCACACCCTCCGCTTCTTCCGTC
>CAZDVL010000157.1:0-5715 GCA_964508745.1 uncultured Anaerolineaceae bacterium | reverse complement strand
TACTGCCACTGGCCGGCCTCGCCCTGCGCGGCATACGCGGCCTGAATGTCGGCGAACACCGCGCCCAACGTGCGCCCTGGCCGCGTGGCGGCGATCGCCGCCGCGTCCACCGCGGCGACCCGGCGGTTCTTTTCCGCTATCTCCGCCGGGACAGCGCCCGCGTAGGCCAGGCGCGTTGCAGAGACGACCAGCCCGTGACGGCGCATACACACCACCACCATCACATATTTATCCATGGCTTTGGCGGTCGGCAGCGGGTGGCGGAACTGCGCAATGCGCTCGTCGGTGGCGATCAGGTTCACGACGGCGATGCCGCCGCGCGCGCGCGCCGCCGCCGCCAGCCGCGCGGCGATCTGGTATTCGCTGTCGCCAGGGCGCGCCAGGCTGGCGGCCTCGGCCACGGCGGCGGCGGTGTCCTGGCCCAGCGCGCGCAGCCGCGCGATCTCGCCCTCCAGCAGCACCAGCCGCAGCCGCAGCAGGTCGGTCTCGACATCGCTTTCCAACAGCAGATGGGGCGCCTCCGGCTGGCGGGCGGCGTGCCAGGGGAATTCCTCAAAGACGAACCCCAGGCTCTCAAAATCCTCTTCCGCGCGCAGCCGCGTCAGCTCAATATTGTTGGTGTAGATGGCGCGCCGGTCCGCTGTGACCAGCACGCTGTAGGAGCCGTTGTCGCCGTCAATGGCGATGCTGGCGTCAGCGCCGGCGGTAAACCAGGCGATGTTGCGCGTCGCGCGCAGCCACAGGGCGTCGGCCTGGCGCGCCTGCAGCAGCCCGCGCAGACGGTCGTGTTTGATATTAATTTCTTCGAGGCGGTTCATGGAAATCTCCAGTTTTTTAACAGATGCGCCAGACCGGCCAGCCCGGCAGCAGTCCGTTGATTGTACGTCTGGTCGCAGTTTTGTGCTATGATTCCAGGCAGCGCCAGATGCACAAAGGCACGTCATGTCCGACCCTCAACAGCTCCGGCTTCGGTCCGAATCTGTCCAGAATTTCCTCAAGTCCGTTTACGCCTTGCAGCAGGAGATGGAGCGCGTTTCAACCACCGCCCTGGCCGACGTGCTGGGCATCTCTGCCCCGTCGGTCACCGATATGGCGCAGCGCCTGGAGGAAGCCGGGCTGCTTGACTATCAGAAATACCGGGGCGTGATCCTCACGGAGAAGGGCCAGCAGGCCGCGCTTCAGATTATCCGCCGCCACCGCCTGATCGAACTTTACCTGGTCGAGCGGCTTGGCTACGCGCTGCACGAAGTCCACGACGAGGCCGAAAACCTGGAACACGCCGTCTCTGACCGCTTCGTCGAGGCGATCTCCGCCCGGCTGGGCCACCCGGACCTGGACCCGCACGGCGACCCGATTCCGGCTGAGGACGGGACGATCGCCCATCGCGACCTGGTTGCGCTGGCCAACTGGCCGCCCAACCGGCCAGCCACCATCGCCCAGATCCGCGCCACCAGCCCCGACATGCTCGAATACATCATCGGGCGCGGCCTGGCGCTGGGGGCGTCTGTCGAGGTGCTGGCGCGCGACCCGTTCGAAGGGCCGATCACGCTGGCGCTGGCAGGGCGCCCGCAGATTATCGGCCACAACGTCGCCGCCTGCCTGCTGGTCGAAGATGCGCCCGCGCGCGCTGGCCGCTGATGGCGGCGCGCATTCTGTTTGTCGCCGCGCTGCACCACCCTGAGGCGCTGCGTGAGGCCGTCGAACGCGCGCCACACGGCGCGCCGCCGCTGTTCCCGCCCAGCGTGTCGCAGCATTTCTGGGAGCGCGCGCTGCGCCGGCGCGGCTACACGCTCGACATTTTCTACCGCAACCTGCCGCCCGGCGGGGCTGTCCGCGCGCACCATCACCGCGCCGGGCTGACGCCCGACAAGGCGCTGGCGGCGCTGGCCGCGCGCCTGCCGCCGCACCTCAACCCGGAATACCGCCGCCGCAACGCCGCGCTGCTGCGCAAAGCGCTCGACTTCCGCCCGGCTGTGCTGTGGCTGGTGGGCGACAACACCGTTATCTACCCGCAAACGCTGGCCGCCATCAAAGAGGCCACCGGCTGCACTTTGGTGTACGCCAGCGGCACTTCTCCGATTGTCTTTGCGCGCCCTATCGAGCGCCAGGCCGCGCCGCTGTACGATCTGGCGCTGGTCAACGACTATTATCACGGCGTGCAGTGGCTGGAGCTGGGCGCGCAGCGCATGGCCTGCCTGCCGCTGTCGGCCTGCGACCCGGACTTTCACCGCCCTTACGACCTCACGCCGGAGGAGCGCGCCGCTTACGCCTGCGACATCGCCTTTGTGGGCACGCTGCTGCCGGACGCGCTCTACAGCAGCCGGGTGCGCGCGCTCGAAGCGCTGGCCAGCTTCGACCTGGGCATCTGGAGCGTGCACGAGGTGCCCGCGTCGCTGCGGCGGTTCGCGCGCGGCCCGGCCCTGGGCGAGACGATGCTGCGCGTGCTGGCGGCGGCGAAGCTCACCGTCAACCCGCACGGCAACTTCATGCGCTACGGCGGCAACATGCGCCTGTTCGAGGCGGCCGGCGTGGGCACGCTCCAGCTCACCGACGACCTGCCGGGCGTTCGCCAGTGGTTCACGCCGGGCGAGACCATCGTCACCTACGCCAGCCCCGCTGAGCTGCGCGCGCAGGCCGCGCACTACCTGGCGCACGACGCCGAACGCGGCGCGCTGGCGGCGGCAGCGCAGGCGCACGTCTACGCGCAGCACACCTATGACCAGCGCGTGGACGCTTTCGAAGCGCTGCTGCGCGAGCTGCGCCCCGCCACCTAAAACCGCAAAGTTGTGTTTGCCGCGCGCGGTATATAATTGCTGTGGGTAGTTGTGTGCGCTTGAGGGAGGGACAGCCGGTGGCTGACGAGTTTGGGCAGTTGGACAGGCGCGAACGGCAGGTGGAACAGGCGCTTCAGGACATCGAACACGTGCTGCTGGAGCGCCGCCAGCAGCGCCAGTTCGTCCTCAAGCAGACAACCCTGTTCGTCACCGAGCTGTTTAACGCGCTGCAGGTGGCGGTCCACGAGTGCCGGGAGCGCGGCCTGACCGAGCTGGGCGAGCCGCGCCTGATCGAACACCCGGCGGGCGGGGGGCGCCAGGCGCTCTATATCCCTATCGAGGACTGGAACGTGACTTTCGTGCCGCTGGTGGGCACGGCTCGCCCGAACATCCGCGATGAAGCGCAGATTCCCGGCGTGCTGTTCAAGCAGATCGCCGGGCGCGTCGTCGTGTTCATCGGCAGCGACCAGGACAACACCGCCTTCTACGATTTCCTGGTGCTGCCCACCGGCGCGTGGTTCGCCTGGGGCTATGGCTGGCCGCGGCAGGCCTCGACGGTGGACGAGACCGACTTCAAAATGCTGGCCTACGGCCTGCTGTCCAGCTTCATCAAGGACATCTTCACCACCTGGCGCACCCGCGAAGCCACCACGCTGGGGGCGGCGCTGGACGCGCGGCGGCGCGCTTACGTCTTTGGGCTGCCGGGCGACGACGTGTAAATGTACAGCCCGCTGCAACTGGCCGAAGCCTTCATCCACACCGGCGAGCTGGCGGACGCGCTGGCGGCGCTCGACGCGCACCTGGCGGCAGAGCCGCACGACGCCGGCGCGCGGCGGCTGCGCGCGGCGGCGCTGCTGCGCCAGGGCGACCGCGCCAGCCTCGACCGCGCCCTCGCTGACCTGGCCGCGCTGCCCGCGCCCGGCGCCGACGATTTCGCGCAGCAGGCCGTGATCGGCGCGCGCCTGGGCAGTGCCGCCGCTGTGCTGGAGGCGGCCCGGCAGGCGCTGGCGCTGCGCCCGGCTGACGAACGGCTGGCTGAACGGCTGGTTGATCTGCTGGCGGCCTGCGGCTGCCCGGCCGAGGCGCTGGATGTGGTGCGGGCGCAGCCGCGCGCCTGGCGCTGGCTGGAACGCGAGGGCGACCTGCTGGCGCAGACCGGCAGTTGGGCGCTGGCGGCGGCGCGCTATGGGCGGGCGCTGGCGCAGCTTGAGGCCGTCGGCGCGGCCGGGGACCCCGTGATCGCCAGCCTGCGCGCCGCCATCCTGCTCAAGCGCGCTGAGGTCCTGCGCCGTCAGGGCGAGCTGGACGGCGCCGCGGCCTGCCTGGACAGCGCCGCCGAACTGGCGCCGACCGAGCCGTTTATCCCGTTTCTGCGCGGGCTGCTGCTGGCGCTGGCCGGCGACCACCCCGGCGCGCTGGCGCTGTGCGGCCCGGCCTGTGCCGCCGCCAGCTCGCCCCTGCGCGCCGAGATGCAGCGCGCGCTGGCCGGCGACGCGCGCCTGGCGCCGCTGGCGCAGCAGCTCAACGCCTGAGCGCGCCCCGCTTAAACCCTCAAACGCTGCTGCGCCGCGCGCTGCACCATCGAGACCAGCCCCATCAGGCCCTGGCCCTTGCCCATCGAAATTTCCTTGCCGAACAGCGTGAACACGATGTCGGCGTGGACATTAGCGACCTGCTCCAGCGGCGCGCCGGAACAGGTCTCGTCCAGCACCACCGCCATCGCCATCGCGCTCAGCCCCTGCGGGTTGAGCACGTCAAAGCGGTACGTCAGCGTGCCGTCCTGGTTGTCGAGCGCCCACACATAAGCGTCGCTTTCACAGGCGGGCACGCGCTGCGCCTCGTCGTAAGGGCGCTGCGCCACCGCGGGCGGCACGCGCACCGCGTCGAAGCGGTCGGCGATCTCGATCAGGTACTCAGCGCGCGCGCCGCGGTCGGGCAGCAGCGCGAAGTCGTCCAGCAGCTCCTGCAGTTTGGGCGGAATGGCGGCCATCACGCCTACTTCTCGATCGGCACGCCGACCAGGTTGCCCCACTCCGTCCAACTGCCGTCGTAGTTGCGGACGTTCGGGTAGCCCAGCAGGTACGCCAGCACAAACCAGGTGTGGCTGCTGCGCTCGCCGATGCGGCAGTAGGCGATCACATCCTTGTTCGGGCTGAGGCCCTGCTCCTGCTCGTAGATGGCGCGCAGCTCGTCGGCGCTTCGGAACGTGCCGTCGTGCGGGTTGACCGCCCGGCCCCAGGGGATGTTCTTCGCGCCGGGGATGTGCCCGCCGCGCAGCGCCCCCTCGTTCGGGTAGCCCTCCATGTGCAGTTTCTCGCCGGTGAATTCCGCCGGGCTGCGCACGTCCACCAGCGGGCCGCCGGCGCTGATATGGCGCAGCACATCGTCGCGGAAGGCGCGAATCACGCTGTCGTCGCGCGGCGGCGCCTTGTAGACGGTCGGGGCGTGCTTCGGCGCTTCGCGTGTCAGCGGGCGGCCCTCCTGTTCCCACTTCAGCCGCCCGCCGTCCATGATGCGCGTGCGGTCGTGGCCGAACAGCTCGAACACCCACAGCGCATAGCAGGCCCACCAGTTGTTCTTGTCGCCGTAAAAGACGACCAGCGTCTCCGGCGTGATCCCCACGCGGGACATCAACTGCTCGAAGTGGGCGGTGTCCAGGTAGTCGCGGTGCAGCGGGTCGTTCAGGTCGCTGACCCAGTCAATCTGCACCGCGCCGGGGATGTGGCCGGAGGGGTACAGCAGCGGGTCCTCATTGGATTCGACAATGCGCACGTTAGGGTCGTTCAGGTGGGCGGCGACCCACTCAGTCGTAACAAGCTTGTCCGGGCGGGCGTAACCCCGGCTGGCGATGTCGCTCATAGGACGTGCCTCTCTCTACGCGCAATAAAGTATACCCATATCATCATAACCCGCTGCGCGCGGCGTGGCAATGGGCGGGAAC
>CAZDVL010000156.1:0-5786 GCA_964508745.1 uncultured Anaerolineaceae bacterium | reverse complement strand
CGCCGGGCTGGAACCCGCGCGCGCAGGCGGTGTTCATGGGCATGACGCTGGACACTTCCCCGGCGGACATGGTGCGCGCCGGGTTAGAGGCGGTGGCGCTGCGCTTCGCGGCGGTCGCGGAACGGCTGGCGCACCTGCTGCCGCCGGGCGCGGTCTGCGTCGCCAGCGGCGCGGCCATCACCGGCTCGCCCGCCTGGCTGCAGATCGTGGCCGACGCGCTGGGCGCGCCGGTGTACCCGGCGGCCAGCGCCGAAACCACGCTGCGCGGCGCGGCCTGCCTGGCGCTGGGCCTCAACCCGCCGCCGCAGACCGGCGCGCCGGCGCTGCCTGTTCCCGCCCACCGCGCTGTGTACGCCGCCGCCGCGCAGCGCCAGCAGGCGCTTTACCGGCGTCTGTTCGACGATGGCGACGGCGGCGGCAGCGCGGCGCTATAGCTGGTCAATAAACGCCTGATAGTCCTCGAACACGCGCGCGTTGTTGTCCGGGGCGATGCCGGGCACGTTGGGCGAGACGAAGATGCGCGGCGGCAGGTGGCCGGCGCGCGCCAGCTCGACGGTGGTTTCGGCCATCAGCGCCTGCGTGATGATCATGGCGGCGATGGTCGAGCTGCCGCCGACGTGCTCTGGCCGCCCCTCGACCGCCACCAGCGCGTCCTCTGGCGGGCAGCAGTTGTCAATCACGATGTCGGCCAGGTCGTGCAGCGCCTTGCCCGATGAGTGCGTCGGCTGGTTGAGCGCCCGGTTGGGGACGCAGGTCACGCCGACCACCGTCATGCCGACCTTCTTCGCGGCCAGCGCCATGTCCACCGGGGCGGCGTTCAGCCCGCCGTGCGAGTAGATGATGATCGTGTCGCGCGCGTCCAGGTTGTGCGACAGCAGCACCTGGGCGACGTAGCCCTCGGTGCGCTCCAGCCACAGCAGCTCGCGCGCGCCGCCCGGCCCGGTCACGTTGAACCACATCAGGCGCGGGTCCATAATCGGATGCCAGCCGGGGTACGAGCCGTAGCGCGGGAACAGGTCCATCACCGGGATTACCGAGTGGCCTGAGCCGAAAGCGTGCGCGGCCCGCCCCTGACCGATTGAGGCGGCGCAGGCGCGCGCCGCCGCCTGGATCGCCTCGCCCTGGGTGGCGTGGATGCGCCCAACGATGTCGCCGAATTGAGATAGATAGCTGCCAGCGGTCATGTGTTCGTGTCTCCTGAAGTTAGGGTTGAAAACGCTGTGTAGGCCGCGCCGAGCAGGTTGGCGTCGGCCCCCAGTGTCGAGCTGACGATAGGAATGGCCCGGCCAGAGACCGGCTGCGTCCAGCGGTTCACCGCCGCGTAAACGCCCGGCAGCAGCAGGTCGCCCTGCTGGCCGACGCTGCCGCCCAGCACGACGATGTGCGGGTTGACGAAGCTGATCAGGCCCGACACGCCCTGGCCGATCAGCGCGGCGGCCTCGCTGACCACCTGGGCGGCCAGCCGGTCGCCGGCGCGCGCGGCGGCGAACACGTCGCGCGCCGTCAGCGTGTCGGCGGCCAGTGTCGAGGCCGCGCCCTGGCGGAGCAGACGGCGGGCGTGGTGGGCGATGCCGGGGCCGGCGGCCAGGTTCTCCCAGTGGTCGAGGCCGTCCGCGCCGGCCATCGGCAGCCAGCCGACCGCCCCGGCCAGGCGGTCGCGCCCGCGCCACAGCCGGTTCTCGACGATCACGCCGCCGCCGATGCCGGTGCCGATGATGACCGACACCACGCTCGAACAGCCTTTGGCCGCGCCCGCCCACCACTCGCCCAGCGCCGCCGCGTGGCCGTCATATTCGACGAACACCGGGCAGCCCAGGCGCTCGCGCAGCAGCTCGCGCAGGGGGGTGTCGCGCCAGCCGGGCAGGTTCGGCGCCCACAGCACGCGGTCGGTGCCCGGCTCCAGCACCGCCGGGATGCTGACGGCCGCCGCGTCCAGCCGGTGGCCGGCGGCGAAGGCAGCGATCTGCGCGATGACGGCCTGCGGCCCGGCGTGGTCCGTCGGCTGTTCGCTGCGCAGGCCGATCTCGCCGGCCTGCGTGACCAGCGCCTGCGCGATTTTTGTGCCGCCGATGTCAACCGCCAGCAGCGCCATACTATTCGAGCAGCAGGCCGGGCTGGCGGCCAAAGCTGAGCAGGCTGCGCGGGCGCATCATCGTGACGGCTTTGCTGAAGCCGCCCAGCGCGCCGCGCATCTGGCCCAGCGCCTCGTAATAGTCGTAGTAGCGGAAGCTGGAGTAGCGCTCGCGCATCAGCGCGTGCGTCCTGAGCAGCTTCAGGTAATCGTCGAACACGTCGGTCACGTCGAGGTACACGTCCGCCGTGTAGCCTTCCATGTCCTCCCAGTTTTCGGCGTAGAACACGGCGCGCGGGTAGTGCGCCGGGTGTTCGCGGCGGAAAGCCGGCAGCCCGGCCTTGAACAGCGCGTTCTTGACGATGTCGTAGGTGTAGTTGTGATCCTGGTGAAAGCTGCCGCGCCAGTGTGTGACCAGCACGGTGGGCCGGTACTGGCGGATGAGGTCGGCCACGCGCCAGCAGCTTTCCTCGGTCACCAGCAGCTCGCCGTCCTTGTAGGGCAGAATCTCGACGTTCGCGCCGATGAACGCGGCGGACGCCGCGGCGTCGGCGTGGCGCATCTTGATGTATTCTTCCGGCGGCAGCGTCGGGTGGCCCTTTTCGCCCGCCGTCACGTGCACGATCGTCACGTCCCAGCCGGCGCGTTTGTGTTTGAGCATGGCCGCGCCGGCCATGTTTTCGGCGTCGGAGATGTGCGCGCCGACCACCATCAGGTGAGACATAGGCTTCAGCTCCTCTTATAAGTCCTTGCGCAGCACGGCGAAGGCCCGCCGCCGGCGGAAGCCGGCCAGCGAATACAGGCGGGCTGCGTCCTCGCCGGTCCACAGAAAATAAGCGTAAAACACGTGGCGGGCGCTCATCGCCTCCAGGCAGCGGAACAGCAGCACGCGCCCGACGCCGAGGTTGCGCCGCTCCGGGTTGACGCCGAACGGCCCGAAGCGCTCGCGCCGCTGCTGGCAGTAGCCGATCACCTCGCCGCGCTGGCGCGCCACCAGGAAGCAGGTGTTGTTGGGCGTGTCGCCGAAGATTTCCAGCAGGTACTCCTGCGCGTGGCGGTGCCAGTCCCAGCCGAAGTGCCGCGCGATAAAGGGCAGCAGGTCCGGCAGGTCGGCGGACGTGACCGGGCGCACGGTGACGCCCTGTTCGCGCTCCAGGCGCTGCTCCAGCGCGGCGACTTCCAGCGGGACCTGAAAGCCGGTCAGGTCCGCGCCCATGCTGATCGCCTGGTAGAGCGTGCGAAAGCCCAGCGCCTGCTCCAAAAAGGCGACCGTGCCGGGGTAGGCGTCGGCCTCCACGCCGGGGACGAAGTAGTTGGGCACGTAGGGCGCGATGTCGAGCTGCTGGCGGCCCTCAGCGCGGAACTTGTCGAACAGGTAGCTGAACAGCGCCTGCCCGATGCCCTGGCGGCGGCGGCCGGGGTGGACGCCGAAGGCCGTCACCCAGGCCTTTTCCGGCTCCAGCCCCTGCAGAAAGAGCGGGACCTGGCGCGTGAGCGCCAGCGCGAAGCCGGCCACGCGCCCATCGGCGATGGCCAGCGGCAGGTTGTCCGGCTGGAAGTTGGGGTCAAGCAGCACGCGCGTGCGGAACTGGTCCGCGCTCAGGCGGTCGTGTGTCAGGGCGGCGTCCCACAGCGCCAGCAGGGCGCTTTCGTCGCCGCCCTGGTACGGTCTGATCTCCATCGTGACGCTATCCTTTCAGGCCGGTGAGGGCGATGCCGCGGATGAAATAGCGCTGCAGGAAAATGAACAGGATGAGCGTGGGCAGCACCGAGAGCGTGGTGCCGACCATCAGCAGGTCGAGGTTGCGCGCTTCGGCGGCGAACGTGCGCAGCGTGTTGAGGCCCAGCGGCACGGTCATCAGGCTGCGGTCGGTAATGATCAGCAGCGGCCAGAGGAAGGCGTTCCACGAGCCGATGAACGTGAACGTGCCCAGCGTCGCCAGCGCCGGCATGATCAGCGGCACGACGATGCGGAAGTAGATGAGCGGCTCTGACGCGCCGTCAATGCGGGCGGCGTCCAGCAGCTCGTCGGGGATGGTGACGATGAACTGACGCAGCAGGAAGATGCCGTAGGCCGAGGTCAGGCTGGGGACGATGATGCCCTGGTAGGTGTTGATCCAGCCAAGCTGGCGCACGATGTAGAACACCGGGATCAGCGTGACGAAGAAGGGGATCATCATCGTCGCCAGGATGCAGAAAAACAGGATTTCCTTGCCGGGGAAGCGGTATTTGGCGAAGGCGAAGCCGGCCAGCGAACTGGTGAACAGCACGCCGATCACCGAGGAAACGGTTACGATGAGGCTGTTGAGGTACATCTGGCCCATCGGGACGGCTTCCAGCAGGCGCGGGTAGTTCTGGAACTGGGGGTTCGCGGGCAGCCAGACCGGCGGCTGCGCCTGAATTTCGCCGGAGGTCATCAGCGAGGCGTTGACCATCCAGAAGAAGGGCAGCACCATCACCACCGCGCCGAAGATCAGCAGGGCGTACTTGGCGCCGGTGCCAACCGTGGAGAAAACAGCGCTCTGTTCGCGCATCGCAGCCAGCCTTTACCCTTCGGTACGGTCGCGCAGCAGCCGAAGCTGCACCACCGTGATCGTCAGAATGATGGTGAACAGGATGAAGGCCATCGCCGAGGCGCGCCCCATCCGCGAGAATTTGAACGCCGTGTTGTACATGTACATGACGACCGTCATCGTGCGGTTGGCCGGGCCGCCGCCGGTGGTGGCGAACACCAGGTCGAACACCTGCAGCGCGCCGATGGTGTTGGTCACGACGACGAACAGCGTCACCGGCCGCAGCAGCGGCAGCGTGATGCGCCAGAACGACTGCCAGCGGCTGGCCCCGTCCACCGCCGCCGCGTCGTAGTAATCCTGGGGGATGCCCTGCAAACCCGCCAGGTAGATGACGATGTAGTAGCCGACGTACTGGTAAATGGCGATGAAGATAATCACCAGCAGCGCCTGGTTGGGGTCCACCAGGAAGGCCTGCCGCGGCAGGCCCAGCCCCACCAGCAGGTTGTTGACGAGGCCGTAGTTGCGGTTGAAAAGGAAGCCAAACAGCACGCCCAGCGCCAGCGGCGCGGTCATGACCGGCAGAAAGTAGAGCACGCGCCAGACTGTCCGCAGGCGGATCTGGCTGTTGAGCAGCAGCGCGAAGCTCAGGCCGATGACCACGTTGCTGACGACGCCGCCGATGGCGAACAGAAAGGTGTTGAGCAGCGCGAGCGGGAAAACGTTGTCTTCGGTCAGCAAATAAACGTAGTTGTCGAGGCCGCGCCACTCCATTTCGGCCACCGGCGCGATCATGTTCCAGTCGTGCAGGCTGACCCAGCCGCTGAACAGGATCGGCCCCAGGAAGAACACGAACAGGCCCACCAGCGGCGCAGAGATAAACACGTAGGCCCACAGCGTGCGCTGCCGCATCAGGCTGCCCCCACCGGTGCGGCGGCGGGCGGATGAAAGCGTGTCTGAAAGGTTCATTTTGTGGATAACCTGTTTTAGCCCCCTCTCCCCCGCGCGGGCGCGGGAAAGAGGGGGAAAGTGCGCGTGATTTTTACTGGCCAGCCATTTCCAGCAGCACGGCGTCGCCTTCCATCGCCGCGATCTCCAGCGCGCTGGCCGGGTCCTGCAGGCCGTTCAGCACCGCCTCGATCTCGGTCTGGAGCTTGGTCTTGACTTCCTGACCGCCCGCCACCACCGGCTCAGGCCGCGCGTAG
>CAZDVL010000155.1:2264-5813 GCA_964508745.1 uncultured Anaerolineaceae bacterium | reverse complement strand
CGGCGCCGGGACCGCCGCCGCGGCGGGCGCGCCCTGCCGCTGCCACACGGCCAGTTCCAGCGTAAAGCGGTCAAAGTAGCTGTTGGCCGGCAGCGGGCCGGTCCCGTAGCTCATGTCCACGACGCGCGCCTGCATGCGCAGCGTGTTCGTTTCGAGGATGGCCGCCGCGCCCGGCTGCACCAGCACCAGCTCGCCTTTTGTCTCCAGCTTGCTGCGCAGCGCCGGGTCATTATAAGCGTACTCCGACACCAGCACCTTCGTGACGGTGCGCACATAGTCTTCCTTGTCGAACAGCCACACCTCGACAGCGGTCACCTTCTCCGGCTCGCCAGCGCCGATCGTCTCCGCGATCGTCGCGCCGCACTCGCCCAGGAACATGTCGTTGGCGTCCTCAATGCTGAACGACTCGTCATATTGGCCTCTGCCCGCCAGGTAAACCGACATCTTGCGGATAACCGGCTCGCCCAGTGTGCTGTCGGCGGCCGTTCCCTTGGCCAGCTTCTCGGCCTGTTTCGCCATGCGGATCGCGTCAATCGTGCGCTGGGTGGCCTCGTCCGAAACCTGCGTGCCGCCGCGCAGCCGCTTGATGATCGGCTCCACCAGCAAATCACGAATGAGCAGCCCCCACAGGACGCTGACGATGAAGTACAGCACAATCATCACCAGCGGCGCGACGATAAATGGCAGCAGGTTGCCGGGCGTGTTGGGCCGCGGCGCGGGCCGCCCCGGCTCAGCCTGCTGCGCCAGCGCGCGGAAGCCGCCGTCCTGGATGCCAAGCCGGTCCACAATCTCGGTCGGGTTCGCAACAAAGCTCAGGCTGCTGACAATCTGCGCCTCAAACTCCGGGCTGGGCACGCCGGCCACGGTCGCGAGCGTGTAGCGGTCCGCCAGCAGGCTCACCCACTCATCCTGCCAGCCGCGCTCCAGCGTGCTGGGGTCGGCGTCGTAGTACACCGTCGGCGCGAGGCTGTATGCCCAGATCAGCCCGACGAGGACGCCGACCACCAGCGCGAAAAACGCGCCGCGCGACGGAATGCTGGGCCTGAGAATCGGGTAGATGCCGTTGTATGAATTGACTAGCCAGGTGCGAAACTTCTTCATGAGCAGCGGCCTTTCACATGACGCAGGCAAGCCCGCAAACCGAAACACTACCTATTGTACAGGAACTGCGCCAGTTCCGACAAACGCCCCCGCCCCCAAACCCGGCTAAGCCTGCTCCGGCGCGGGCTGCGTCTCGGCCACTTCCTCCAACGGATACGTGCGCTCGCACGACTGGCAGCGGGCCGTTCTGCGCGTCTGCTCCACCAGCAGCCCGCCGCAGTTGGGGCACGGCGTGCGCAGCGGCCGCTTCCAACTGGTAAAGTCGCACTCTGGATACCGCGAGCAGCCGTAAAACGTCTGCCGCCGCCGCGACTGCCGCACGACCACCTCGCCGCCGCGCTCGCTGCCGCAGGTCGGGCAGGGGATGCCCATGCGCTCCAGCCAGGGTTCTGTATAGCTGCACTCCGGGTAATTGGTGCAGCCAATAAACTTGCCATAGCGCCCGTAGCGAATCACCAGCGTGTTCGCGCCGCCGCACGCCGGGCAGTCGCGCCCGACCGGCTCCTCCTGGACAATCTGCGGCATCTGCGCCCGCGCCGTCTCCAGGTCCGCCGCGAACGGCTCATAAAACTCGCGCAGCACCGGCTGCCACTGGCGCTTGCCCTCGGCGATCTCGTCCAGCTCCTCTTCCATGCGCGCCGTGAAACGGTAGTTCATCACCTCAGGGAAGTACTGCACCAGTAGGTCGTTGACGACCTTGCCGGTCTCCGTCGGAACCAGCCGCTTGTCCTGCTTCGTCACATAGTCGCGGCCCTGAATCACCGCCACGGTCGGCGCGTAGGTGCTGGGGCGGCCAATGCCATATTCCTCCAGCGTCCGCACCAGGCTGGCCTCGGTGTAGCGCGGCGGCGGCTGGGTGAAGTGCTGCTCTGGCAGCAGCCGCAGCAGGTCCAGCAGCTCGCCCACCTTCAGGTCGGGCAGGACGCGCCCTTCGTCCTCGTCCAGCGCGGCGTCCTCGTCGCGCGCGTCCTCGTACAGCGCGAGGAAGCCCGCGAATTTGATCGTGCTGCCCAGCACGCGAAACGTGTACGGCCGGTCCGCCGGCGCTGGCCCGGCGCTGATCTCGACGCGCAGCGTGTTGTAGACGGCGTTCGCCATCTGGCTGGCGACGAAACGCTCCCAGACAAGCGTGTACAGCCGCTGCTGGTCGCGCGACAGCCGGCCCCTGATGTCGGCTGGCGCGCGCAGCACGCTCGTCGGGCGAATGGCCTCGTGCGCCTCCTGCGCGCCGCGCGCCTTTGTGGTGTAGCGCGGCGGGCTGGCGGGCGCGTAATCCTTGCCAAAGCGCGTCTGAATATAGTCGCGCGCTTCGGCCTGCGCCTGCTTGCTGACGGTGGTGCTGTCGGTGCGCATGTACGTGATCAGCCCCACAGCGCCGTCCGCGCCGCCCACGTCAATGCCCTCGTAAAGCTGCTGCGCCACCGCCATCGTGCGCCCGGCGCTGAACCCCAGCCGGCGCGAGGCCTCCTGCTGCAGCGTGCTGGTGGTGAACGGCGCCGACGGCCGGCGCTGGCGCGTGCCGTGCTTGACATCGCTCACTTCGTACTGGCTGCGCTTCAGCACGTCCAGGTGCGGCGTCACGTCGCCTTCGCTGCCGAACGCCACGTCCTCGCCCTTGATCTTCACCAGCCGCGCGACAAACGCCTTCGCCGGCTGCGCGCCGTTGTTCGCCTGCCGGCGCAGCTCCGCGTCCAGCGTCCAGTACTCGACCGGCTTAAAGGCCTCGATCTCGCGCTCGCGGTCCACCACCAGCCGCACCGCCACGCTCTGCACGCGCCCGGCGGAAAGCTGGTTGCGCACCTTCTGCCACAGCAGCTCGGTGATGTTGTAGCCCACCAGCCGGTCCAGCACACGCCGCGCCTGGTAAGCGTCAACCACCTGATCGTTGATCTTGCGCGGGTGGGCGAACGCTTCCTGCACCGCCGCCTCTGTGATCTCGTGGAACACGACCCGGCTCACCTGCGATTCGTCCAGCCCGGTCGCGGCGATTAAGTGCCAGGCAATCGCCTCGCCCTCGCGGTCCGGGTCCGTCGCCAGATACACCTCGTCGGCGTCGGCGATCGCGGCTTTGAGGTCCTTCACCACGTCGCGCTTGTCGTTCATGACGCGGTAGGTCGGCTCGAAGCCGTTGTCCACGTCCACCGAAAGCTGCGACACCAGCAGGTCGCGCACGTGGCCCTTCGACGCCCTGACCGTGTGCCCCTTGCCCAGGAAATGCCCCACGCTGCGCGCCTTCGCCGGCGACTCGACAATCACCAGCCGCCCGGTCGTGCCGCGCTTGTGGCTGGCGCTGGCCTTCGCGCCCTTCCCCTTCGCCTTTGTTTTCGTCTTCGCGCCCGGCTTAGCCGCTTTGCCGGCCCCGGCGGGCTTGCGCTTCGCGCGCGGTTTGGCCTCCACCTCTGGCTTCGGCACATCCGCGTGCGCGGGCGTCGCGCCCATCTTGAACAT
>CAZDVL010000155.1:0-2164 GCA_964508745.1 uncultured Anaerolineaceae bacterium | reverse complement strand
CCGGTCCTTGTGGCAGATCAGCAGCGCGTCGGGCGTCTCGACAACGATAATGTCGTCCACGCCAATCGTGACCGTCAGTTTGTCGCTGTAGACCAGCGTGTTGTGTGTGTCCACGCTCACATTGTCGGCCACCCTGCCCTTGAAGTGGTTGCCGTACCGGTCGAGCTTCAGCACCTCGTACAGCGCCGACCAGCTTCCAATGTCGTTCCAGCCAATCTCCACCGGGATCACCGCCACGTTCTCCGCGTGTTCCATAATAGCAAAGTCCAGCGAAATGCGCGTGACCTCGCCCCACACCGCCTCCAGGCGCGTCTCATAGTCGGGCGTCTCCATCGCGGCGCGCAGCGCGGCAAACTGGCCGTACATCACAGGCTGCTGGCGCTGATACTCCGCCAGCGCCTGCTCCGCGCGCCAGATAAACATGCCCGAATTCCAGGAATAGTCGCCCGCCTCCAGGAACGCGGCGGCGGTCGCGGCGTCCGGTTTTTCCGTGAACCCCAGCGACTCAAAGCTCTCGAAGCCGTTGACCGTCGCGATCGCCGCCCCCTGCCGGATATAGCCGAAGCCGGTCGCCGGGTAGGACGGCGTAATCCCCAGCGTGACGATCCGGCCCTGCTGCGCCAGCTCGTAAGCGGCGGTCAGGACATCGCGAAAGGCGGCCTTCCGCTTGATGTGGTGGTCCGCCGTCATGATGGCCACCGTCGCCTGCGGGTCGCGCTGGTAAATCACCGACAGGCCCAGCGCCGCCGCCGGCGCTGTGTCGCGCCCATACGGCTCGATCACGAAATTTTCTTCGGGGATGTCCGGCGCGTCGGCCCGGAAGGCCGGCAGATAGCGCCGCCCGGTGACGACATAAATCTGGTCCGGCGCGAACAGCGGCGCCAGCCGCGTCACGCTTACCTTAAACATCGAGTCGTCCTCAACCAGCGGCAGAAGCTGCTTGGGCGTGTCCTGGCGGCTCATCGGCCACAACCGGGTGCCGCCGCCCCCGGCCATAATCAGGGCATAATAGTGTTCCATGTGCAGGCGCTCTCCCGTCAGATGGTCCGGCCGTTACTGTCACTGGCCGCGCAGCAAGCTATATTGCATGGGACCTGTCATTCGCGCAAGCCCCTTCAGCTCCAGAATCGTTAACGCGCTGGTCACCGCCGCGATCGGCAGCTCGCACAGACGCGCCAGCTCGTCCACATGCGTCGGGTCGGCGCTCAGGTTCTCCAGCAGGCGCGCTTCGGTGGCGTTGGCCGGGGCGATGCGCTCCGCCGCCACCTGTGTCTGAACGTTGCGCAGGGCCAGGTTCAGCTCCAGCAGGATGTCGTCCACCCCCATCACCAGCTTGGCGCCGTCCTGGATCAGCCGGTTCGACCCCCGGCTGCTGGGGTTGAAGATGTTCCCCGGCACGGCGAACACCTCGCGCCCCTGTTCGGCGGCCACCGTCGCCGTAATCAGCGCGCCGCTGTTCTCCGGGGCCTCGACCACCAGCACGCCCAGCGCCAGCCCGCTGATGATCCGGTTGCGGCGCGGAAAGTTGCGGCCATCCGGCGGCGTCCCCACCGGAAACTCGCTCAGCAGCGCCCCCCGCTGCGCGACAGCGTCGGCCAGCGCGCGGTGGTCAACGGGGTACACGCGGTCAATGCCGCACCCCAACACCGCCAGCGTGCGCCCGCCGCCGTCCAGCGCGCCGCTGTGCGCCGCCGCGTCAATGCCGTGCGCCAGGCCGCTGACGATGGTGATGCCGTCCCGCGCAAGCTGCAGCGCCAGCTCGCGCGCCGCCTCGCGCCCATAGGCCGTCGCCTTGCGCGTCCCTACGACGCTGAGCGCCTGCGCGTCCGCCGGCTCCAGCGTCCCGCGCACATACAGCACCGGCGGCGCCTCTGGCAGTTGGCGCAGCAGCGTCGGGTACTCGTCGTCGGCCAGCGTCACCAGCCGCGCCCCCGCCCGCGCCACCTTCGTCATCTCGGCGTCCAGGTCCAGGCGCGCGCGCGTTTGCAGCAGGTTTTCCAGCGGGCGACGCTCCAGGCCGGCGCGCCGCAGCAGGGTTTCGCTGGCGTTCCAGGCGGCCGCGGCGTCCCCAAAAACGTGCAGCAGATGTGTCAGGCGGCGGGGGCCAATATCCGGCACTAAGCTGAAGCCGAGCCAGTATCTGTGGTCGTTCACAGGGCATCCG
>CAZDVL010000154.1:0-5818 GCA_964508745.1 uncultured Anaerolineaceae bacterium | reverse complement strand
ACGCGCGACTGCGGCAGGTACACCAGGCTGAGGTCGCCGCTCCAGAAATGGGTGATGTACAGAATCTCGCCCCACAGCGCCAGGCCGGTCGGGCCGGGCGGGACGGGGATGCGCTCCCGCACCTGGCGCGCGGCCAGGTCCACCACCGCGATCTCGCCGCTGCCCTGCAGCGACACGTAGGCGGTGTCGGCGTTGGCGACCACGCCGTAAGCCAGCGCCCCGCCCAGCGGGATGACGTGCGTCACGGCCGCCTGGCGCACGTCCAGCACGGCCAGCGCGCTCTGGCCGCGCAGCACCACCAGCGCCGTCAGGCCGTCCGGCGTGACCGCCAGGCCGCGCGGGTCCGGGCCGACCGGGACCTCAGCCAGCGTGCGCGCCTGGTTGGCGACCACCACCTCGACAATCGAGACCGTGCCGTTAAGCTGGTTGGCGACCACCAGCGCCCGGCCTTCGTCGGCCAGCGCCAGCGTGCTGCTGGTGTAGCTGCGCGTGGTGCGCTCGTTGGGCAGGGCGTAAAGCGGCAGCGGGGTCGGCGTGGGGGCCTGCGCCTGGGCCAGCCCGGCCAGCGCCAGCAGCGCCAGCCCGGTCAGCGCCAGCGCCGCCGGCCACGCGGTGTGTTTGAACCTGGGCGTCATGGGCTGGTTTCCCAATCGAACGTGGTCAGCCGGTCGTACTGAATGACGACGGTGCGGGTGAGGTAGCGCGTCTGGCCCTGGGCGTCGGTCCCGCTGGCGAAGAACGTCAGCGTCAGCGGGTCGGCGGCGGACGCGCCGGCGGCGCGCGCGTCGCTCTCGAAGTTGGGGAAGGCGTTGTTCAGGTTGACCGGGTTGTACTGGTAGCTGACCGTGTGCCCGTTGATGGTCAGCGGCCCGCCGCCGACGATAAAGCCGGGGGTGGTGGCGGTGTAGTGGAACACGGGGTCGGCCCAGTCGGCTGGCAGGTTGAAATTGAAGTTGTAGGGGATGCCGCCGGGGATGGCGTAGTCGGCGCGCGTGTCGCTGTAGGGCAGCGGGCCGGCGGCGGGCGGGACCACGTAAAAGGCGAACTGGCCGCTGGGCGCGCCGGGGATGCCGCCCTGCGGCAGCGGCTGCTGCTGAATCTGCCCGGCGGAGGTCAGGCCGTCGTGCGTGACGCGCACCTGCGCCGTCCAGACGCCGGCCTTGGCGGCGACAAAGTCGTCGTCCGGGTTGTAGTAGTAGCCGGTCGGGCCGGCGTAGCCGCCGAACGTGCGCGTTTCGCCGTCGGGGTCGGTGATGGTGATGTCCACGCGCGAGGCCAGCGTCGGCCCCACCTGCCCGGCGAACGACACCGTGTCGCCCACCGTCAGCGCCTGGCCGGGCTGGATGCCGGTGGGGTGGAAGAAGATGTAGGCCGGGCTGCCGCCGACGGTGAACAGCGGCCCGCCGTCTGGCCCGCCCGCCTGGCCGCTGTAGGGCGGAAAGACGCGCGGCCCGTGCGGGTCGTCCGGGCTGGCTGCGACGGCCAGCGCGGCGTAGGCGGCGGTCTCGGCGATGCCCGCCTCCGGCACGCGCACCACCGCGCCGCCGAACAGGAAGGTGTAGTCGCCCGGCAGGTCGCCGGTCAGCCCGGCGCCCGGCTGGCGGTTGAGCGGGTCGTCGGGGTCCCAGTGCCACAGCACGTCGGGCGCGTCGCCGCCCCGGACGAACTGGCGCGCGCTCACGCCGGGCCGGACGGCGCTGCTGTAGAAATACGTGCGGTCGTCAAGCGCCGCCGGCAGTTCCTGGCGCAGCACCATGTCCTCAAGCGGCTGGCCCTGCGCCGAAATCAAGCCCGGCAGCGTCGTCAGCAGCCAGTCGCGGTAGGCGCCGGCGGTGTCCTGCAATGTGAGCGTGGGGCGCACGCCGCCGCCGGCGGCGGTGGCGGGATACCACAGCACGTCGCCGGGGTGGTAGGGCGGCTGGTAGAGCAGCGCCCCGCCCTGCGGCGCGTGCATCGCGGCGCGGAACCACGCCGGGCGCACACCAGGATTGTAACCGAACAGGCCGCGCTGCCCGTGTGCGATCAGCGCGCCCTGCGGCGACGCGACCACGCCCGCGCCGCGCAGGCTGCCGGCCCACAGCCGGCCGCTGCCGTCGGTGAAGCGCGCCTCGTAATCCACCACGTACTCGCCGGGCGTGTCGAAGGTGAGCGCGCCGCCCGCGTCGTAGAAATAGCCGGCGTCGTTCGCCCGCCCGCTGACGCGGTGCTCCAGCGGCGCGCCGCCGTCCAGCGGGTAGACGCGCAGCGTGATCGTCACGTCCGCCGGGGCGGCCGGCGCCAGGCGCAGCGCCGGGCTGAAGGCTTCGCCCACCTGGAACGGCGCGCCGGGCAGCGCGCCGGCGCTCAGGCTGAGCGCCTCGGCGGCCAGCACGGTGTACGTGCCGCCGCCCTCATAGCGGTTGCCCCAGATGTCCTCCAGCGCGCCGCTGAGCGTGATGCGGTACTCGCCGTACTGGTCGAAGCGGTAGGCGGTGAACAGCGGGTTGAGCGTGGTCAGCCGGTAGACATCCACCGGCGACTGCGCGCCGAACAGGGCGCGCTCGTCCAGCGCGGGCGTCGAGAGGCGGTTTTGCAGGAAGGGCGCGCTGCCCAGGTCGTCCACTGTGCCGTCGGGCCGCTGCACCCGCCCGCTGACGCGCCCGCCGGGGAACAGGAACGGGATCAGCGGCGCCGCCGACGAGTCCAGGCTGTTGGGCAGCAGGTTGAGCAGGTAGGGTTCCAGCGCGTAGGGGATGGCTTCGCCGCTGTCCGGGCCGGTGAACGGCGGCAGAATGTAGGTCGGGCTGTTGAAGCGCACGCGGTTCGAGAGCGCGGCGCGCCCGGCGTCCTCGGCGGCCAGCAGCCCGCGGCTGCCGCCGCTGCCGGGCGTGTCGTGGAACAGCGCCCACAGCAGCCGCCCGCCGTCGCTGCCGCCGCTGTTGAGCACCAGCGGCAGCCGGGTGGACTGCACCCGCGAGAGCGCCCGCCCGCCGCTGCCCAGCAGGCCGCTGGCCTGCCAGGGGATCGGCTCGCCGTCGGCCACGCGCGCCAGCCCCTCGAACACCGGCACGTACAGGCCCGGCGGCAGGTCGGCGGGCACGGTCAGGCGCAGGTCCAGGCCGAAGCTGAGCGTGCTGCCGGCGCGCAGCACCTGCTGCGACGGGGTCAGCGCCTCGCCCAGCGCGACGCGGGCGCGCAGGCCGTCAATGGGCAGGCCGGAGGGGGTGAGGGCCGCCGCCCAGCCGTTGCCGGTGTCTGGCCCGCTTTCGGCCTGGAAGCCGTCCGCGCCGGTGACTGGCAGCAGGCTGACGCGCCCGATCATGCCCAGCCCGGCCAGCCCGGCGGGCAGGTCCGGCGCGCTGAGCGTCACGTCCATCTGCATGCGCCAGGTGCTGCCGGGCGTGAGCGTCAGGCCCTGGGCGCGCCCGCGCGCGGACCACACGCCTGCGCCGCCGGCGACCGCCCCGCCGACGGTGAAGCGCACCGTCTCGCCCGCGATGTCGCTGGCGTAAACGATGCCGTCCACTTCATCGGCCAGCAGCGGCGGCTGTTCGGCGTTGTAGCCGGCCATCTCGGTGCCGTTGGCCGCCAGAAAATCCACGCCGTTGATCGTGAGGTCGGTCAGGGCGGGCGCGCCGGCGGGCCGCAGCGCGGCCAGCGGCACGCGCAGCTCGATGCCGTCGGCGCGCGCGGCGGCCACCGCCACCGTGCCCAGGTTCGCCGGGTTCGGGCTGATGCGCCGCCAGACCGCCGTCTGCTCCGCCAGGCGTGGGTCAACCGCCAGCCCGTAGCTGGCCGCGCCGGACGTAAACACCAGCTCCATGTGGCTGTAAATGGCCGGGGCGGCGCTGGCGGGCAGCGCGACATACAGCGAGGCCTGGTTTTGCAGGGCGTAAAGCGGCTGCTGGCTGGTGGGCAGCAGCCGCGCGGCCGGGTACTGTTCCCAGTCGCCCAGCCGGCCGTCCACGATCAGCCGGGTGACGGCGGCGGCGGGCTGCCGCGCCTCCGGGAAGGGGCCGTAGATGATCGTCCCCGGCCCGCCGGGCAGCGAACCCGCCTGCGCGGCCAGGCCGGGCGGCAGCGCCTGCGCCGGGCTGATCCAGAAGGGGGTGTTGCCGGGGCCGAAAATGCGGGCGGTGAACGAGCCGGTGAGGCCGGCGGTGGTCGTGACGACCTCTTCGGTGTACAGGTTGCGCACGGCCACCTGCGCCGCCGGAAAAACCGCGCCCGCCGCGCCCGTGATGGTCACGATGCCCCCGTCGTCCGGGGCCGAAACGCTGATCAGCGCCGCCAGCGGCGGGTCGCCCGGTTGGGCGGCGGTCTGCGCGCCGACACCCGTGCCAGCCAGGCTCAGTAGCAGGATGGCTCCGGCTGTCATCCACAAACGTCGCACCGTCGGCCTCCGTGAAGCGCGTCACAAGCATAAAAAGTATAGATAATCGCCCAGGTAAAGTCAATTTACGCGCCGCTGGCCGGGCCGCTGTTAAGGCTTTGTAACGCCATATGTTCAGCGCCGCGCGCCGGGTGTAAACTGAAGCACGATGACCACGTTTCCCGACGATGCCCTGTTTGCGCAGGCCGGCGCGCTGATCGAGGCGCGCATCGGCCTGGCGGTGTCCACCCAGTTCCGCGGCGAGCTGGCGCCGCTTCTGCGCGAGCAGGCCGGGGATGGTGGCCTCAGCGGCCTGCTGGCGGCGCTGCGCGCCAGCCCAGTGACGGCCCCGGTGTGGCAGCGGCTCATCCAGGCGCTGACCATCGGCGAGACCTATTTTTTCCGCGATTCAGCGCACTTCCACCTGCTGCGCGACCACCTGCTGGCGAACCTGGTGCTGGAACGGCGCCACAAAAACCGCCTGACGCTGGACATCTGGTGTGCCGGCTGCGCCACCGGCGAGGAGCCGTACTCGGTGGCGGTCGCGCTGCACACGCTGCTGCCCGACCTCGACCGCTGGCGCATCCGCCTGCTGGGGACGGACATCAACGCGCTGGCGCTGGCGCAGGCGCGCGCGGGCGTCTACCGCGACTGGGCGTTCCGCCACACCGAGGACGGCTTCCGCGCCCGCTATTTCGACCCGGCCGCCGCCGGCTGGCAGATCAAACCGGCGCTGCGGCAGATGGTCACTTTCCAGCAGCACAACCTGCTCGACAGCGCGCCGCCGCAGGGGCTGGACATCATCTTCTGCCGCAACGTGCTGATCTACTTCCAGCGCGAGCAGATCGCGCCGGTGGAGCGCGGGCTGTTCGAGGCGCTTCACCCCGGCGGCTGGCTGCTGCTGGGCCACGCGGAGGCGATCCGCACGGCGCGCGACCGCTGGGCGGCGCACGTGTTCCCGGACGCGGTCATCTACCAGAAGCCGCAGGGCGGGCCGCCGGTCACCTACCAGCGCCACACCGGCGCGCGCCGCACCGGGCCGCTGGCCAGCGCGCCCGCGCCCGACATCTATGACAGCGCGCTGGCCGCGCTGCGCGCCGAACAGCCCGACGAGGCCGAGCGCATCCTGGGCGCGCTGCTGGCGCAGCAGCCCGGCCACGCCCGCGCGCACGTGCTGCTGGCCTACCTGTTCGCCAGCCGGCAGGCCGTGCCAGAGGCGCACGCGCACCTCGACGCCGCGCTCTACAGCGACGCGCTGCTGGCCGACGCGCACTACCTGCGCGCCATGCTGTTTCTGGAGGAGAACAGCCAGCGCGACGCCTTCCAGGCGCTGCGCGCCGCGCTCTACTGCCAGCGCGGCCACCTGCTGGCGGCGCACCTGCTGGGCAACCTCTACCACCGCGCCGGGGATCGCGTCCGCGCCCGCCGCGCCTGGCAGCACGCGCGCGCCGTCGCCGCCGCCCGCCC
>CAZDVL010000153.1:0-5836 GCA_964508745.1 uncultured Anaerolineaceae bacterium | reverse complement strand
TTGGCGGCGGGGGCCAGGCAGTTGGTGGTGCAGGAAGCGTTGGAGATGATGTCGTGCTTGGCCGGGTCGTACTGTTCCTCGTTCACGCCCAGGCAGATGGTGATGTCTTCCTTCTTGGCGGGGGCGGAGATGATGACCTTCTTCGCGCCGGCGGCAAGATGCTTGGCGGCGGAGTCGCGGTCGGTGAAGCGGCCGGTGCTCTCGATCACGATGTCCACGCCCAGGCTGCCCCAGGGCAGGGCGGCGGGGTCTTTTTCGGCCAGCGCTTTGATCTCGTCGCCATCAACGATGAGCGCGTTTTCCCTGACCTCGACCGTGCCGGGATATTTGCCGTAGTTGGAGTCGTAGCGGAAGAGATGCGCCATCGTGTGCAGGTCACCCAGGTCGTTGAAGGCGACAATGTCCACCTCACCTGGGTAGTATTCTCTGATTGCGCGCACGACCTGACGGCCGATGCGGCCGAAACCGTTAATGCCGATGCGAATAGCCATGTGGGAAACTCCTTCTTGATAGTTAGAACGCTGCGAAGACGCTACGTTATCACAGGTTTTTGGTTATCAGCAAGATGGTAGCGGTTGCTGCTGTCTCCGATTTTTTCCTCGCCAGTCAGGTTAAGGATGGCGTCGGCGAGTTTGCGCGCATCATGCCGCCAGGGACGTTCCGGGTCGGTGAGGTCAGCGCTGCGGACATCATAGCGCTGGTAGATATCGTGGTGCGGGGGCGTCGGCTGGACGTAATGTGTGTTCACCCCGGCGTTGTCCGTCGGGTAAACGTTGTTGGCGAGCACCACCTGGAACAGCCCGCGCCCGATGTGATCCTCCAGGGCGAGCACGTGGTCGGCAACGGTGAAGCCGTCCGTCTCGCCGGGCTGGGTGGCGACGTTGCAGACGTAGATTTTGTAGGCGCGGCTGGCGCGCAGCGCCCCGTCAATGCCGCGCACGAGCAGGTTAGGGATGATGCTGGTGAACAGGCTGCCAGGGCCGATCACGACAAGGTCGGCGTCGAGGATGGCCTGCACGCTCTGGGCGCAGGCCGTGACGGTGGGCGGGATCAGCTCGACCTGCTGGATGCGGCCGCCGCTGGCGCTGATGCTCGATTCGCCCTCGACGCGCACGGTGTGCCCGGCGGGCAGGCGCACGCTGGCGGAGAGGTTGACATCTTCGAGGGTGGCGGGCAGCACACGCCCCTGGATATTGAGGACGCGCTCGGTCTCGACGAGGGCCTGTTCGAGGCTGCCGGTCACGCCGGAGAGCGCGGTGATAAAGAGGTTGCCGAAAGCGTGGCCGCCCAGGTCGCCGGTGTTGAAGCGGTATTGGAAGAGGCGCGTCATGAGGTTTTCGTCGTCGGCAAGCGCGGCGATGTTGTTGCGCAGGTCGCCGGGCGGCAGCACGCCCAGGTCACGGCGCAGCCGCCCGGAGCTGCCGCCGTCGTCGGCGACGGTGACGACCGCCGTGATGTTGCTGGTGTAGGGCTTGAGGCCGCGCAGCACCGCCGGCAGGCCCGTGCCGCCGCCGATGGCGACGACCTTGATGCCGCGCGCGCGCCGGCTGTGGGCATAGACGGCGTCAAGCACGTTGCCCTGCTGGTGCACGCGGTAGGGCGCGAGGATGGTGCGCGACAGGTTGACAAGCGCGAGTGTCGTCAAAACCAAGCCTAACAACAGCGCGAGGGCCGCTTTGGAAACGTGACTCGCTGCGACCGGCTGCGGTTCGCTTCGCAGGTACAGTTCGAGCAGCGCGTAGGACAGCCCCAGCGCGATTAATCCGATACCGAGGGCGAAGGCCAGCAGCCAGCGCTTGATGCCGATGCCCAGAGTGAGCCATCTGGCGAACGTGATGGACGGTCGGGACATGTGGCCGCTTACCTGCTCCGCACTTTCACAGACTAGGGTAACACCAGGGCGAAGATGTGTCAAAGCGGGCGGCGCGAATCAGGCCGAACGTCCCACCCGCCAGGTGACAAATAGTAGGCCGAGCGCGCCCAGCGCGGCGAGCGCGCCGACCGCGACCGCGGCGTCGAACCAGAACTGTTCAGGAAAGAGGCGGATGAGCGTGTCGGAATAGGCAAAGTACCAGGTTCCTTCGGTGAACAGGGCGGTGTGAAAGCCGGTGAAAAAAGCGTTCCAGCTTGTGACGGCAAAGACGACAATCAGGCCGATTGTCCCCAGGGTGAGCAGCGCCCCATCGCGGCAGGCGCGCCGCAGCAGCGCGCCGTGGCCGGCCCGCCAGAGCAGCAGCGAGACGATGACAGCGAGGCCGCCGCTGACGGCGGCAGCGGCAAAGACGGCCGCCGTCAGCGCCTGCACGTCCGCCATGTGCTGCAGCTCGCGGGCATTGAACAGCGGCAGCCCGTCGCTGCCGGCGAGGTCCGCGAGGAAACCCAGGCCTTCGCTGTTGACCAGATAATCGAGGGCGCGCGGCGCATAGTGCAGCCGGTCCTCGACGGTGAAACCGTAAACATCGGCGGGAAAGCCGGGACGGGTGTACTCGAAACGCAGGAACAGCGGCGTCATGACCAGGCGGGCGCTGACGGCGACGAGCAGAAAGAAGACGGTCACGGTGATGAAAAACCGGAGAAGCGTGAGAAACGCGGCGCTGCGCCGCTGGCTTCGTGTAGTCATGGGAAGAATCAGCGAAGCTGCTCCACTTCACCGGAGAGAAGAAAATTGAGGACCAGTGAGTCAACGAGCGTTTCGACCGGGGCGAGGTCGTCGGTAAAGACTGTCGCGGACGGAGCGACGGTCGAAAGGGTCTGCGCGGCGAGCGTGAGCGTGTCGCGCAGGGCAGCCGGCGCGGAGGGGGGCAGGGCGGCAAGGTTGCTCGCCAGGTTGGCGGGGTCGGTGGGCTGGCTGGTGGCGACCAGGATGGTGTTAAACGAGCGGGGCACGTCGAGCGCGTGGACAGACGGGAAAACCTGGCCGAGGGTGGCGGCCAGCGCGTCAACAAGGCGGCGGTCGGTGGCTGTGCGGCCAACGTTGATGGCGACCACGCCGTCGGGCGTGAGGTGGTCGCGCACTTCCTGGAAAAACTCGACGGTCGTCAGATGCCAGGGGATGTAAGGCGGGCGGTAGGCGTCAACGGCGACGACGCTGTACGGCCCCGCGAGCTGGTTCAGCACGAAGCGCCCATCCTGCGCGTAAACGGTGAGGTTGGGCATGGCGTCGGAGTTCATATCAAAGAAACGTGCGCCCACGTCAACGATGGCCGGGTCAATTTCAACACCGTCAATGGGGATGTCGCCGTAGACATGCGTGTACTGGCGCGCGATCGTGCCGGCGGCCAGGCCGATAATCAGCAGCGACTGAGGACTGTCGGGCGTGACCGGCGGGGCGTTGAAATAGGGCGCTGTGAGGAAATAGCTCCAGGTGCGGTTGTAGGTGTAGATGTCGGGGTGCCACTGGCTGTGGATGCCCTGGCCCTCGTTGAGGTAGAGGTAACGATAGCCCTGGGCGTCTTCCTGCACCTGGATGTAGTTGTAGGCGCTTTCGCCGTCATACAGCAGAGCCGCGCCCTCCGCGGCGGGGCGCAGCGGGCCTTGCAGCGCGAAATGGGCCAGGACGGCGACCAGCAGCGGCATCCAGAGGTAGCGCAGGGCGGCGCGCGGTCCGCGATGCTGCCAGAGGCCAACGCAGCCGACGACAAAGAGGACAGCGGCGACCAGCAGAAAGGTGCGAAAGGTCCCCAGCGTGGGGATGAGCAGGAACGTGGGCACGAACGTGCCGACGAGGCTGCCGAGCGTGCTGACGGCGTAGATCTGGCCGGCGACGCGGCCTGAGCCGCTGCGGTCGGGCACGGCCAGGCGGATCGCAAAGGGCGAGATGCAGCCGAGCAGCGTGATAGGCACGGCGAACAGAACGATCACGGCGATGAACGAGCCGAGCGAAAGCGAAACCTGGGCGTCAACGAAAGCGAGCGCGGCGGCGCGCAGCACGGGCCGGGCGATCAGCGGGATGAGCGCGCCAAAGAATGCGCTCCAGATGAGGATGCGGTAGAGGGTCGCGTAGTGAGGCGAACGGTCGGCCCAGCGGCCGCCGAGAAAATAGCCGGCGGCGAGGTAGAGCATGATCAGGCCGATGACGTTGGCCCAGATGAGGTTGCTGGTGCCAAAGACGCTGCCAAGCAGGCGCGAGGCGGAAAACTCGATGGCGAGGGTGACGAGGCCGCCGACAAACACCGTGAGGTAAAGGTAGCGCACACGTGTTTTCGCATAGTCATGAGCAAACAAGCCAGTATCCATACAGCAACGTTTTACTCCGTGAGCGTCAAAGGCTGGGAGAATTCCGGCACAGAAACAACCATGAAGCGCCGGCCTTCGCCACCTGCCAGAATTCTCCCAGCCTTCTCCCGACTCGCCTGCCGGCGGGCTAGATGGGGCGCTGGCCGAGCGCGGCGGTCAGGTCGTCGCCGCGCCGGACGAGCAGCGAGGGGATGCGGGCCAGGCGGAGCACGCCCTGAATCGGGGCGGACGAGTCCCCGCCGAACGACGCCGGATCAACCAGCACGCACATCGGCCGGATGCCGCGCCGCGACAAGGTCTGAGCCTCCGCGACCCAGCCGTGGTCGGTGGAGGCGGTCACGATCACCAGCGTGGTGCCGCGCGTGAAGTAGGGCGTTTCCAGCGTGAGCATCTGGTGCAGGCTGAGGCGCGACAGGCTGCGCGCGACCGCCAGTGTCTGAAGGATGCGCGACAACTGACGGTTGCCGCGCTCCGGTTGATAAACCTCACGGTGCGGCACATAGGCGGCGAAGCCCAGGGCACGCTCCATTTCGATAAAATGCTGCGCCAGGGAAGCGGCGATGACGACGGCGTATTCTTCGGTGGAGTGCGGAATGCCCTGGTCATTGGGAATCACATTGCCGGAGGTGGGCGAGCGCTGGACCGACGGCATCTCCAGCACGGAGGCGGCCGAAAGGTCCACGAACAGCCAGATGTCAACCAGCGGGTCGAGTTCGAACTCTTTCACGGTCAGATGGTCGCGGCGGGCCGTTGTGCGCCAGTGGATGCGATTGAAGCTGTCGCCGGGGACGTAATCGCGCACGCCGGCGGCGTTGGTGGTGATGAAATGGGTGCGCCGCCGCTGCGCATCGCCGCCGGAAAGCTGCCCCATCGGCAGCTCGAAGCGGTCAACAGGGACGGTGGCTGGGTAGACGATGACGCGCGAGGTGGAGCCAAGCTGGCGCGGCGACAGATACAGGCCGAACGGGTCGCCGGAGAGCAGGGTGAGGGGGCCGAGGCGGAACTCGCCGCGCACCAGGCAGGGCGTTTCCACGTACCAGCGGTAGCGGCTGCGGATGCCCAGGGCCGGCACGACATGGCTGGCGCGGTGGCCGGGCAGGTCGGAGTGGTCGCGGACTTCGAGCCACAGCTTGGGCAGCAGCGCGCGGTTATGAATGACGAAAACCTCGTTCAGGGCGCGCCCGACCTGGGCGCGGCGGGCGCGGGTGCGCCGGCTGACGCTCAGCCAGCGGACGGACACCCAGGCCCAGAGGAACGACACCGCCAGCAGGCCGGCAAACAGATAGGCGAGGTTGAAGAAGAACGCCCGGCCGGTAAACAGACCCGTGAGCAGGCTCAGGATCAGAAGGGCGTACACCGCGTTCCGACGATTGGGCATGGCGCGTCAGTGGCGAACTGAGGCGCCGGGAACAGGCGTGGCAACCAGCACGTCCTGAATAATCGTCTGCGGTGAAATGTCCTTGATGCGGGCCGCCGGGCCAACGATGATGCGGTGGGCGAGGGTGGCCTCGGCCAGCGCCTTGACATCGTCTGGAATAACGTAGTCGCGGCCAAACATGGCGGCGCGCGTCTGGCAGGTGCGGAACAGCGCCAGCGACCC
>CAZDVL010000152.1:0-5864 GCA_964508745.1 uncultured Anaerolineaceae bacterium | reverse complement strand
TCGAAGCTGTTGGGGTCGGTTTCCAGCGCGCGCTCGACGGTGCTGAGGGCGCGGTCATACTGGCCGGCGTCTAAATAGGCCTCGGCCAGGAAAGCCTCAGCGCGGGCGCGCGCGCGCGGGTTGTCCTGCCCGGCCAGGCTGATGGCGTGCAGCGCGCTGGCCATCGCCTCGCCGTTGCGCTGGTTCCAGTTGAGGGCCATCGCGCGGATCGCCCAGGCGTCCGGCGAGTACGGGTCGGCGGTGACGGCGCGCTCGGCGGCGGCCAGCGCCTCGCGCCGGCGGCCCTCCATCAGCAGGCCCAGGGCGACGCGGTAGTGCAGGTTGACATCGTTGGGCAGCGCCGCGCCAATTTCTTCGTACAGGGTAACGGCTTCCTCGATATTGCCGCGCACCCAGGCGGCGTCGGCCAGCGCCTGGCGCTGGCCGGGGTCGGCGGTCGGCAGCGGCGTCGGGGCGGCGGCGGTCGCCAGCGCGTCCTGGGCGCTGTCCACCAGGCCGCCGATGACCGCCTCCACCTGCGGCGTGATGCCCTCGCGGTGGTTGTAAAGGTAAACCCCCGCCGCCACGATCAGCGGCGTCAGCAGCCACAGCCACAGCCAGCGCAGCGAGATGATGCTGCGCCGCTGGCCCTGTCGGTAGCGTTTCGGTGTGCGCAGGTACATGTGTGGCCCTAACCGCCGATCGGCGTGGGCGGGATGGCCGTCGGCGCGGGCACGGTCGGCAGCAGGCGGCCCGCGTAGCTGGGGCAGGAAATCGTCGTCAGGCGCAGGCCCTCGCGCACGTCCGCCACGATGTTGGCCCCGTCGGCCAGCGCCTCGGCCATCGGCAGCGCTTCCTCAAGGATCGTCCAGGCGTCGTCACAGTCGCCCAGGTAGTAATGCGCCAGCCCGCGCAGATACCAGCAGCGGATGTCGCTGGAGCCGTTGCGGATGCACGTCTCGAAAGCCTCGATCGCGCCCTCGTAGTTGCGGCGCGTGTAGCGCGCCATGCCCACCTCGGCCCAGGCGGCGGCGTAGTCCGGGTTGATGTCGAGCGCGTCCTCACAGTAGCCCTGCGCGCGGTCCTGCTGGCCGACGCGCGCATACGCCTGGCACAGGCGCAGGTAGGCGCGCTCGTTGCGCGGCTCCAGCGAGAGGATGCGCTCGTAAGTGGCGATCGCCATCTCTTCCTGGTTGGTCGAAAGGTACTGGAGCGCCAGCTCGAAATACGAGTTGGTCAGGTTGGGGTTCAGCGCGACCGCGTCCTCAAGCTGCTGGATCGCCAGCTCGCGCTGGCCCACCCAGATCAGCGTGTAGGCGTAGCTGCGGTGCGCCTCCACGTCCATCGGGTCAAGCTCGATGGCGCGCGTGCCGTACTCGACGCCCTGCTGGTAGCGCCCGATGGCGGTGTAGGCGCGCGCCAGCGCGGCGTACAGCGGCGCGAAGCTGTTGTTCAGCTCCAGCCCGGCCACGCCCACCGGGATCGCCCCGGCGGCGTCGCCGCTCCAGGCCAGGGCGCGCGTTTTCAGGGCGTAGCCGCGCGGGTCCTGCGGGCTGATCGCGATCGCCTGGTCGCCCAGGGCGACGGCGTCCTCCGCGCGGTCCAGCTCGATATACAGTTTGCCCAGCTCGTAAAGGTAATCCACGTTGCCGGGCTGCTGGGCGGCCGCCTGCTCGAAGAGGGCGGCGGCGGCGGCGACATCGCCCTGCTGGAAGCGCAGCGCGCCCTCGGTCGCCAGGGTGCTGGCGTAGGGCGTCGGCGTGGGGGCCTGGCCCATCACGTCCAGCGCGGCAAGCTGTAAACGGTCGAACTGGGTGTACACAAAGAACAGGAAGGCGCCAAGCAGCACAAAATAGACCAGCACAAAACGGACGCTGCTGCGCCGCCGCCGGCGGCTGCCGAAGAACGGCTGCGAATAGTCGCGTTTGATCTGCATCCGGGCCGCTTAGCCAGTAATCCTCATCACGTCAGAAGGGTAGCCCAGCGCTGGGGGCGTGTCAAGATGGGGCCTGCCGCGCGGCGGGCGCGGGGTCAGCGGCCGCCCTTGTCGCGCAGCAGCGTGATGCCGCGCGAAATGTTCGGGTCACGGCGCAGCCGCCCCTCCGCCTCCAGCCGGTCGAGGTAGCGGATCACGCTGGCGACGCTCATGTAGCAGCCTTTGCTCAGCTCGCGCAGCGACGGCGGGTAGCCGTTCACGGCGACGTAGGTGCAGATGAAGCTGTAGACGATGTCCGCAGTTTCCGCGTTCAGTGTGCCCATGACGCCTTCCGTGTAACAGATTTCTAACCCCATACTCCAGCATACCACAGATTAGAACACCTATTCTATCTGACGGCGGGTTGGAGTATGGGTAGAAACCAGTTGGTGCGCTGCTGCCAGGTTACGCGAACGGCGCCGGCGCGCTGGCCCCGGCGGGCTGCCCGCCCCAGTCCGCCGGCCCCAGGCCATAGTAGCGCGCGCGCACTTCGTTGACGCTCAGCGCCAGGTGCGCGGTGCGGATCTCGTCCAGGCGCGCCTGGGTGTCCGTCGGGCGGATGTCCTCAAACTCCGCCACGTGCTCGCCGGGCCAGAAAGGCAGCAGCTCGTGCGTGAGCTTCTGCGCGATGCGCACCAGCTTCGGCCACAGCGTGCGCTCGATAAACAGCCGCTCCGCCACCAGCGCGTTGGCCTCGGTGGCGTTCTCGCTCACCAGCCCCACCGGGATGCCGAAGATGTTGAGGATCTCGTTGCGGTGCTGCTCGCGCCCGCGCAGAAAGTCAAGCTCGGTGTGGTTGAGGCCGATATGCTGCCAGGCGACGCTGCTGCCGCGCAGGAAGGCGGTGCGCCGCCGGGGGCCGCCGTAGCTCTGGCGCCATTCCTGTTTGATGCGCTCGAAGTCGGCGTCGCTCACAAAGTCCTTGATGCTGACGATGCCCGCCGGGACGCCGTGGTCGGCGCTGAAGGTGCTGCGGTTCCAGGCGGCCATCGCGCGGTCGGTCTCGACGGCGGCGCGCGCCGCCTCCAGCGCCGACAGGCCGTAATAGTCGCTGGCCGGGTGCCAGCGGCGAAAGTGGACGACCTCCACGGCGTCCAGCGGGATGCGCACGCCGTCCACCTCATAGACGTAGCCGCGTATATAGTCTGCCGGGTCCGGCACGATGCTCACGCGGTCAGGGCGCAGCGGCCAGATCTCCGCCGGCGCGCCGCCGTCGCCGGCCAGGAACCAGTAAGCGTCGCCGGTCAGCTCCAGCATGCCGACCGTCTGCTCCAGCAGCTCGAAGCCGCTGGTCCAGGGGTTGGGGGCGGCCAGCAGGTCCTCCAGCGGGTGGCGCGCCACCGGCACGCGGCGCTCGCCGTCCAGCCGGTAGACGCGCAGCGGGACCAGCGCCGCCGCCTCCGCGATGCGGTTGACGGCGACGTACACCCAGGGCGAGCGCTGGTACAGGTGCGCCTGGGCCTGCGCGCCCGCCAGGTCCGGCCAGGCAAAGCTGTTGTGCTGCGCCACCGCCGCCAGGTGCGGCGCGGCGCGCAGCCGCCCGCGCCCGCCAAAAAGCTGCGCCAGCCAGTTGAACATGAGCGTACCCTCCTTGCGCGCCGCGCTGGCCGCGCCGCCAGCGGGCAATCAGACAGGCCGGGCGGGGTGCGCGCCGCCCACGCAAACACCCTTACACTAGCACACTTGTTCGCCCACAGGGCAAACATTTGCGCGTACATTTGTCCGCTTTTGCGCGCAGCGCCATGCACAATTGCGCAAGCTGCGGTAAACTTAATGCTGAACGAAATATAGCGAGGCGCGGATGCCGCTATGACTCTGCCTGGCGCTGACCTGTACCGCACGCTGGCGCGCAACCTGCCGGGGATGGCTGTGCTGCTGTTCGACCACGATCTGCACTTCCTGGCCGCCGAGGGCGCGCTGCTGGCCCAGGTCGGCTATGACCCGGCGGCGCTGGCGGGCCGCGCCCTGGCGGAGCTTGTCTCCGCGCGGGAACGGTCCTCGCTTGAGCCGCTGTACCGCCAGGCGCTGGCGGGCATAGAGGCGGCCTTTGAGCTGGAGCACAACGGCACGATGTTCAGCGCGCGCGTGCTGCCTGTGCGCGACGACAGCGGCGCGGTCGTGGTGGGCATGGTGCTGGTCGAGGACATGACCGCCCGCTTTCACGACGCGGAGCTGCTGCGCCAGCACATGGAGCTGCTCATCGCGCTGCGGCGCGTCAACGCCGAACTGACCGAGCGCCTGGACGTGGATTACGTGCTGGAGATGGCGCTCGACATCGCCATGCGCCTGAGCGTGGCGCGCGTCGGCATCATCCGCCTGCTGGAGGATGGGGTCGTCACGCGCCACCACATCGCCGGCGCTTACCCGGAGGCCTTCGTGCGCGGCGGCTTCCGCCACGTGCGCGGGGTGCTGCGCCGCGTGATCGAGACGCACCAGGGCGTGCTGCTGGCCGATGTCGCCGCCGACCCGGACTACATCGCCAACGCGCCCGGCATGCGCGCGCAGATCACGCTGCCGCTGGTCTCGCGCGATGTGCTGGTGGGCGTCCTCAACCTGGAGACGGACCGCCCGCAGCACTTCACGACCGAGGTGTTCGAGTTCCTGAAGATGCTGACCGACCGCGTGGCCGTCGCGCTCGACAACGCGCGCCTCTACGACACCGCCCAGCGCCAACTGGCGGAGCTGCGCGACGTGCACGAGCGCGTCAGCCGGCTGGAACAGCTCAAAAGCGACATGATCCGCATCGCCGCGCACGACATCCGCAACCCGGTGAGCGTGATCGCCGGCTACACCCAACTGCTGCGCGGGAGCGCCAGCGAGGCGCAGCGGCCGCACGTCGAGGCGGTGACCAGCGCGACCCACCGCATCGAGGCGATCATCAACGATATCCTGTCGCTCCAGCGCATCGAGCACCTGGCGGACACCAGCGCGCACGCGCCGGTGGACATCGCGGCGCTGCTGCGCCAGGCCTGCCAGGAATTTCTGAGCGAGGCGCACAGCCGGGGCCTGTGGTGCGCGCTGGAAGTGCCGGAAACGCCCGTGCTGGTGCTGGGCGACACGCCCCAGCTTTACGAGGCCATCACCAACCTGGTCAGCAACGCCCTCAAGTACACGCCGGCGGGCGGCTCGGTGCGCGCCAGCCTGCAAACGGACGGCGCACAGGTGGCCGTCCGCGTGAGCGACACCGGCTTCGGCATCCCCGATGAGATGCAGGCGCGCCTGTTCCAGCCGTTTTTCCGCGCCCGCGTCCGCGAAGCGCGCGAGATCGAGGGGACGGGGCTGGGGCTGAACCTGGTGAAGAACATCGTTGAACGGCACGGCGGCGAGGTCGTGTTCCACAGCGTCTACGGCCAGGGCAGCACCTTCGGCTTCGACCTGCCGGCGGCCCCGGCTGACAGCCGGGCGGCCAGGCCGCGCCCGCGCCGCGCGCGCTCACGGTAGTTGACAGGCGCGCCGCGCCGCCGCTATAATCGCGGCACAATCGCACACCAGCAATGGCTGTGATGAGGACGAGTACGCGCCGAACACGGCAGCCCAGAGAGCGGGGGCGTCTGGCTGTAAACCCCGCCTGCGCGCCGGCGTCGAATGGCCCTCTGAGCCGCAGGGTGAACGGCCCCGCGCCCAGTAGCCCGCGCCGGTTTGCCCCCGTTAGCGGGCAGCGGGTTTCGCGCTGACGCGCGGCGCCCGCCTGAGCGAGGCCGTGTCGCAGCGGCCTAAACGGGGTGGCACCACGAGCCGCGATCGCGCGCCCGTCCCTGTACCGGGGGCGGGCGTTTTTTGTTGCAGCGCGCCCCCGCTGGCAGCCGCAGACTGACGATCACACAAGGGAGCACAACCGCATGACCACACCACCGCGCAAACGCATCCTCACCGGCGACCGCCCCACCGGGCGCATGCACCTGGGGCATTA
>CAZDVL010000151.1:3343-5890 GCA_964508745.1 uncultured Anaerolineaceae bacterium | reverse complement strand
CGCTCAGCGGCGGCGAGCTGCAGCGCGTGGTGCTGGCGCGGGCGCTGGCGCAGGAACCGCGCCTGCTGCTGCTGGACGAGCCAACCAACAACCTGGACATCCGGCATCAGGTGGCGGTGCTGCGGCTGGCGCACGACCTGGCGCACACCAGCGGCCTGGGCGTGCTGGCCGCCATCCACGACATCGGCCAGGCGGCCCGCTGGTGTGACCGCCTGCTGCTGATGGCGCGCGGGCGCATCGTGGCCGACGGCGCGCCGGAGGCGGTGCTCACGCCGGCGCGGCTGGCTGAGGTGTTCGAGATTGAGGCGCGCCTGTATCACGACCCGTACACCGGGCACATCGCGCTCTCAGTCCAGTGAGGGCGCTGGCGGTTAGCTGCTAACTATGGGGAAGGCCCGCTGATGAAACCTGGCAAAGTACGCCCGCTGGCGATCTGCGTGTTCCGGCGCGGGGACAGCATCCTGGTCGCCGAAGGCCGCGACGACAGCAAACAGCAGACGTTCTACCGGCCTTTGGGCGGGCGCATCGAGTTTGGCGAGCGCGCCGCTCAGACAGTGGCGCGCGAGCTGCGCGAGGAAATCGGCCAGGATGTGCGCGACCTGCGCTACCTGGGCGCGCTGGAGAACATCTTCACGTATGAGGGCCAGGTCGGTCACGAGATCGTGCTGGTGTTCGACGGCGCGTTTGTGGACGAGAGCGTCTACGCGCGCGACGCCATCGCCGGCGCGGAAGCTGACGATCTTCTGCACCCGCTGTTCACGGCTTACTGGAAACCGCTGGCCTTCTTTCGCGGCGGCGCGGCCCCGCTGTACCCGGATGGCCTGCTGGCGCTGCTGGACGCGGACGGCGATTAGGGTGGCAAGCCGCACCACAGGGTGTATAATACGGACGAATGCGAGCCAATGAAGGACAGATTACGATGCCTAGCCTGGGACCAACCGAACTGATTATCATCCTCGTGATCGTGCTGCTGCTGTTCGGCGTGGGCCGCGTATCCCGCATCGGTGGTGAGTTGGGCAGCGCAGTCGCCAATTTCCGGCGTGGGCTGGACGACGGCAGCAAGAAACAGACCGTCGAAGGCGCTGAAACAGAAAAAGCCCACGAGGAAAGCTAAGCGCGCGCGGCCCAGGGCCGCCGCAGCATTACCCTCTTAGTCATACCGCGCGGCGCGGCGGCCTGCTGCGCCGTTTGCGTCTTTGCCTCCAGGCGCGCAGCAGGCGTTCCGCACGGGCGCGCCTCAGGGCAGGTTCACCGGCTGTTCGATCCGATAGGTGGACTGGACGACGCCTCTGGCGTCCGCCAGCGTCACCACGTCGCCCGGCTCGCCAAAGACCGCCGCCCGCTGGCCCCAGTAGAGCGCGATGGGCGTGTTCTGCCCGGCGCGCGTGAACACGGTGATCTGCGCGTTGGTGAACACGCGCTGCGCCGGGAAGGTGAAGCTGTTGCCGTCACCGTCGCTCAGCGTCCAGCCGTTGAGGTCAACTGCGCCGCCCCGGTTGCGAATCTCAACGCCCTCGGCGGTGATGTCGCCGGGGTTGAGCACGCTTACGATCTCCACCTGCGCGTTGACCGCCGTCGGCGGCAGCGTCAGCGTCGGGCGGACAGACGCGGCCTCGCCGGTGGCTTCGGCGGTCGCCTCGCCGGTGGACTCGGCGTCGGCCTCCGCGTCCGCCGTGGTTTCCGGCACGACATCGGCGCGCGTCAGCGGGCAGCCTTCCAGCGGCACGATCAGCACGTCGCCGATCTGCAGGCCGGTGGCCGACTCCTCGCTGAGGCCGTTAATTTCCATCACATCGAAGCCGGACGCGCCGTAAATCTCCGCGATGCCGAAGGGCGTGTCGCCCGCCTCAAGCGTGTGCAGGATACAGTTGGCCGGCAGGGCGGTGGCGGTCTGCTGGAGCGCGGCGTTCGCGCCCAGCACGGCGGGGTCCAGCGTGGGCGCGGCGGCCTGAGTGCCGGGCCGCTGCGTCTCCAGGATGCCGGTCGGCAGCGCGCCGACCGAGCCGGGCAGCGGCGTGGCTGTCACGATAATCACCTGCGGCGTGGCGTTCGGGTCGGTCGTGGCGGTAACGATCACCGGCACCTGAATCACGGTCACGACCGGGCCAGCCTGTTCACCGCCGCCGCCCTGCAGCGCGCCACAGCCGGCAGCCAGGATGATCACAGCGAGAAAAAACAGCACGCGGCGCATACCTCGCCTCGCTTTCTATACAATAAACCAGCGCAGCAAACTGAAGTGTAGCACAGCGGGCAAACGCCAGCAATTATCGCCGCTGGCGCGCGCACCGGCGGTTAGAAACGAATTTCGTTACTTTTAAAAAATCACTATAGCGTTTACAACAGAGTTGCAGTACACTGTAGGGGCAGTGCGGGATGATCATCAAGGCAATGGGGCCTTACCCGCATGGACGCTGTGGTTGGGCGTCCGGCATGCCACACGGGAAAACTGCCAGGCCCGCATCGTTGTTTAGCCGCTGTCTGGTCTGTGTAGGGTTCTCTTGAAGTACCGCATCAGCCCTCCTGAACCACCTGGGCGTGTAGGTTACC
>CAZDVL010000151.1:0-3243 GCA_964508745.1 uncultured Anaerolineaceae bacterium | reverse complement strand
GTTCTCTTGAAGTACCGCATCAGCCCTCCTGAACCACCTGGGCGTGTAGGTTACCTCAGGCTGTAGCAAAACCAACACCCGTTTCATCAGGAGAGAGTTACACAATGGCACCTCGCGCTCGTGGTAAAGTCAAGTGGTTCAACGGTGACAAGGGCTACGGCTTCATCACCCAGGACAACGGCCCCGATCTGTTCGTTCACTATTCGGAAATCCGCGGCAGCGGATATCGCACCCTCAATGAAGGCGACGTTGTCGAATTCGACATCACCGACGGCAAAAAAGGCAAGCAGGCCAGCGCCGTCACAGTTGTCCAGGGCTAAAACGGTTTCGCTCACCATAGCCGCCCCCCACCAGGGGGCGGTTTTTTATTGGGCGCCCGGCAGCAAGGGCGCCCAGCCCTGCGCCGGCCCCGCCAAAATGTGCTATGATGGAAGCAGCGGGGTTAATCAGGAGGACACAGAAAATGAGCGCGACCAACAACAACGCTGACAACGCTGCCAAAAAAGCGGACGAAGTGCGCCAGCAGGTTGAAGACACGGTCGAAGATGTCCGCGAGGACGTGGAACAGCGCGTAACAGAGCTGCGCCGCGAGGCCCAGGCGCGCGCTGAGGATGTCAAGCGCGAAGCCGCCAAACAGCTCAACACCGCCGCTGAGACCATCCGGCGCGAAGCCCGCGAGTCCGGCCAGGTGGACGAGGAAGCCTTGCAGCGGATTGACGACATCGCCCAGCGCCTGGAAAAGACCGCCGGCTACCTGAGCAGCCGCTCGGTGCAGGACATCAGCGGCGACGCGGCCAAAGTCGTCGTGCGCAACCCCTGGCGCGCAGTCATTGTGTCGTTTGTGGTGGGCTTTCTGCTGGGCCTGATGCTGCGCGGCGACAATTAGCTGTAGCGGTAAACAGCGCCACACGTTTATAATCCACAGCCGGGCCACACAGCCCGGTTTTTTGTACACCGGCCCGCCGGCGAAAGGACGATGGTCGCGGTTATGGTCAAATTCATGATGATCTTCTACCAGCCGGACAGCGTCATGAAGTTCGAGAACATGTATAACGACCTGCTGGCGCTGGTCGAGCGGATGCCGGGCATCACCCGGCGGCAGGTGGTCAACAGCCTGGGCAGCCTGACCGGCAAAGCGCGTATCTACCGCATCCTGGAAGTGTACTTTGAGGACGAGAACCTCATGCGGGCGGCGCTGATGTCGGCGCGCGGCCAGGAGGCCGGCGCTGAGCTGACCACCCATTTCCCGCGCGACTCCTACGAAATGATCTATGCGCAGGTCTATGAGGAGGCCGGCGGCCACACCCCCCAGGCCGGCGCCCCCGCGGACATCCCGGCGACATCGGCAGATGCCCCGGTGGCGCCCGAACAGAAGAAGGACGGCGAATAACCACCATGCAGGCCTTGAAAGAGCGCATTCTGGCGGAAGGCCAGAACCTCGGCAGCGGCATCCTCAAGATCGACAGCCTCCTCAACCACCAGATTTACCCCGACCTGATGGTGGAGATGGGCCGCGAAATGGCGCGGCGCTTCAGCAGCGTTCCGATTGATCGTATCCTCACGGCGGAAATCTCCGGCATCGCCCCGGCCCTCACGACCGGGATCGTGCTGAGCGTGCCGGTCGTCTATGCGCGCAAGAAAAAGCCGATCACGATGGCCGGGCCGGTGTTCCTGGAAACCGCCCCCAGCCACACCAAAGGCGGCGACGTGCCGCTGCTGGTTTCGGCGGAGTTCCTGCACGCCGGCGAGAACATCCTGATTATTGACGACTTCCTGGCCACCGGGCGCACGCTGATGGCGCTGGCGCGCATGGTGGCCAGCGCGAAGGCCAACCTGGTGGGCGTGGGCGTCGTGGTCGAAAAGACGTTTGAGGGCGGGCGCAGCCTGATGCGCGAGGCCGGCTACGCCGACATCCCCATCGAGGCGCTGGTCTGCATCACCAACATGGACGGCGGCCAGATCGTGTTCGCGGACTGACGGCCTTCCCATGACTGACCTGCGCGCTGGCGGTATCGCCGTTCTCGATTTCGGTTCGCAGTACACGCAGTTGATCGCGCGGCGCGTGCGCGAGCAGAACGTCTATGCGGAGGTGTTCCCCTACGACGCCAGCCCGGCGCAGGTGAACGCGCACAACCCGCGCGGCTACATTCTGTCCGGCGGGCCGAACAGCATTTACGAAACGGACGCGCCCCAGCTTCCGCCGCACATCCTCAAAACCGGCCTGCCGCTGCTGGGCATCTGCTACGGCCTGCAGGCGCTCGCGCACGCGCTGGGCGGCATCGTCGCCCCGGCACAGGGCCGCGAGTACGGCCAGGCCACGATCACGCACGACGCCGACAGCCCGCTGCTGCGCGGCCTGCCCGCCGCCTTAGAGGTGTGGATGTCGCACGGCGACCGCATCGAACAGCCGCCGCCCGGCTTTACGACGCTGGCCGCCTCGCAGAGCGCGCCCTTCGCCGCCGTCGGCGACGCCGCGCGCGGCCTCTACGGCGTGCAGTTCCACCCGGAGGTGCGGCACACGCCGCTGGGCACAGAGCTGCTGCGCAACTTCGTGTTCGACATCTGCGGCTGCCAGCCGTCGTGGTCGCCCGCCACCTTCATTGACGACGCCATCAGCCGTGTACAGGCGCAGGTCGGGGCCGAGCGCGTGCTGCTGGGCCTCAGCGGCGGCGTGGACTCGGCGGTGGTGGCGGCGCTGCTGCACCGGGCCATCGGCCCGCAGCTCACGGCGATTTTCGTCAACACCGGGCTGCTGCGCCAGCACGAGGCGCGCGAAGTGGTCGAGGTGTTCCAGCACAGCCTGGGCATGAACCTGATCGCCGCTGACGCGACCGAAACGTTCCTGGGCGCGCTGCAGGGCGTGAGCGACCCCGAAGCCAAGCGCAAGATCATCGGGCGGCTGTTTATTGACGTGTTCGCCGCGGAAGCGCGCCGTTTGCAGGGGGTGCGTTTCCTGGCGCAGGGCACCATCTACCCGGACGTGATCGAAAGCGCCGCCAGCAGCCGCCAGTCGCGCAGCATCAAAAGCCACCACAACGTCGGCGGCCTGCCCGACGACCTCCAGTTCGAGCTGGTGGAGCCGCTGCGCGACCTGTTCAAGGACGAGGTGCGGCGCGTCGGCACGGCGCTGGGCCTGCCCGACCACGTCGTCTGGCGGCAGCCGTTTCCGGGGCCGGGGCTGGCGGTGCGCTGCCTGGGCGACATCACCTGGGAGCGGCTGGAGGCGCTGCGCGCCGCCGACGC
>CAZDVL010000150.1:0-5910 GCA_964508745.1 uncultured Anaerolineaceae bacterium | reverse complement strand
GTCTCGCTGGCCTCGATTTTGATCCGCATGGCGCAGGGCGAAGGCGTGCCGTCGCTGACCATCGCGGCGGGCCGCCTGGCCATCGCCGCGCTGATCCTGACCCCGTTCACGCTGCGGCGTTACCAGCACCACCTGCGCGGCCTGCGCCGCCGCGACCTGCTGCTGATCGGCGTGGCCGGCGTTTTCCTGGGGCTGCACTTTATCTTCTGGGTCACGTCGCTGGAACACACCAGCGTGCTCATCAGCGTGGTGCTGGTGACGACCTCGCCGCTGTGGAGCGCCGGGCTGGAGGCGGTCTTTCTGCGCGCGTCGGTCACGCGGCTGGTGTTCGGCGGGATTCTGCTGGCCATCGTCGGCGCGGTGGTCATCAGCCTGCCGGGCGCCGACGCGGGCATCGCCCTCGGCAGCAGCCCGCTGCTGGGGAGCGGGCTGGCGCTGGCGGGCGCGCTGGCCGTGTCGGTCTACATGGTGATCGGGCGCAGCGTGCGCGCCCGGCTGCCGCTGCTGCCCTACATCTGGCTGGTGTACGGCGTGGCCGCCATCACGGCGCTGGCCGCCGTGTTCGTCGCCCGCGCGCCCCTCACCGGCCACAGCCCCACAGGGTACGCGCTGCTGCTGGCGCTGGCGCTGATCCCCCAGCTCATCGGCCACTCGGCGTTCAACTACGTGCTCAAATACCTGTCGGCGACCTATGTCGGCATCTCAACCCAACTGGAGCCGGTGCTCAGCGCGGCCCTGGCGCTGCTGCTGTTCCAGGAAATGCCGCGCCCGCTTCAGCTTCTGGGCAGCGCCATCGTGATGGCCGGCGTCGTGCTGGCGACGCTGGGCCAGCCTAACCCGTCTGCCGCAGAGAGTAACCCAGAAACGTAGCCGGGCCGGGCCACACGTCCAGCGCCGGCATGTCCTCCGGCAGCATCACCGGCCGCAGCAGCTCCGGCAGCGTGCCGTCGCTGAACAGTTCCTGCAGCGTGTACTCCACCAGCAGCCGGAAGTCCACGTCGTTCAGCGGCACGCCAAAGGCCACATACTGGCGCGAGTACCAGGGGTCACAGTTGGGGCAGCGCGTCGTCAGCCGGAAGTTGTCCGGGTACGCCTGCACGTGCGGTATCAGCTTCAGGCTGTCGCCAAAGGCCACGTCCATGTTCTGCTCTTCGAGGATATGGAACCAGACATCTTCCTCGCGCACGATCGTGTAGATGTGTACCGCCGTGCTCACGCTCTCCGCCAGCGCGTTGACGCGGTCCGCCGCGCCCGGCTCGCTGGCGAAAATGCCCACCCAGCGCCCGCCGCGCAGCTCGTTGAAACTCTCGATGTCGCTGTTCTTCTTCACCAGCAGCCGCTCGCCGTGCAGCAGGTACGCGCCGGTGAAATCCACCCGGTCGGCCCGCGCCCAGTCCGGCATCACGCCCGCCGCCAGGTCAATCTGCCCCGCCGCCAGCAGGTCAAGCGCCCCGGCGGCGTCGCTGTCCACGTACTCCACCGCGACGCCCCAGCGCGCCGCCAGCGCCTCGACCATCGCCCGGTTGACGGCCGCCAGCCGCCGGTCGCTCTCGTGCGCGTCCGCCGGCGCGTCCTGGACGCCGCCCACGCGCAGCGGCTGCCCTGATTGCAGCCGCGCGACAGTGTACTGCGCCGGGTACGCGATCGTGGCCGCGTGCTGGCCCGGCTGCGGCGCGTCGTCGCCCAGGTTGGCCCACTCCGGGATCAGCCCCGGCGGGTAGGTCGAGCCGGGGAAATTCGACTGGTAAATCTCGTTCAGCCGCCCGCTGCGCGCCAGAAACTGAAGCGACCGGTTGACCAGCGCCCGCAGGCTGGCGTCCTGCCGCCGCACAGCGATCGCGTAGGGCTGCGCCAGCAGGTCCTCGTCAAGGATTTTCGCCGTCCCCGGCTGGATCACGGCGCGCAGGTTCACCCGGCTGCTCACCACGCCGTCAACCTCGCCGGCCACCAGCGCCACATACGCGCGCTCCAGCGTCGGGAAGGCCTCAATCGTCACGTTCAGGCCAGTGCGCTGCTGCCAGGCCTGCGCCGCGCCTTCGCCGGGGCGCGCCATCACCACGCCCAACCGCCGGCCAGCCAGGTCCGCCAGCGCAGCCGCCCCGTCGTCGTTGCGCACCATCACGGCCTGCGCGCCCCGGTAGTAGGTGTGGCTGAACTCCATGCGCGCGTCCGACTGGCGGTCGTGCACCTGCGCCGCCACCAGCAGGTCCACCATGCCGCCCAGCAGCATTTCGCTGTCAGTCTGGCGCGTGACCTGCACCAGCTCCACGTCCACGCCCCACAGGTCGCCCAGGCTGCGCGCCAGGTCGGCGTCAAAGCCGGACACATCGCCGCGAATGTTGAGCAGGCCAAACGGCGGCTCGTTGAACAGAATGCCGACGCGCACCTTGCCGTCGCGCTGGATGCGCGCCAGCGCCGACTCCGCCGCCAGCGCGTCGCGCATGCCCGCGTCCTGTGTGGGGATCGGCGTCGGCGGGATCAGCGTGGGCACGGCGTCCTGCTCGGCCGGGGGCAGCGGCCGGCCGTACAGCGCCGCCGACGGCGCCAGCAGCGCCAGCAGCGCCGCGCCAATGACAATCGCCTGTCGCATGTTAACCCTCATCGTGATACAGCCCGTGCCGCGCAATATACGCCAGCACGCTGTCGGGCACCAGGTAGCGCACGCTGCGGCCTTCGCGCAGCCGGTTGATAATCTCCGTGGACGAAATTTCCAGCACGGGCGTCCGCAGCATGACCACGCGCGGCGCCAGCCCCGGCAGCACAGCGTCGTGCATGTGCGGGTCAACGTCCTCGCCGGGGCGCTCCATCACCGCGAACCAGCACAGCTTCAGCAGCTCGTCGGGCCGGTTCCAGGCGGGCAGGTCACGCAGCGAGTCGCCGCCCATGACGAAGTACAGCTTCGCGCCGGGGTACTGTGTCTGCGCGATGCGCACCATGTCGAGCGAATAGTGCGGGCCGGGCCGGTCCAGGTCAATGCGCGAGAGGCAGAAATGCCGGTTGTCCGCCAGCGCCAGGCGCAGCATCGCCAGCCGGTGCTCGACCGATGTCTTGCGCCGGTCGCGCTTGTGCGGCGGGTCCGCCGCCGGCACATACAGCAGACAGTCCAGGGCCAGCGCCTCGACGGCGTACTCGCCCAGGATGAGGTGGCCGATGTGCGGCGGGTCGAACGTCCCGCCCAGGATGCCAACCGCGCGCGGCGCCGGCGCGCTCACTCTGACCATTCCAGTTCGTGCGCGCCGATGTACACCGTGTCGCCCACCTCCACCCCCGCCCGCTCCAGCGCCGCCGTGACGCCCATCGCCTCCAGAATGTTCTGGAAGCGGGCGACCGCTTCGTCGTAGTCCCAATAGGTCATGGCCGCCGCGCGCTCGATGCGCTTGCCCGCCACGCGGTAGCTGCCGTCCGGCTCGCGGGTGATCGTAAACGTAAAATCGTCCTCCGGCAGCTCGTAGAGCGGCGTTTCGGCCGCCCGCGCGCTCACGTCCTCCGGCGGCAGCGCGTCCACCACCTGGAGCAGGCGCTGTGTCAGCTCGCGCACGCCCTGCCGCGTCGCCGCCGAGATCACCATCGCGTCCACGCCGCGCGCCTTCAGCGCGGCCTGCACCTCCGGCCAGCGCGCCTGCGCCTCCGGCAGGTCAATCTTGTTGAACACCACAATCTGCGGCTTGTCCAGCAGGTGCTCGTCGTACAGCGACAGCTCAACGTTGATCTGGTTGTAGTCCGCCAGCGGGTCGGCGCTCGCCCCATCCAGCAGATGCACCAGCGCGCGCGTCCGCTGCACGTGGCGCAGGAAGGCATGCCCCAGCCCGACCCCCATGTGCGCCCCCTCGATCAGCCCCGGAATGTCGGCCACCACCAGGTCGCGGTCGTCGTACACCACCACGCCCAGGTTCGGCTCCAGCGTGGTGAACGGGTAATCCGCGATCTTCGGGCGCGCGTTGCTCACCGCCGACAGCAGCGTGGACTTGCCCGCGTTGGGCACGCCCACCAGCCCCACATCCGCGATCAGCCGCAGCTCCAGCTTCAGCCAGCGCTCCTCGCCCGGCTCGCCCTTCTCCGCCACGCGCGGGGCCTGGTGCGCCGAGGTCGCGAAACGCGCGTTGCCGCGCCCGCCGCGCCCGCCGGTCAGCACCACCACGCGGTCATCGGCGCGCACCAGGTCGGCGAGCAGCGCGCCAGTCTCGGCGTCGCGCACCACCGTCCCCGGCGGCACCTCAATTTCCAGGGCGCTGCCGCTGGCCCCGGTGCGGTTGTTGGCCCCGCCGCGCTTGCCGTTCGCCGCGTGGTGGTGGCTGCGGTGCTGAAAATGCGCCAGCGTGTTCAGCTTCGGGTTCACCTTCAGCACGATGTCGCCGCCGCGCCCGCCGTCGCCGCCCGCCGGGCCGCCGCGCGGGACGTATTTCTCGCGCCGGAAGTGGATCAGGCCATCGCCGCCGCTGCCGCTGCGCACGAAAATTTTCACTTCGTCAATCATCGCTGCACTCCAGCTCCGCCAGGCGCCCTGGCTGCCCGGCGCGATACCACGCGACCGTGCGCCGCGCGCCCTCATGGAAACCCACCGGCGCAAAGCCCAGCTCGCGCCGCGCCTTCGCGCTGGACACGCGCCAGTAATTGTATACGTATGACCGCAGGTTGATGGGCCAGAACGGCTCGCGCCCCAGCAGCGCGCCGGCGGCGCTCATCGCCTTCGCCGTCCCCACGCCCAGCCAGCCGGGAATCGCCAGGCGCGGCCAGCGCAGGCCGGCCTCCGCGCACACAATGTCGAACGCCTCGCGGTGCGTGATCCAGTCGTCGCAGATATGGTAGATTTCGCCGGGCCGCCCGCGCTCAAACGCCAGCAGCACCGCCCGCGCCGCGTCCGCGATATACACCGGAAACTGGATATAGCGCCCGCCGTCCACCTGCATGATGATGCCGCGCATGGGGTCCCGGAAAAACAGCCGGTTGAACGCATAGTGCCCTAGCGGGCCATAGTAGGCCCCAGGGCGCAGCACCACCACCGGCAGCCCGCGCTCGCGCTGCCAGCGCAGCGCGGCCGCCTCGCCCTGCAGCTTGCTCACCTGGTACGGCTCCACCGGGCGCGGCGGGAACGTTTCGTCCATCGGGAGCGCCGGGTCGGGCGTGCCGATGACCGCCGCCGTCGAAATATGCACCAGCCGTTCCACGCCGGCGGCGCTGGCGGCCCGCAGCAGGTTCTCTGTCCCCGTGACGTTGGCGTCATAAAATTCCTGCGCGCCCCCCCAGAAGCTGAACAGGCCGCCGGCGTGTACCGCCCACTGGCAGCCGGCCAGCGCCGCGCTGAACGTCTCCGGCTGGCGCAGGTCGCCGCTGACAAGCGTGATCGCCGGGCAGCGCCGCAGCCAGGCGGGCGCCTGCGGCTGGCGCGTCAGCAGGCGCACGGCGTAACCGGCTCCGCACAGCGCCGGGACGAGATGCCGCCCCAGGAATCCGGTCCCGCCGGTTACAAATACGGTGCGCGCCATCTGTGAACGTGGGTGCTGGTCAGAAATCGCGCCCGGCGGGCATGAACAGGGCCGACGAGAGCGCCAGGTGCAGCGGCGTGTCCGGCTCAGCGCTGCCCAGCGGCAGGTGCTGAACGAGCGCGTCAATCGTCCAGCGGCGCGCCGTGTGGTCGAACGCCATCTGGTAAACGACCGTCCCGCTGCCCAGGTCCTGCGTTGAAATGCGCGCCCGGCCCGGCCGGTCATACGTCGCCATGCGCCGGTGAAGCTGTGTGTCCACCACCAGACAGCGCGTGCCGCCAGCGGAGAAATAGCGCACGCTGATTTCGTGGTCAGCGCGCAGCACGCCCACCACCGCCGGCACGTCCGTCCGGCTGGCCTGGCTCACCAGGGCGCGGTAGCGCTGCAAAAAGCGCCCGCTGAGGTACATCGGCGCGACCGCCCACAG
>CAZDVL010000149.1:0-5978 GCA_964508745.1 uncultured Anaerolineaceae bacterium | reverse complement strand
TGCTACGGCTATTTCATGCCGCGCTGGGCGGACTGGGGCGCGAACTCGCGCGCGGACCTGGTGTACGCTGTGGGCGACCAGGGCGTGCTCTACATTGACGACTACCACGAGAACACCGGCGACAAAGCCTGCTTCCCCGGCCCGTATGACGCCGCCGCCGACACCTGCGCCGGGCACTACTACAGCGATAAGTCGCTGGGGCCGTCGCTGGTGGCGCTGCCGTTCTATCTGGTTTTCAAAGGGGTGGCGGCGCTGCCGCCGGTGGCGCGCTTCGTCGAAAGCGGCAGCAGCCTGGGCAACTTCAGCGCCACGCTGAACCCGGACGGCGCAGGCGTCCGCCCGGAGGCGGTCTACCAGGGCATGGCGCTCACGTTCATCACCTTTTTTGCCGTGTCGGTTCCGTCGGCGCTGATGGGCGCGGTGCTGTTCCTGTTTGCGGCGCGTTTCGCCCGCCGCGACCTGTACGCCTTCGTGCTGGCGCTGGCCTACGGCCTGGGCACGATCGCCCTGCCGTACAGCGCGGCGCTCTACCAGCACCAGATGGCGGCCTTCGGCGCGTTCGTCGGCTTCTACCTGCTGTGGCGCGTGATCTTCGAGGGCGCGAACCGCCGCTGGCTGTGGCTGGTGGGCGCGCTGTTCGGCCTGGTGGCCATCACGGAGTACCCGGCGGTCGTCATCCTGGGCGTGATCTTCGTGTGGGCGCTGTGGCAGATGCCGGACCGCGCCGCGCTCTACCGCGTCGTGCTGGGGGCGGTCCCGCTGGGGCTGGTTTTCGCCGGCTACAATTACGCCGCCTTCGGCACGCCGCTGCCGGTCGGCTACAACTACTCGACGCTGTGGCAGGACGAACACCAGACCGGCTTCCTCAGCCTGACGCTGCCGACGCTGGCGCGCTTCTACGGCCTGACGTTCAGCCCGGTGCGCGGCATCTTCCTGCTGTCGCCGTTTCTGCTGCTGGCGTTCCCCGGCTTTGTCGGCATGTGGCGCCAGCGGCGCGACCAGCGCGGCACGGCGGTCACGCTGGCGCTGGTGGTGGCGGGCTTCTTCGCCTACAACGCCGCCAGTGTCATGTGGTGGGGCGGCTTCACGGTGGGGCCGCGCTACCTGGTGCCGATGCTGCCGTTTCTGGCGCTGCCGGTGATCTTCGCCCTCAACTGGCTGTTCGGGCGCGCCTGGGGTGTTTTGCTGGCCGCCGCGCTGATCGGGCTGTCGGTGTTCCACGTCGGCGCGCTGACGATCGCCGGGCAGGGCTGGCCGCCGGTGGACGAGTTCCCGCTGACGGTCGCGCAGATGAACGCCAGCTTCCCGCTGGCGGACCACGCGCTGCCGCTGCTGCAGGCGGGCGATGTCGCGCGCAACTACGGCGGCATCGTGCTGGGGCTGGGCGGCCTGGCGGGGCTGCTGCCGCTGCTGGCGGCGCTGGCGCTGGTCGGGCTGGCGGGGCCGCGCCTGTTCACCCGGCGCGGCCGCCCGCCGCGGCCAGACGCGGCGCGGCTGGAACAGACGCCGGAGGGCGGCGGCCTGTAGGGCACAGGGGCGGCGTCAGCGCGGGCCGGCCCACAGCGCGTCCAGCTCGGCGGTCAGCCGCGCCGGGCTGAACGGCTTGGTCATAAACCGCTGCACGCCCAGCGCCCTGGCCTGCTCGCGGTCGTTAAGCTGGCCGCGCGCCGTCAGCATGATGATGTGCGGCCGGTAGTCGGGGATGTCGCGCAGGCGGCGGCAGACTTCGGTGCCGTCCATTTTGGGCAGCAGCAGGTCGAGCAGAATCAGGTCCGGGCGTTCTTCCTGGGCGATGCGCAGCGCCTGCTCGCCGTCCTCGGCGTTGAACACGGCCATCTGCTCCACCCGGACGCGCTGGAGCATGTGGCGCAGCAGCAGGCGCGTCAGGTCTTCGTCGTCCACGATGAGCACTTTGACGGCCAGCCGCCCGCTTAGCGGTTGTGAGACAGCAGGTTCAGGCATGGAAAGGCGCTTTCCTTTGGCGTCAGCGTTCGATTGCCGCGTACAGCCATTATATAGCGATGCGGGCGCGGCGGCGTGCAGGCGGGCGAAAAAAGTTATGAAAACCGGGCGGCGCGCGGGTGTGGGCGCGCGCGGGCGTTCCGGTCTATAATCGGCTGTGTGCAGCCTGTAACCAGTGGGAAGGGCGCGTTATGATCGGGGCCGCCATTATCGAGGTCGTCGTCGGGCTGGTGTTCATCTTCATCCTGATGAGCATCCTCGTCACGCAGATCAACACCATCATCATCAACCTGCTCAACCTCAAGGCTAAGCGCCTGAAAGAGCAGCTTGAAATCATGCTGACCGACCCGGTGATCCGCACGAAAATCCTCACGCACCCGCTGATCGGCATGGTCGAGACGCCCAACAGCGAGATTGTGCTGACCAGCCCCGGCGAGCGCATCACGTCGCAGGAGGCGCTGGACCTGACGGCGGACAAGCGGGCGCGCGTGTCGTACATTGACACGGAGATTTTCGTGGATGTGCTGGTGGACGTGCTGACGGCCAACACCGGCCAGAAGCTGTACCAGGAGCTGAACCGCGTCGTTGACCGCATGGAACCCAGCGTCGAGAAGTCCATCTTCCGCGACCTGATTCGCCAGATTCAGCTTAAGGGCGCGGGCATCGCTGAGCTGCGCGGGCTGATCGCCGCGATGGACGACAGCGAGGCGAAGAAGCAGATGCTGGTCGCGCTCAACCTGGTGGACGCCGCCCTCGACACGCTTCAGGTCGAGAGCAGCGACCTGATCCCGCTGCACCTGGGCGTGCGCCAGATCGGCGACGAGTATCTGCAGGCCGCGCTGCAGGCCGTGCTCAACACGGCGCACTCGCTCCAGGACGCGCAGGAGAAGCTGGGCCTGTGGTTCGACACGCGCATCAGCCGCGCCCGCGAGGTGTACATCCGCGAGATTCAGCGCATTTCGGTGGTCATCAGCCTGCTGCTGGCGGTGCTTCTCAACGCCGACACGCTGCACATCGGGCGGGTGCTGTGGGAGGACCCGGCGCTGCGCGCGGCGGTCGCCGCCGCCGCCGAGGCCAGCGTGCCGGCGCTGGAGGACCAGGTCAGCCAGCCGCCGCCAGACCCCAGCCAGCCGCCGCAGCAGCCGCTGGGCGAGGCGGCACAGGCGGCGCGCCAGACCCTCGACACGCTGCTGAGCCTGCGCCTGCCGCTGGGCTGGCACTTCACCCCGCCGGACGCCGGCGCGCCGGACGTGGGCCGCGACGAGGGGCGCAACCTGTGGCTGTACGGCCCGGCCAACAACCCCGACTGGCTCGGCCTGTGGCTGCGCAAGGCGGTCGGCCTGCTGATGACGACGCTGGCCGTCGCCCAGGGCGCGCCGTTCTGGTTCGACTTTCTGCGCCGCCTCACGGGCGGCCGGGGCGACAGCGCCCCCAGCAGCTAGGCAGGCGCCTAGCCGGTGACGCGGTTGCCCATCTCGACGCCGGCGGCCAGCAGCGCGCTGACGGCCGCCGCCGACCGCGCCTCGGCGTAAATGCGCAGCACCGGCTCGGTCCCGCTGGGGCGGATAAGCAGCCAACTGTCGTCGGCCAGGTAGAACTTGATGCCGTCCAGCGTGTCAACGCGCGCCACCGCCTCGCCGTTGAGCTGCGCCGGGGCGCTGTCGGCCAGCATCTGCACGATCTGCTTCTTCGGAAGCTGGCGCGCCAGCGTGGCGTCAATGCGGGCGTAGTGCGCCGGGCCGAAGCTGGCCTGCAGGTCGGCGATGATCTCGTGCAGCGGCGCGCGCGTCTGCGCCATAATCTCCAGCAGCAGCAGCCCCATCAGGATGCCGTCGCCTTCGGGAATGTGCCCGCGGATGCTGATGCCGCCGCTTTCCTCGCCGCCGATCAGCACGTCGTTGTTCATCATCAGGTCGGCGATGTGGTTGAAGCCGACCGGCGTCTCGTGCAGCGGCAGGTCGTACTTTTCCGCCAGCTTGTTGACCATGAAGGTGGTCGAAACGGTCTTGACGACCGCGCCGCGCTGGCCGCGCTTCTCGACCAGGTGGCGCAGCGTCAGCGCGAAGATGGTGTGCGGGTCCACAAAATTGCCCTGCGCGTCAATCGCGCCGATGCGGTCGGCGTCGCCGTCGGTCGCCAGGCCGACATCGGCGTGCACGCGCTGGACGGCGGCCACCAGCTCGTTGAGGTAGCGCGCGATAGGTTCGGGGTGGATGCCGCCGAAGCCGGGGTTGAGCACCGCGCGCACCTCGCTGACGTGGCTGCGCGTGCGCGAGAGGATGGCGCTGAGCGCGCCGCGCCCCGCGCCCCACATGGCGTCGGCAACGACGGTCAGCTCGCGCTCGGAGATCTCGTCCAGGTTGACCAGCTCGCCCAGGTGGCTGTAGTAGTCCCAGCCGGGGTCGAAGCGGCGGATCAGCCCGGCGTCCAGCGCCTGCTGGTAGTCCATCAGGTTCGGGCCGCGCCCTTTGCGCTCCAGCCGGCGCAGCTCTTCCTCGACCAGCGCGCACTGGTCGGCGGTGGCGCTGCCGCCGTAGGCCGCCTTGAGCTTGAAGCCGTTGTAGCGCGGCGGGTTGTGGCTGGCGGTGATGACGATGCCGGCGTCCGCGCCCCGGTGCCGGACGTTGAACGAGATGGCGGGCGTGGGCGCGTCGGAGCGCGTCAGCCAGGTGACGATGTTGTTGGCCGCCAGCACGCGCGCCGTCTCGACGGCGAAGCGGTCGGAGAGGAAGCGCGTGTCGTAGCCGACGATCACCGACGGCTGGCGGCCGCCAGCCTGCTGCCGGTTGATGGCGTCGGCCACCGCCTGGGCGATCAGGCGCAGGTTGGAGAATGTGAACGTGTCGGCGATTACCGCGCGCCAACCGTCCGTGCCAAATCCGATCATCTTGGCTGTTGTCTCTCTGTTGTGGCGGGGGAAGCCGCGTTTAACCGCCGCTGCCGTCCAGCCGGGTCACGCGCAGCAGCTCGTCAATGCGCGCTGGCGTCGGGTCGAAGTCGTTCAGGATGCTGTAGGGCAGGTTGTGGTCCACCACGTACTGCGGCATGATCCTGAGCGTCTCGCGGATGTCCGCCGGCTTAAGCTGGTTGAGGCGCACCCCGGCGGAGAGCATCGTCTCGCGGATGGGGTTGATGTCCTGCTCGTGCAGCGCGGCGGCGATCAGCAGGCCCGGCCCGACCAGGTCGGCGAAGGGCAGGCCGCGCTCGATGGCCACGCGCGACTCGACGGCGTAGGCGAAGTACTGCTCGCTGCCTTCCTGCGGGCGGTTGTGGCCGAGCTGGCTGGTCAGGCGCACTTCCATGCAGATGAGGTCGAGCAGGCTGCGCAGCGACTCGACATTGCCCTGGCCCACCCCGCGCGCGATCTTGAACGCCTGCTGCGCGATGCCCGCCGCCAGGCCAGCGGCCCAGGGCAGGAAGCGCGTTTCCTGCGTGTTCTGGTTGCGGGCGGCGGCGTACTGCCAGTCCTTGAGGCCGGTGACGATGCTCAGCAGCTCGACGATGCCAGTGCCGCGCAGGTTGGCGGGCGCGTTGCGGACGATCTCCCAGTCGATAATCAGCCGGTCGGACGGGCCGGTGTCCACATAGCTGACCGAACCCTGGTCGCGCACGGCGACGATGCCGGTGAAAAAGCCGTCCACGCTCAGCGCCGTCGGGATCACCACGACCGGCAGGCCGCGCGTCTTGCCGATGTACTTGGCCGTGTCGGAGGCCAGGCCGCCGCCCACACCGTAGACCACTTCGACCTGCGGCGGCAGGTTTTCGGCCAGCGACTTCAGGTAGGTGAAATCGGCGTTCAGCGGCTCGGCCTGCACCACCAGCGGCAGGTTGAGGAACTGCCCGGCGATGCTCCAGGCCGGCTCGCTGGTCAGCAGCGCCGTGGGCCGCTTCTCATCGACGTGCGACAGGTCTTTGAACTCGATCGTGGGCAGAGGCCAGATAGTGGTCATGGAATCTCCAACGGCGCGCCAGGGAGTGCTGCTGGTAATGATAGTCGGAAATGAAAAGAAATGCCA
>CAZDVL010000148.1:0-5990 GCA_964508745.1 uncultured Anaerolineaceae bacterium | reverse complement strand
CCGCTTCAACCACGCCGACATCGCCGCCCGCCCCGCCGTTCTCGACTACCTGCGCTACAGCTTCCAGGCCCCGGACCGGCTGCACCCCAACCGCAACACCGAACAGGTCACCACCGACGCCGCCCGCGCCTTCCAACTGATCGCCGAAAACATGCGCGGCTGGCAGGCCGACCCTGACCGCATCGCCCACTTCCTCACCAAGCTGGTGTTCTGCCTGTTTGCCGAGGATGTCGGCCTGCTGCCGCCCGGCCCGCGCGGCGACCTGGGCATCTTCAGCGAGATCGTGCGCCAGACGCGCACCGAACCCGCCCGCTTCAGCCGCTACACCCACGACCTGTTCCAGGCGATGGCCGACGGCGGCGACGTGATGCTGGCCCGCATCCCCTTCTTCAACGGCGCGCTGTTTAACGATGTGCGCGTCGAGGACCTGTCGCTGGAGGCCCTCACCGAGCTGGAGAAGGCCGCCCGCCTCAACTGGCAGTCGGTCGAACCCGCTATCTTCGGCACGCTGTTCGAGCGCAGCCTGGACCCCGCCAAACGCTCGCAGTTGGGCGCGCACTACACCAGCCGCGAGGACATCCTGCTCATTGTCGAGCCGGTGCTGATGCAGCCGCTGCGCCGCCAGTGGGAGGCGCTGCGCGCCGACGCCCAGCGCATCCGCCCGAAGTACGACGAGGCCCTCACCGGCAGCAGCCAGCGCCAGGTCAAAACCTATGGCGACCAGCTTCTGCGCCTGCGCGAAACCATGCTCGGCCGCCTGCGCAGCGTGACCGTGCTCGACCCGGCCTGCGGCAGCGGCAACTTCCTCTACGTGGCGCTTCAGCTTCTCATGGACATGGAGAAGGCCGTCATTCACGACGACCTGTTCGCCGGCCTGCCGCTGGTCTACCCCGAAGTCCACCCGCGCCAGATGTACGGCCTGGAGAAGGACCCCATCGCCCACGCCCTCGCCAGCATCGTCGTCTGGATCGGCTGGCTCCAGTGGCGCCAGGCCAGCGGCTATCAGGTGGAGCGCCAGCCGGTGCTGGAGGATCTGCACACTAATATCCAGCAGATGGACGCCATCCTCGCGCCCAACGGCACAGAACCGGACTGGCCCGCTGTGGATGTGATCGTCAGCAACCCGCCGTTTCTGGGCGGCCCTAAGTTGCGTGGTGAATTGGGTGATTCATATTACGAGAGCATATCGCACTTGTACACAGGGCGCGTTCCCGGAGGGGCTGATCTAGTATGCTACTGGTTCGAGAAAGCACGCTCACTGATTGCCACAGGAAAAACAGCTCGTGCCGGACTGCTGGCGACTAACAGCATTCGCGGCGGCGCCAACCGCGAAGTGCTCAAACGCATTAAAGATACAGGCGACATCTTCATGGCGTGGGCTGACCGGCCCTGGATTCTGGACGGTGCAGCGGTGCGTGTCTCGATGGTGGGGTTTGATGATGGGACAGAAAAAGCTCGAACCTGCAATGATATAAATGTTGTTAGTATCAATCCGGACCTTACAGCAGACGTTGACATAACGCACGCACAATCGCTTAAGGAAAATCGGCTCATGAGTTTCATAGGACCACAGAAGGACGGGCCACTCGATATTTCCAATGAGAAGGCTCAAATAATGCTTAGAAGTACTAACACTTCGGGCCTCAGCAACCGCGATGTCCTCAAAAGATATTTGAATGCTAGCGATATTGTACGAACGAGTCGGAACTATTGGGTTGTTGACTTTGCTTCTCGCAGCCTAGAAGAAGCTGCTCAGTATGAAGCGCCTTTTCAATATGTTGAACAGACACTAAAACCAATAAGAGCCAGCAATCGAGATCGCCAAAGGCGGGATAACTGGTGGCGTATGGGGCGGAGCGGTGGTGACTATCGAACTACCATCAACGGCTTGAACCGGCAGATTTTCACACCACGAGTAGCTAAACACCGTGTTTTTATTTGGGTGGGAATGGACTCTTTTCCCGATAGCGCTGTAGTCGCCATCGCCCGCGACGATGATTACTTCTTCGGCGTGCTGCACAGCCGGCTGCACGAGGTCTGGTCGCTGCGCATGGGAACCTGGCTCGGCAAGGGCAACGACCCCCGCTACACGCCCACCACCACCTTCGAAACCTTCCCCTTCCCCTGGCCGCCCGGCAGCGAGGACACGTCCAGCCCGGCCCACGCCGCCATCAGCGCCGCCGCCGCCGCCCTCCACGCCGAACGCGACGCTTGGCTCAACCCGTCCGGCGCGCCGGAGTCCGCGCTCAAAAAGCGCACGCTCACCAACCTTTACAACGCCCTCAGCGTCTGGCGCGGCCAGGACTCGATCAAAACCGTGCCCGCCGCCGCCGATTTCGCCCCCCGCCTGGACGCGCTCCACCGCGCCCTGGACGCCGCCGTGTGCGCCGCCTACGGCTGGGACGACCTGCTGGCCGGCGATCGCCTCTACTTCCCCGCCGGTGAGGAAGACGCGCTGCGCCGGCTGCTGGCGCTCAACCTGGCGCGGGCCGGCGTCGGCTAGCCGCGCCCCGCCTCAGGCGGCAGCCAGCGCCACCAGCGCGCCCCACACGAAAAACACGGCCATCCCCAGCACGATGGTCAGCAGCAGGCTGCGGGTGCGCCACGAGATCAGCGCGGCGACGATGCCGGCGTACAGATAGGCGTTGTCCGGCGCGACGCTGAGCGCCCCCTGCGGCGCGGCAATCGTCGGCACGATAATCGCGGACAGCACCGCGACCGGGACGTAGCGCAGCGCGCGCTTAACCGCCGGCGACAGTTCCACGCGCGTGACCAGCGCCAGCGTGCCGTAGCGCAGCGTGAACGTGACCAGCGCCATGCCGAAAATCGTGACAAATTCGTTCATGACGCCGACCTGCGCCCGTCGCGCGCGGTTTCGAGCGCGAAACCGACGCCAATCGCCACCAGCGCCGCGATCAGCAGGCCCAGCTTGTTGGGCAGCCCGTTGAGCAGCAGGCCAAGCGTGCCGCCGGTGATCGCGCAGGCGATCATCGGGCGCGCGCGCAGCAGCGGAACGACCATGCCGATGAACGTCACGCTCATGGCAAAGTCGAGGCCCATCTCGCCGCCGGCCATCAGCGCCTGGCCGGCCGCGATGCCGATCGCCGTCACGATCTGCCACGCGACGAACAGCCCCATCTCAGCGCCCAGCATGAACCAGTGATGGTTGCCGGCGCGCCTGGCGGCGCGTTCAAAGTGCACGATGGTGACGGCATACACCTCGTCGGTGAGCAGGAACCCAAGCGGTATCAGCCAGCGGTGCGGCAGATGCTTCAGATACGGCGCCACCGAGGCGCTGTACAGCGCGTGGCGCGCGTTGACGATCAGCGTGGTGACGATGATCAGCACGGGCGACGCGCCCTGCCCCCACAGCGTCGCGCCGATAAACTGCGACGACCCGGCGAACACGAACAGCGACATGCCCATCACCGCCAGCGGCGACAGGCCCACGTTGATTGCGAGCGCGCCAAAGATCAGCCCGAAAGGGATCGCCCCGACGATCATCGGCAAAACAGCGCTGACGCCCCCTGCCAGTTCTTTCCAGCGCGCCGGCTGAGGCGTCGCGCCCGTTGATTCCATCTCCATAGCGCCCTGTTCTTCCACCCTGCCTGCCAGTCGAAGCCGTCCATGCGAAAACGCTGGGATAGAAGTGTCCCTGCTCACCAGCTAACGGCGCTTCCACATGGGCGAGCGCTCTATTGTAACCGCATAAGCTGTGTTGGATAGTCCGCGAAAGCGGCGGAGCGGCTAGCCGCGCTCCGCTGCGTGCTGGGCGCCGTCATAGGCCGCGCCGCGCGGGTCAATCACGCGCATCGGGCGCTCGCGCGCCTGTTCCTCGCGGATATGCGCGATCAGCCCCGGCACGCGCGCCATCATAAAGAACGCATTGCCCAGCTCCGGCTCGATGCCCATGTCCAGCAGAATCGCGGCGATCGCGCCGTCCACGTTCAGCGGCAGATCCCTGCCGCTCTGTTCCGCCAGCGCCTGCCGCAGCAGCTTCGCCATCTGCACGGCGTCGCCAGCGACGCCCTCGGCGTCCGCCAGCTCGAACAGCCGCCGGGTGCGCGGGTCGTCCGTGTGGATGCGGTGGCCGAAGCCCGGCAGGCGCTTCTGCGCGCCCAGGTAGCCGCTGACCAGTTCGGCGGCGGCCTGCGCCATCTCCGCGCCGCCGCGCCAGCCGTCCAGCGCCGCCGCGATCATGCGCATGCAGATTTCAATCGCGCCGCCGTGATGCTCGTTGATTGACAGCAGGCCGACGGCGATCCCCGCGTTAAGCGGCGCGCCGGTGCTGGCCGCCGTCCGGGCCGCCAGCGTGGACGGCGGCGTCGCCCCGTGGTCAATGGACGACACCAGAATCGCGTCCATCAGGCGGCCATAGCGCGCGTCGGGCAGGCCGCCGGTCAGCGCCAGGTAGATGGCCTGCCCGAACGACACCGCCCCCATCAGCTCGTCAAGCGGGTAGCCGCGCAGGCGGATCGAATTCGGCTGCACATCGGTGATGGCCGTGTGCCAGCTCGCGCCCTGCCCCGCCGCCTTTGGCCGGGCTGGCCGCGGCTTCAGCGCCGCCGTCACCATCTGCGGAATGTCCGCGAACGACTCCGCGATCAGCGCCCCGGCCTCGCGCAGCAGGGCAACCTTCCCGGCGTGCGTGCCGCGCCCGCCCTCGACGATCGCGCCGGCGTGGCTGAAGCGTGTGCCCTCGCCGACGGCCCGGCCGCCCACATAGGCGATCAGCGGCTTGGTGAAGCCGCCCGCCAGCAGCAGCGCCGCCGCCTCTTCTTCCTGCGACGTGCCGATCTCGCCGAACAGCACAACGGCCTGCGTCTGCTCGTCCTGCTGGAACAGGCGCAGGATGTCGGCGTGGTTCAGGCCGACGACGCCGTCCCCGCCGACGTGCACCAGCGTGGACAGCCCGTGCCCGGCCTGGGCGATGTAGTAGCCCATGCTGGTCGTGATGCCGCCGCTGCGGCTGGTGATGCCCACCGGCCCGGCGTAGGCCCACTCGCGGATGCTCTCGGCGCGCCCGCCCATCATGCCCAGCACGGCCTCGCCGGGACTCAGCACGCCCAGCGTGTTCGGGCCGATGAACTGCGCCCCGGTTGCACGGGCCGCGGCGGCAATCTCCAGCACGTCGTACAGCGGCACGCGGTCCGGCACGATCACCAGCAGCCCGATGCCGGCTTCGATGGCCTCAAGTGCGGCGTCCTTCACCAGCGGCGCGGGCACAAACAGCACGCTGATGTCAACCGGCCCGGCCTGCTGGCAGGCTTCGGCGGCGCGGTTGAACACCGGCACGCCCAGCACGGTCTGGCCGCCCTTGCCGGGCGTCACACCGGCGACGACCTGCGTGCCGTAGGCGGTCATCAGTTGGGTGCGGGCCAGCCCCTCGCGCCCGGTGATCCCCTGCACCAGCACCCGTTTGCTGCGGTCAATCAGAATGGACATCGCTCAGCCCTCCAGTCCGGCGATCGGCAGGCGCACCACGCCGCCGCGCGCGCCCAGAAACCAGCATTCAACCTCGCAGGCCAGGCACTCGGTGCAGCCGCCGCGCCGCGCTTCCTCGTGCGTGATGTTCAGCACGGGCACTTCGCCGGCCAGCGACAGAATCTGCGGGACGCACGTCTGCACACAGATTTTGCTCTCGCACGCGCGGCAGAGCGCGTGGTCGAACGTGACCGTGCCGCCCGTCACCGTCTCGAACGAGTACGGTTCCTGCGCGGGTGGGCGCGGCGGCGGGGCTGGCTTCGGCGCCGGCGTGTAGCTCTCAATAAGGGCGCGCAGCCGCCGCGCGCCCGCCTCAGGCGGGTCGTCGCGCCCATATGCCTCCACTGGCGCGGGGAACGCGCCGTTGGCCCGCCAAAGAATTTCGACGGCGTATTCTTCGCTGTTGCCGCCGATACGAATCACCGCCGGCACGTTGAGCGCGGCGTCCATAAACGCCTTCACCAGCCCGCGCGCCGAGTGATACTGCTCCTGGCTGGCGACGCCGC
>CAZDVL010000147.1:0-6035 GCA_964508745.1 uncultured Anaerolineaceae bacterium | reverse complement strand
CAGCGCCCACAGCCGCCACGCGCTGATCACGCTGGCGACCGCGCCAGGGCGCGAGGACACTGCCGGGCGGCGCTTCACGCGGGCGCTGGCGGAGCTGCGCCGCGCCGCCGTCGAAACGGGCACGACGCTGGCCATCGAGCCGCCGGCCGAGCCAGCCCCCCGCCAGCACCCGGCGCTGGCGCACCTGCTGGCGCACGCCTTCCGGCCGGGCGCGCCGCCGGCGCTGACCGGCGGCGCGGTGACGTTCATCGAAGCGCCGGACGCGGCGCGCGAGGCGGCGGCGGTGCTGCGCCGCGTCAAGCGGCTGCTGCTCGACGGCTGCCGCGCCGACGACATCCTCATCGCGCTGCGCGACTGGCCGCGCTACGCCGGCCATTTCGCCGCGCTCGGCGCCGCCTACGGCGTCCCGCTGGCCCTCCACTTCAGCGACACGCTGGCGCGCAGCCCGGCGGTCGCCGCGCTGCTGCAGGCGCTCGACCTGCCCGCGTCCGGCTTCCGCCGCCGCGACCTGCTCGACACGCTGCGCTCGCCTTATTTCGCCGTCCCCGGCCTCGACGCGGCCAGCGTTGACCGCCTGGAGCGCATCAGCCGGGCGTTCGCGGTTGTCGGCGGGCGCGGCCACTGGCTGGCGGCGGTGGCACAGGCCGGCGGCGGCGCGCTGCCCGCTGAGGACGCGGACGCGCTGATCACCGGCGCCGACGCCAGCGCGCTCGCCGCCGCGCTGGGCGCGTTCTTCGACGCCGTGACGCCGCCCGCGCGCGCCAGCCTGGGCGCGTATGTCCGCTGGCTGGACACGCTGATCGGCCAGGATGCCGACCCCGACGCCGGCATCGGCGACGACGCCAGCGCCGCCTACACGCTCAACATGCCCGCCCAGGCGCGGCGCGAGGCTGCGCCCGACGTGGCCGCGCGCGACATCGCCGCGCTGGACCGCCTGAAAGGCGCGCTGCGCGGCCTGCTGGCGGCGCAGAACCTGCTGGGGCCGCTGGCCGGGCGCGACAGCCTGGACGCCGACAGCTTCCTCGACGACCTGCGCCTGACCGCGGCGGCGACGCTGGTCGAGCGCGGGCCGGGCCGCGCCGGGCAGGTGCTGGTCACGACCGTGACCGACGCGCGCGGCCTGCCGCACCGCCACGTGTTCATTCCCGGCCTGTCCGAGGGCATCTTCCCGGCGGCGCTGGCGGAAGACCCGCTTTACCTGGACACCGAACGCCAGGCCCTGAGCGCGGCGGGCGTCCCGCTGGAGACCGCCGCCGAACGCGCCAGCGACGAGAGCCTGTTTTTGCAGCTCGCCGGCCAGGCGCGCGACACGCTGACGCTCTCGCGCCCGACGGTGCAGGACGGCGCGCCCTGGATCGCCAGCCACCTGTGGCGGACGGCGGCGCAGGCGCTGGCCGACGCCGACGACATCGTGCGCGCCCACCGCGTGCCGCTGGGCGCGGCGGCAGGCCCCGCCGAAGCCGCCTCGCTGGCGGAGGCGGTGCTGGCAGCGGCGGACGGCCTGAGCGCCGCGCCGCCGCCCGCGCCCGCCGTCGCCGCGCTCTACAACTGGCTGTGCGCCGCGCAGCCGGCGGCCTGGCTGCGCATCAGCCGCGCGCGCCAGGCGGAGCTGGACCGCCTCTCGCGGCGGCCCCACAACCATTACAGCGGGCGCCTGCGCGACCCGCAGCTTGTCGCCGGCGTCGCCGCCGCGCTGGGGCCGGGCCACGTGTGGAGCGCCAGCCAGTTCAACGACCTGGGCGCGTGCGGCTTCCATTTCTTCGCCCGGCGGCTGCTGCGCCTGGAGGCGCTTGAGGAGCCGGAGGACGCGCTCAGCACGGCGGCGCTGGGCACGATCAACCACGCGCTGCTGGAGGCCGTCTACCGCGAGATCGGCCAGCGCGGGCTGGACATCGCCCCGCAGCACCTCGACACGGCGCTGACGGTGCTGCGCGCCGCCGCCGCGCCGCTGCTCGACGACGCGCCGCGCCGCTACCGCTTCCCCGCCGACGCGCGCTGGCAGCAGGAACGGAGCGCGCTGCTGCGCCGCCTGGAGGCGCTGATTCGCGTGGATTTTTCCGACGCCAGCCCGGCGCGCGCGGTGAGCGCCGCCCCGCGCCAGCCGTACCTGCTGGAATCGTCGTTCGCGCTGGCCGGGCGCGCCGTCACCATCAGCGCCACCATTGACGGCCAGCCGGAGCGCCTGCGCGTGGCCGGTTTCATTGACCGTATGGACCGCGCCGGCGACGGCGTGATCGTCATTGACTATAAAACCGGCGGCACAAAAATTCCGGTCAAAGAGATGCGCGCGGGCCGCAATTTTCAGATGCTGGTTTACCTGCTGGCGGCGCAGCAGCTCCTCGCCGCGCAGAGCGACCCCGGCGCGCCCCGGCGAGTGCTGGGCGGGCTGTTCTGGCACATCCGCTCACGGGAAAGCAGCGGCGAGGTCCGCCTGGACGACGCCGACAGCGGCGCGGCGCTGGACGAGGCCCAGGCGCACCTGGAGCGCTACATCAGCGCGGCGCGGCGCGGCGACTTCAGCGTGGCCCCGCGCAAGCTGGAAAACGGGCGCTGCACGCGCTACTGCGAGTTCGCGCATATGTGCCGCGTGGGCAGCACCAACCGCCGCAAACCGGAGGGGGCTGGCTGATGGAGATGACGCCGCAGCAGGCGCAGGCCGTCCACGAACACGGGCGCAGCCTGATCGTGATCGCGGGGGCCGGGTCGGGCAAGACGCGCGTGCTGGTCGAGCGCTACCTGGCGCTGCTGGATCGCAACCCCGGCTGGCCGCTGAACGCGCTGGTGGCGATCACCTTCACGCACAAAGCTGCCCAGGAAATGCGCGACCGCGTGCGCCAGGCGCTGGAGGATCGGCTGCACAGCGCCCCGGACGACAGCGCCCGCGCCCTGTGGGCCGCCCGCCTCGCCAGCATGGACAGCGCCCGCATTGACACCATTCACGGCCTGTGCGCGGCGCTGCTGCGCGCCAACGCCGCCGAAGCCGGCCTCGACCCCGGCTTCGCCGTCCTCGACCAGACCGAAGCCAGCATCGTGCTGGATGACGCGCTCGACGCGGCGCTGCAGGCGGCGCTGGACGACCCCGCCAGCGGCGCGCCGCTGCTGTTCGAGCAGTACGACGCCGGCAGCCTGCGCGCGGCCCTGACGGCGTTCATCGCCACCGACCTGCCCGCGCCGCCCGCCGACCCGTTCGCCGTCTGGCAGGCGATGTGGGCGGCCGACACGGCGGCGGCGCTGGACGCCCTCTGCGCCGACCCGGCCTTCGTCGAGGCCGCCAACTGGTCGCCGCCGGGCGCCTGGCCCGGCCCCGACGACAAGCTAGGCGCGACCTGGGAAACGGCGCACGCCAGCCTGGACGCGCTCTTCGGCGCAGATCCCCTGGCAGAACGCTTTCAGGCGCTGCGGGCGCTGGGGGCGATCAACCGCACCGGCGGCAGCAAAGCCAACTGGGGCGGCGAGGACATCGTCAAAGAGTCCAGGGCGGCGCTGGCTGTGCTGCAGGCGGCGGGCAAGGCCGCGCCCACAACCATCGGCGAGCCGCCCGGCCCGCTCGACCGCCAGGCGGTGGAGCTGCTGCCGCTGTGGCGCGGGCTGGTCGAACGGGCGCAGGCCGCCTACCGCGCCGCCAAACGCCGCCAGCGCGCCCTCGACTTTGACGACCTGGAACGGCTGACGGTGGACCTGCTGGCCCGGCGGCCAGACGTGGCCGCCCGCTACCGCACCGCCGAGTTCCGCCACCTGCTGGTGGATGAATTTCAGGACACCAACGGCGCCCAGTGGGCCATCATCCGCGCGCTGGCCGATTCTGGCCCGGACGGCGGCCTGTTTCTGGTGGGCGACCAGAAGCAGAGCATCTACGCCTTTCGCGGCGCCGACGTGAGCGTGTTCCACGAGGCGCGGGCGCGCCTCGGCCCGCAGGCGGAAATCGCGCTGGCGCGCTCGTTCCGCACGCACCAGCCGCTGGTGACGGCCCTCAACGCCCTGTTCGCCCGCCTGCTCACGCGCGACCCGGCCAGCCCGGCCTACGCCTACCAGACCGACCTGGGCGCGCCGATGGACGCGGCCCGCCGCGACCCGCCCGGCGCGGGGCCGTTCATCGAAATGCTGCTGGTCAACCAGAGCGCCGGCGACGACAACAGCGCCGCCGAGGCCCGCCGCCGGGAAGCCTTCGAGATCGCACAGCGCCTGCACGCCCTGGTGGCGGCGCAGACGCCGGTGTATGACCGGCGCAGCGGCCAGCCGCGCCCGCTGGCCTACGGCGATGTGGCGCTGCTGTTCCAGTCGCTGAGCAGCGTCACGGTGTACGAGGAGGTGTTCAAGGCGCAGGGCCTGCCCTTCCTGACCGTCTCCGGGCGCGGCTATTACGACCGCCAGGAAGTGTGGGACCTGCTCAACCTGCTGCGCGCGCTCTACAACCCGGCGGACGACCTGGCGCTGGCCAGCGCCCTGCGCGCGCCGCTGTTCGGCCTCAGCGACGACGCGCTGCTGGCGCTGCGCCTGCTGGCCGGCGCAGACGGCGCGCCGCTGCCGCTGTGGGCGGCGCTCGAACGCGCGGACGCTGCCCCGGCGGACGAGCGCGAGCTGCTGGCCTTCGCCGCCGCCTGCCTGCGCGAGCTGCGCGCGCTGGCCGGCCGCGTGACCATCTCCGAGCTGCTGCGCGCGGCGCTGGACCGCACCGGCTTCCTGGCGGCGCTCACCGGCCTGCCCGACGGCGCGCGCCGCCGCGCCAACGTCGAAAAGCTGGTCGCCAAAGCCGAGAGCAGCGGGCGCATCACGCTGGGCGCGTTCTCGCAGTACATCGCCGACCTGAGCGCCCGCGAGGCGCGCGAGGGCGAGGCGCCGCTGGAGACCCAGGGCGCTGTCACGCTGATGACCGTCCACGCCAGCAAGGGGCTGGAGTTTCCGCTGGTGCTGCTGGCCGACACCGGCTGGCAGCGCGGAAGCGCGGACAAGCCGCTGCTCACGCTCGACCGGGAAAGCGGGCTGGCGTGCCGCGTCTACGACGCCGACAGCCACGCGCTGGCCGACACGTTCGGCTGGCGCCGCGCCGACCGCCTCCAGCGGCTGCGCGAGGACGCCGAACGGCGGCGGCTGCTGTACGTGGCCGCGACGCGGGCGCAGGATTATCTGCTCATCAGCGGCCCGGTGAGCCAGGGGAAAAACGGCTGGACCTGCAAGGCTAACAGTTGGCTGGCGTGGCTGCTTGACGCGCTCGACGCCGAGGCCGACCTCGACAGCGCCGACAGCGCGGACGGCGTCGTCGCGGCGCGCGGCTGGGGCGCGTACCGGCTGCGCGTGGCCAGCGCCCCGCCGCCCGACGACGCGCTCAGCGGCGGGACGCCAGCGCGCTGTGCCTGGGACGAGCCGGGGGTGCGCGCTGCCAGGGCGCTGCCGGGGCCGGCGCAGGCCCCGCCGCTGCTGGCCGCCGTGCCCGGCAAGCGCACCGCCAGGGCGCGCCACCTGGCCGTCACCCACCTGATGGACCTGGGCGGCACGGACTTTGACGAAAACTGCCGCCGCCGCTTCCGCCGCAGCGTGCTGCACGACGCCCCGGCATACGTCCAGCCGGTCGCGCGCCGCCGCAGCGACAGCCGCCTGATCGGCGAAATCGTCCACGAGGCGCTGCGCTGGTGGGGGCCGGTGCACAGCGGCCTGGACAGCCTGCTGCGCGACCTGGCCTGGGAACACGGCGTCGTGGACGAGGCCGAACAGGCGTACCTTGTGCGCGAGGCGGAGCGTCTGCTGCGCAGCCTCCAGCACAGCGACATCTTCGCCTGGCTGGAAACCGCGCGCCAGCTTTACCAGGAGCTGCCGTTTATCTTCAGCCAGGGCGACCGCATCCTGCACGGCGTGGTGGACCTGCTCATCCAGCGCGGCGACGGCTCGTGGGCCATCGTGGACTACAAGACCAGCTACGTGCCCGGCGTGCCGCTGCGCGAGCACGCCCAGCGCTACCACCTGCAGGTGGGCGCTTACGCCCAGGCGCTGTCCACACACCTGATCCTGGCCGGGCTGCTGCGCCCCGGCGCGGCGCCAGA
>CAZDVL010000146.1:0-6111 GCA_964508745.1 uncultured Anaerolineaceae bacterium | reverse complement strand
CCGCGCAGCGCTTCGCTGATTCTCATGAGCGCTTATTCCCATTCCCGGCGCAGTTTGTTGACATAGTCCTGCGCGTCTATGCCGCGCCACATCTCAGCGCCGACGCCCTCAAATTCGAGGATGCTGCGCCGCTTGCCCATTCGCGGCTGGCCGCCCGGCTCGACAAACGTATCCACCAGCAGATCGAGCAGTTCCTTGCGCTCATCGTGCGAGAGCGTCGGGATGGCGTCTTTAATCGCTTGCAGAGACGGTGTGCTTACCATTGGGATATTCCTCACGGGCACGCATCGTACCTGTATTATAGTGCCATTCGCGTGTTCTCACCCCGCCTTCTCGCCCCAGTGGACGGCCATCGTGCCGAACATGAACGTGCGGTACTGCACGTTGGCGACGCCGGCGGCGCGCATGATGGCCGCCAGCTCGTCAGGGGTCTTGAAGGCCTGCGTCGAGCTGGGCAGGTACTGGTAGGCGGCGGCGTCGCCGCTGACGAGGCGGCCCAGCGCGGGGATGACGACGCGCAGGTGCAAGAGGATGAACGGGCGCAGCAGGTTATCCGGCGGCGGCGCGCTGTCGAGGATGACGATGCGCCCGCCCGGTTTGAGCACGCGAAGCTGTTCCGCCAGCGTGCGGGGAATATCAATCACGTTGCGGACGAGGTAGCCGGACGTGACGGCGTCGAAGCTGCTGGCGGCGAACGGCAGATCGAGCGCGTCCGCGCCCACCCAGGTAATCTGCGCGCCGCCGGGCAGGCGCTGGCCGACGCGCATCATCGGCAGCGAGAAATCGGCCCCGGCCACCTGCGCGCCGGGGACGGTGCGCAGCGCCTCGAAGGCAATGTCGCCGGTCCCGGTCGCCAGGTCGAGCAGGCGGCCGTTGGCCGGCAGGCGCGCCTGCTGCACCACGAAACGGCGCCACTTCACATCCTGGCCGAAGGTCATCAAACGGTTCATGAGGTTGTAGCGGCCCGCGATGCGGTCGAACATATCGCGGACGTAAACCGCGCGCTCGCGGCCCTGGAGGTGTGCCATCGTGCAGCCTTCAGCTATCAGCGGTCAGTCGTCAGCAAAAGGCGGCGTCCCTGCTGCGCCCTTACACAGCGGGCCGCCGCGCCTCGATCAGCACCCAGTCGCCCTGCTGGCGGCGGGCGTATGGCTCCAGGCCGGTTTTGCGCAGCGCGGCCTCCACGTCGTCGGCCTGCTCAGCGATGATGCCGCTGAAGATCGCGCGCCCGCCGGGGCGCAGCACGTCGCCCAGGTGGGCGTCGCACATGGCGATAATCGTGCGCGCCAGGATGTTGACCGCCGCCAGGTCGAAACGGCGCGCCGACCCGACCAGGCTCTCCAGGCTGCCTTCCTGCGCGGTGATGGCGCTGGCGGCGTCGTTGGCGGCGGCGTTCTCGGCGGCGATGCGGGCGGCCAGCGGGTCGCTGTCGAGCGCCAGCACGCGCGCCGCGCCCAGCTTGGCGGCGGCGATCGCCAGGATGCCAGAGCCGCAGCCCAGGTCAAGGACCGTCAGGCCCGGCTGCGTCAGGTCTTCGAGCGCCTCCAGGCAAAGCTGGGTGGTGGGGTGCGTGCCCGTGCCGAAGGCCATGCCGGGGTCGAGCGCGATCACGATGTCGCCCGGGCGCGGGTCGGCGGGCAGCCAGCGCGGCTGGATCAGCAGATGCCGGCCCACGCGCACCGGCTGATAGTGCGCCTTCCACGACTCCGCCCAGTCCTCGTCGGCCACCAGGCGGTACTGCGGCGTGGGCATCGGGTAGAGCAGGCTCATGTGGCCCAGGGCGCTTTCGAAGGCGGCCCGCGTGTCCTCGGCGCGGCCGTCGGCGGGGAAGTAGGCGCGCAGGATGAGGCGCTGCGGCGGCGGCGCCTGGCCCTCATCCCAGGCGCCGACGGGCACGTCGGCCTGCTCGACCGCGACGCCCTGGTGGCCGTAGCGGGTCATCAGCTCGGCGATGGCCTCGGCGGCCTCGCCGTCCACAGTGACGGCCACCTCGATCCAGTTCATTTACGACTGCTCGCCGGCGAAGAATTCCATCACGCGGTCGAAGAAGCCGCGCCCGTTGTGCTGCGGCTGGATTTCCTTGCCCAGCGTGCGCGCGAGCTGCTCGAACAGTTTACGCTGGTCGTCGGTAAGCTGGGTGGGCACGGCGACCTGCACCACGACGAGCTGGTCGCCCCGGCCGGCGCTGGAGCCGTCGCTGCGCAGGCGCGGCACGCCCTTGCCGCGCAGCCGGAAGACCTTGCCGGTCTGTGTGCCGGCGGGCACGGTCAGCTCAACGTCGCCGTCCACCGTCGGGACGGTGATTTTGTCGCCCAGGGCGGCCTGGGCCACGTTGATGTTGATGTCGAGGATGATGTCGTTGTTGCGCCGTTTGAAGAAGGCGTGCTCGCTGACGTGGATGGCGACGTACAGGCTGCCGCGCGGGGCGTTGGCCTCGCCGGCGTCGCCCTCGCCGCGCACCTGCACCTGAAGCCCCTCGCGCACGCCCGCCGGAATCTGCACCGAGAGCTTGACGCGGCGGCGCACGCGGCCATCGCCCCGGCAGGTGCCGCAGGTGGACTGGACGGTTTCGCCGCGCCCGTTGCAGCGCGGGCAGGTGGCAACGCGCACCATTGACCCCAGGAAGGTCTGCTGCACCTGGCGCACCTCGCCGGTGCCGGCACACTGCGGACAGGTGATGGGCTGCGTGCCCGGCTCGGCGCCTGTGCCGCCGCAGGTCTCGCACGCCTCCAGGCGCTCGATCTCGATTTCCTTGTCCGCGCCAAAGACCGATTCTTCAAAGCTGACGGTGACATCAATGCGGCGGTCGGCGCCGGGGCGCGGGCCGCGCCGGGCCGACGACGACGCGCGCGTGCCGCCGAAGCTGCTGAAGAATTCCTCGAAGATTTCGTCGAAGCCGGCGAAGCCGCTGAAGCCGCTGGCCCCCGCGCCCTGCACGCCGGCGTGGCCGAAACGGTCGTAGCGGGCGCGCTTGTCGTCGTCGGAAAGCACCTCATAGGCTTCGTTGATTTCCTTGAAGCGCGATTCAGCGTCGGTGTGGTCGCTCACGTCGGGGTGATACTGGCGAGCCAGCTTGCGGAACGCCTGTTTGATGTCGGCCTTGCTGGCTGTGCGCGGCACATCCAGGACTTCGTAATAATCTCGCGCCATCGTTGTGTGATCCATCAGAAGCGTTTACCTCGGTTGATTATAGCGCACCGCGCCCGCGGCCCACAGTGGAGGAATTGCAAAAGAGAAGAAGCGGCCTGGTGTGACGCCAGGCCGCTTCGGGTTATCTGTTCAGGGCGGTCGCGCTAGGCTTCGGTGAACTCAGCGTCCACCACATCCTCGCCGCCTTTGGGCTGCTGGCCGCCGTCGCCGCTGCCGTCGTGGCCGCCGTCAGGGGCGGCGCCGGGCTGCTGCTCGTACATGCTGGCGCCCAGCGTCTGGATGTGCTGGCCGAGCGCCTCGGTGGCGCTGCGCAGCGCCTCAAGATTGCCGCCTTCTTCGGCGCGGCGCACCGCGTCAATGCGGGTCTGCGTTTCGCTGGCGGCGGCCTGCGGCAGCTTGTCGCCATAGTCGCGCAGCAGCTTTTCAGCGGCGAAAACGGTGCTTTCGGCCTGGTTCTTGGCCTCGGCGGCCTCGCGGCGCTGGCTGTCCTCGCTGGCGTGCTTCTCCGCCTCTTTGACCATGCGCTCGATTTCAGCCTCGCTCAGGCCGCTGCTGGCCGTGATGGTGATCTTCTGTTCGCGGCCCGTCGCCTTGTCGCGCGCGCTCACATTCAGGATGCCGTTGGCGTCAATGTCGAACGTGACTTCGACCTGCGGGACGCCGCGCGGGGCCGGCGGGATGCCGTCGAGGATGAAGCGGCCCAGCGACTTGTTGTCGGCGGCCATCGGGCGCTCGCCCTGGACGATGTGAATTTCGACCTGCGTCTGGCCGTCGGCGGCGGTCGAGTAGACCTGCGCCTTCTTGGTCGGGATGGTGGTGTTGCGCTCGATCATTGGCGTCGCCACGCCGCCCAGCGTCTCCACGCCCAGCGTCAGCGGGGTCACGTCGAGCAGCAGGATGTCCTTGACATCGCCGCCCAGCACGCCCGCCTGGATGGCGGCGCCCAGCGCCACCACTTCGTCGGGGTTGACGCTGCGGTTCGGCTCTTTGCCGAAGAAGGCTTTGACTGCCTCCTGCACCGCCGGCATACGGGTCATGCCGCCGACCAGGATCACGTTGCCGACTTCGCTCTTGCTCAGGCCGGCGTCTTTCAGCGCCTGCTCGCAGGGGGCGATGGACCGGCGGATGAGGTGCTCGGTCAGGCTTTCCAGCTTGGCGCGGGTCAGCGTCATGTTGAGGTGCTTGGGGCCGCTGGCGTCGGCGGTGATGAAGGGCAGGTTGATGTCGGTGCTCAGCGTGCTCGACAGCTCGATCTTGGCTTTCTCGGCGGCCTCTTTCAGGCGCTGGAGGGCCTGGCGGTCGCTGCGCAGGTCAATGCCGCTTTCCTTCTTGAACTCGGCGGCCACCCAGTCAATGATCACTTCGTCGAAGTCGTCGCCGCCCAGGTAGGTGTCGCCGTTCGTGCTGCGGACTTCAAACACGCCGTCGCCGACTTCGAGGATCGAGATGTCGAACGTGCCGCCGCCCAGGTCGTACACGGCGATAATTTCGTTCTGGCGGTTGTCCAGGCCGTAGGCCAGGCTGGAGGCGGTCGGCTCGTTGATGATGCGCAGGACTTCCAGGCCGGCGATACGGCCGGCGTCCTTGGTGGCGTTGCGCTGGGCGTCGTTGAAGTAGGCCGGGACGGTAATCACGGCGCGGTCAACCGCCTCGCCCAGGTAGGCCTCAGCGTCGGCCTTCATCTTTTGCAGGATCATGGCCGAAATTTCCGGCGGGCTGTAGTCCTTGCCGCCCATCTGCACGCGGATGTCGCCGTTGGGCGCGGCGCTCACCTTGTAGGGCACGCGCTTGACGGTGTCCTGCACCTGCTTGTCGCTGAACTTGCGGCCCATAAAGCGCTTAACGGAAAAGACGGTGTTTTCCGGGTTGATCACCGCCTGGTTGCGGGCGATGCGCCCGACAAGGCGTTCGTTGGTTTTGGGGTTCACTGCCACCACAGAGGGGATCAGCTTGCTGCCCTCTGCCGACGGAATCACGACCGGCTGGCCGCCTTCCATCACAGCGACAACTGAGTTTGTGGTTCCCAGGTCAATGCCGATGATACGTCCCATAGTTGTTTCTCTGCTCCTCATTCGTGTGTGTGTGTGCGCCTGCTCAGAAGCCGTTTTAGCTGGCAACCCGAACGAGCGCCGGACGCAGCACACGGTCGCCATGCAGGTAGCCTTTTTGCAGCGTTGCTGTGACATGCCCGCTGGCGACGCCGGCGGCGGCGTCCACCGCGACAGCCTCGTGACGGCTGGGGTCGAACGCCTCGCCGACCGGGTCAACGGCGGTGATGCCCTGGTCCTCCAGCGTTTTCTGTAGTTTGCGCTGGATGGCGGCGATGCCCTCCAGCCAGGGCTGCTGGCGCAGGTCATCGGACACGCTGGCCATGGCGCGCTCGAAGTCGTCGAGCGTGGGCAGCAGCAGCAGCAGGGTTTCGACGGCGGCGGTCTGCTGCATTTCGCGCAGGTCGCGCTCAGCGCGCTTGCGATAGTTGATGAAGTCGGCGCGTTCGCGCTGCCAGCCGTCGAGGTTTTCCTGGGCTTTGCGGCGGGCCGCCTCCAGGTCGGCGCTGAGGCGCGCCAGCTCGTCAGCCGCGCCCGCGTCGGGCAGCGGCGCGCCGGCGTCGGCGGTTGCGTTCAGGGCGGCGTCAGGCCCTTCGACGGGGATTTTATGTCTGTTGCTCACGGAACTCACCATTCTTAAGCCGCATACGTGGTTAAAACTGAGCAGTGATTTACGATCACCAGGACAGTGTAACTGGCGGATAATAGAATAGCGTTAACAAGCCGGGCGCGTGTGTTAAGCGTGCGTAAGAAAACGCGGCGGGCGCTGCGCGGGCGGCCTTATTCGCTGTCGGGGGGGGCGCTGTCGTCTGGCGGCGGCAGGCTGGGCGCGGCGTCGTAGAGGTTGACCAGCGTGTCGGTCATCAGGCCGGAGATGTAGCGCACCGCGCCGATCGCGCGGCCATAGTTGATG
>CAZDVL010000145.1:3701-6132 GCA_964508745.1 uncultured Anaerolineaceae bacterium | reverse complement strand
AGTCCCCTCCCTGCGCCAGCGGGGAGGGGATTTAGGGGAGGGGTCAGGGGAGGGGTCAGCGCCGGCCCTGCGGTGTCACGCCAGCCGTTCGATGATCGTCCCCGTGCCCAGGCCGCCGCCGCAGCACATGGTTTGCAGGCCGAGGCGCTTGTCGTGCGTTTCCAGCGCGTAGAGCAGCGTGGTCAGCAGGCGCGCGCCGCTGGCCCCCAGCGGGTGGCCGAGCGCGATCGCGCCGCCGTGCACGTTGACGCGGGCCATGTCGGGCCGGTGCTCGCGCTGCCACATGGCGACCACCGAGGCGAACGCTTCGTTGATTTCGACCAGGTCAATCTGGTCGAGCGTCAGGCCGGCGCGGCGCAGCACCTGGCGCGTGCCCTCGATCGGGCCGGTCAGCATGAGGTGCGGGTCGCTGCCGACGGTGGCCGCCGCCAGCAGGCGCGCCCTGGGCGTCAGGCCCAGCGCGGCGGCGCGCTCGCGGCTGGCGAGCACCAGCGCCGCCGCGCCGTCGCTGATCTGGCTGCTGCTGCCGGCCGTCGTGACGCCGTCGGGCGTGAAGGCCGGCTGCAGGGCGGCCATCTTCTCCAGCGACGGGTTGGTGCGGATGCCCTGGTCGCGGCCCACCGTGAACGGCTGGCCGTCGTCGTCCAGGCCCTCAAGCGGGACGATCTCGCGCGCGAACCAGCCGCTGGCGGTGGCGCGGGCGGCCTTGCAGTGGCTGTCATAGCTGAGCTGGTCCAGTTCGCCGCGGCTGATGCCCCACAGGGCGGCGATCTCGTCGGCGGCGACGCCCTGCGAGATGATGTTGTAGTCCGCCATGATGCGCTCGGTGAAGGGCGCGCCGCCCGCCAGGCTGGCCCCCAGCGGCACGCGCGTCATGCTCTCCACGCCGCCGGCCACCACAATATCCGCCTGCCCGCTGGCGATCATGGCCGCCGCCAGGTGCGCCGCCTGCTGGCTGGAGCCGCACTGAAAGTCAACTGTCGTGGCCGGGACGGTGACGGGCAGGCCCGCGTGCAGCACGACATTGCGCGCCAGGTTGAACGTCTGCTCGCTCACCTGGCTGACGCAGCCGACGATCACGTGGTCCACCTGCGCCGCGTCAACGCCGGCGCGGGCCAGCGCCGCGTTCAGCGCCGCCGCGCCCAACTGCGCCGGGTGGACCGCGCGCAGCCAGCCGTTACGCCGCCCGATTGGGGTGCGCGCCGCGTCAACAATCACTACTTCGTGCATGCCTGATTCCCCCGCTGTTTTGCCGCCGGTTGTACCACATTCGCGCCAGATGCGCCGCACACCGGCGCGCCAGCCGCTCTATCTTGCTATATACTGAAGATATGTCCAACCTGGCCGATTACCCGCTGGCGCTGCGCGCGCCCAACCCCGCCGTTATCATCCGCCCGGTGCGCGCGGCCGACACGCCGGCGCTGCGGGCGGCCTGCTGGCCAGAGCGCGAGTTCGAGGCCGTGTACCGCTTCATCATGCGCGCGCGCCAGGCGGCGGCGCAGGGGCGCGGCCTGGGCGTGACGGCGTGGAACAGCGAGGGCCTGATCACGGGCTACGGCCAGTTGATGCAGTGGCCGCGCTGCGCCGAAATCAGCGACCTGATCGTCGCCCCGCAGCAGCGGAACAAGGGCATCGGCACGGCGATCGTCCAGTATCTGACGCGCGCCGCGCGCGAGACGCAGGCCGGCTGTGTCGAGATCGGCGCGCAGGAGCACAACACCGGCGCGCTGGCGCTCTACCGCCGGCTGGGCTTCAAAGACAGCTTCACGCGCGAGCTTGACCTGGGGCGCGGCCCGGAGACGGTGCAGTACCTGCGGCTCAAGCTGCCGCCGGCGCGCGCATTTTAGGAGCGGGCAAGGCGCACAGGCGTTAAGTGGAAAGTGTGTATCCGCGCCGCGCAGCCCAGCAAGGACAGCACCATGCCGCTTCAGCAGACCCCTGCCCGCCCCTCAGAGCACATCGCGGGCGTGTATTTCATGCCGATCAAAGCCTACGCCGACGAGCGCGGCCGGTTCATGGAAACCTTCCGGCGCGAGTGGTTCCCCTGGATCAACTGGGACCGGATGCAGAGCAACCGTTCGGACAGCAAAGCCGGCGTGCTGCGCGGCCTGCATTACCACCACCACCAGATTGACTACTGGTACGTGTCGAAGGGCAACGTGCGCGTGGGCATGGTGGACCTGCGCCCGTCGTCGCCGACGTTCATGGGCGTCGAAACCTACGAAATCGGCGACAGCAACAGCGCCGGCGTCTTTATTCCGGTGGGGGTGGCGCACGGCTTTCTGGCGCTCAGCGACGTGACGCTCACCTACCTGGTCAACAACTACTACGACGGCGGCAGCGACGAGCTGGGCGTGGCCTGGAACGACCCGCAGATCAACATCCCCTGGGGCGCCAGCGCGCCGCTGGTGTCGCCGCGCGACCTGCAGAA
>CAZDVL010000145.1:0-3601 GCA_964508745.1 uncultured Anaerolineaceae bacterium | reverse complement strand
AGCGCGCTACCACACGTCCCAGTGAACGACCTCGGCGAGCGGCCGCCGCCCGGCCTTGCCCGCGCCGGCGCGCCCCTGGTCGGGGTCGGGATAGCCGAATGAGATCACGATGCGCGCCTCGCGGTCCGGCGGCAGGTTGAGCAGCGCGCGCGCGTCGTCAGGCCGGTAGATCGTCCCCAGGCACGAGCCGACGCCCATCTCCAGCGCGGCGAGCTGCATGTAGGCCGCGCTCTGGCCGGTGTCGAACATGTGCCAGGGGTGGCGGTCGTTGGGCGTGGCCGGGATGACGATGACGACGCACAGCGCCGCACCGGCGACGTGGCCCATCCAGTCGCCCAGCGTGGAGAGCTTCTGCAACGTGTCGCGGTCGCGCACGGCGACGAAGTGCCAGGGCTGGCTGTTCTTCGAGCTTTGCGCGCGCCGCCCGGCGTCGAGGATGCGCTCGACCACATCCTGCGGCAGCGGCTCAGGCGTGAAGCGGCGCACCGCGCGCTTGCTGCGTATCGCGTCCCACACGTTCATGCTGGTTTCCTCCACATTCTGCCGATCGCGCGCGCTGCGCTTCTCATAGACGATCAAGGGCGTGTCGCCGTCGCTGTGCTCGCCCACGTTGAGATAGCCAAACTTCTCGTAGAAATGGTGATTGCGCACGGCCCAGGTGGGCGTGTCCAGCGTCCACCGGCTGGCCGGGTAGGTGTCCTCGATGAACTGCATCGCCTGTGTGCCGATGCCGCGATTCTGGTACGCCGGCTCAAGGAAAATCACGCCCAGGTGGAAATGCCCGTTTCCCATGTCGAAGATGACCATCCCGCCCACGCAGCGCCCGCCGGCCAGGATTTTATAACATTCGCCCTCCCGCATCAGCCGCAGCATCTCCGCCGTCGAATCGTAACCCGGCGGCCCGCCGATCTCGACGCCCGGATAGAGGACCGCGTCATAGTGGAAGGCCGCGATCTGCGCCTGCACCAGCGCCGGCGCGTCGTCAGCGGCGGCGCGCTCGATGGACACGTCCATCACAGTGTCACGCGGTAGACGGCCACATCGCCGCTGCGGAAGGCTTCTTCCAGGAAAGGCACGTCTGCCGGGTCGTGGCTGCCGTCGGGGTGCAGCGCGCGCTCGCTGCTGCCGAAGATCACGAAATCCACGCCGAACTGGCGCAGAATGTCGGCGCGCTGCTCATCGTCAGCGGCGGGGTCGAAGAAGGCGCGGACCATGCTTTCCTTGCCGTAAAAGTCGAGCGTCTGCGCCCAGTGGCCGAGGAAGCTGCGCGCGCCGGTCAGCGCCGGGATGTACTGGCCGGTCGTCAGGCTGGAAAGCACCACGCTGTCGGCCTGCACCTGCGTTTCAAGGTAGTCGAAGGCCGCCAGCAGGCTGGTTTCGGCGTAAAACGGATAGTCGTAGCGCCGCAGGTCCACAAAGCGCCAGGCGAAGATGTAGAGGTTGGCCGGCAGCACCACCAGCACCAGCGCCGCCGAGGCCCAGCGCGCCAGGCGCTGCGGCGGCGCGCTTTTGAAAACGCGGCGCAGCAGGGGCAGCACGCGCGTGTGCAGGCCGATCACGGCCAGCGCCGCCGTCACCACCTGCCAGCCGCTGAGCAGGTGAATCTGGAAGTTGAGCGGGATGTAGACCAGCGGGAAATGCGCCAGGAACCACGCCAGAATGAACAGATGCGTGTCGTCGCGGCTGCGCCAGGCGCTGCGGATGTCCAGCGCCCAGATCGCCAGCAGCCACGACAGGCCCATCAGGATCGGCAGGTGCAGCGGGCCGGGCGTGAAGGCCCCGGCGTTGTCGAACTGCGCCAGCACGCCCTGCCACACCGGGTCCAGGCTGGTGATGACGAACGCCTGCAGCGCCGGCCACATCGAAACCAGCACGACGATCACGCCCAGCTTGAACAGGTACAGCGGAAATTTGCGGTCACGCAGCCAGATAAACAGGGCGTACAGGCCGATCACCGGGTAGATGATGAACATGTCGTAGGCGTGCTGGAGGCTGAGCAGCAGCGCCAGCGCCGCCGCCAGCCACGCATAGCGCAGGCTCTGCGCCCGCTGGCCCAGCAGCACCACGCCGAAGATCAGCGCGATCAGGCCGGCGGCGATGGCGAAGTGCGGGAAGGCCAGCACGTTGAAGAACGTGTTCGGCTCTGACGTGAAGATGTCGAACGGGTAGCGCAGGTCCGGCAGGTCGCTGAGGTACTTGTCAACGACCCAGACCCAGCCCAGCCCGGACCCCAGCGCCGAGACGAGGAAGGCCGTCCAGCGCTTGAGCCGGTTCTGGAACACCACGCCGCAGAAGAAATAAGTCGCGGCCAGCACAAACGCGCCCGCCAGCCAGCGCGTGCCCTGGTAGAGCGCGTCGTAGGGCAGGCCGGTGACGACCTCCAGCCGGCCCAGCACCCACCACAGCAGGTTGAACAGCAGCGGCTGGCTGGCTTCGGGCGTGAGCTGGTTGGCGACCAGCACCTGGGTCTGCGCCTCGCGCATCCACGAGAAATACTGGAAATGGTCGGGGATGTTGACCATCACGCCCATGAACTGCCGGTCAGGCGGGGCGGTGTGGTAGGCGAACAGGTAGGGCAGGTACGTGAGCAGCAGCAGCGCGGCGATCACCGCGCTCACCGCCAGCCACTCGCGGGCCGTGAACAGGGCGGCAGGCTGGGCGGCGCCGCGCGGGGACGCTGTCTGCGCCGCGCCGGGCGCGGGCTGGGCATCACTGGCCATAAACGAATCTCCAGTCAACAGCTATCAGTTGTCAGCTATCTGGCGGGCGCGGGCCGCCGCCACGTCGTCAACCAGCGCCAGCAGGCGGCGGCCGATCACCGCCCAGTCATACGTTTCCTCGACCAGCCGGCGCGCGTTGGCGGCCAGCCCGGCGCGCAGGGCCGGGTCGCGGGTCAGCGTGGCGATGGCGTCCGCCATCTCGTCCGGCGTGTCGGCCAGCAGGATGTTCGCGCCGTGCCGCACCGCCAGCCCCTCCGCGCCCTTGCGCGTCGAGATGACCGGCGTGCCCAGCGCCATCGCCTCCAGCACTTTCAGGCGCGTGCCGCCGCCCTGCCGCAGCGGCACAACGACGGCCCAGGCCGCGCGCACCGCCGCCGCCACGTCCGGCAGGTAGCCGGTGAAGGTGACGCCCGGCTGCGCCGCCAGCGCGCGCACGTCCACGTCGCCCGTGCCGCCGGTGACGGTCAGGCGCGCGTCCGGGAACTGGCGGCGCACCAGCGGCAGCACGTCGTGGATGAAATAGGTCACAGCGTCCAGGTTGGCGCTGAAGGTGACCGCGCCGGGGTAAACCAGCGTGAACGGCTGCGGCTGAACATCTGACAGCGGGCGCAGGCGCAGCGTGTCCACGCCGTTGGGGATCACCTCCACGCGGCTGCCGGGCGGCGCGGCGCGCTGCACCAGCGCGCGCTCGTCGTCAGAGGCGACCGTCACGGCACAGCCGCGCGCCAGCAGGCGGCGCAGCGCGCTGTCGAGCTTGTTGACGGTGAGCTGCGCCCGCGCCCGCGCCGCTGAACCGCCGGCGGCGCGCACACGGTCGTGGTAGCCGGTGACCTCAATTTCTTCCAGCACCGCCGGCAGCCCGCGCGCCAGCTCCAGGTAGC
>CAZDVL010000144.1:483-6275 GCA_964508745.1 uncultured Anaerolineaceae bacterium | reverse complement strand
GCACGATGGCCGCGCTGGGCGCAATCGCCAGATGCCACGCCAGATACATGCCCACCACGCCGCTGAAAGCCGCCAGCGCCGCCGCCACGACCATCATGTGGTGCAGGCGCGCCACGAAGAAGCGGGCGGTGGCCGCCGGCGTCACCAGCACGGCGGCCACCAGCACCACGCCCACCGCGCGCACGCCGATCACGATGGTCACGGCCAGCAGCACCAGCAGCAGCAGGCGCAGCGCCTCGCCCGGCAGGCGCAGCGTCTGCGCCAGCGTGGGGTCGAACGAGATGATCAGGAACTCTTTGTACAGCAGCGCGATCACCAGCACGACGGCCAGCCCCAGGGCACAGATGAGCGCCAGGTCGTCTGCGGTGACGGCCAGCACGCTGCCGATCAGCACGTGCGTCAGGTCGGTGGCGTAGTTGCCGGTGGCGGAGATGATGCCGATGCCCAGCGCCAGCATGCCGGCGAAGATCACGCCGATGGCCGTGTCCTCCGCCAGGCGCCCGCCGCGCGCCAGCAGCCCGATGCCCAGCGCCGCCAGCACGCCCGCCGCCAGCCCGCCCACCAGCACGGCCGTGCCGGCGCTGCCGGTCCACAGGAAGGCGACCGCCACGCCGGGCAGGACGCTGTGCGCCAGCGCGTCGCCCAGAAAGGCCATGCCGCGCGTGACGACGTAGGCGCCCATCGCGCCGCCGACCACGCCGACGACGATCACCGCCAGCAGCGCGCGCTGCATAAAGGCGAAGCCCAGCGGGTCAAGAAAAAGCTGCTGAATAACGTCCACGTGATCTGTCACCCCGCGCGCCGTGAAACCGCGCCCCAATCATACGCCCGGCACAGCCGCGCCACAAGTGGAGCGCATACGCCGCCGGACTGCGGTATAATCCGGCGGACACCACGCACCGCACGGAAGCGCGCACATGGAACTCTACCTCATCCGGCACGGACAATCGACCAACAACGCCCAGGGGAACAACCAGCCGCACCGCGTCCGCGACGCGGCCCTGACCGCGGCCGGCCAGCGGCAGGCGGGCGCGCTGGCGGCGTACCTGGCGGACGGCGGCCGCCGCGAGATCGCGGTGCATTACTACCCGGACACCTACCGGCAGGACGGCCACCTGAGCGGGCGCATCAGCCGCATTTACTGTTCGCCCATGCTGCGCGCGCTGCAAACGGCGCAGCCGTTGGGCGCGGCGCTGGGGGTGGCGCCGGAGGTGTGGGCAGACATTTACGAACACGGCGGCGTCTACGAGCTGGACGACAGCGGGCAGCGGCGGGGCGCGCCGGGCCTGACGCGGCCTGAGATCGCCGCGCAGTTCGCCGGCTACACGCTGCCGGACGCCGTGACCGACGCGGGCTGGTACAACCGCGACTACGAAAGCTACGCCGCCTGCCAGGGCCGCGCGATCGGCGTGGCCGCGCGCCTGCGCGAGTGGGCCGCCGCCGGCGCGCCGCACACCGCGCTCGTCTCGCACGGCACGTTTCTCGATTCGCTGCTCAAGGCGCTGCTCGGCGCGCTGCCCGGCAGCGGCCACTTCTACTACCACTACAACACGGGCATCACGCGCCTGGACCTGTTCCCGGACGGCAGGCTGGCGCTGCACTACCTCAACCGCACCGCGCACCTGCCCGACGACCTGCTCACCGCCTGAACACCCGTTCGACCGGCGGCGGCCAGCTTATGTTATACTGTAATATGGCTCTTACAGGACGTTTCTGTCCCGGCCGCATTTATCTCTGTGAGCCGCAAAGGACAGCCGATGGCGCAGGACCCCCGGCATTTTCGCATTTTCATCTCATCGCCCGGCGACGTGGTGCAGGAACGCCACATCGCCTGGGAGGTGATTGACGCGCTGCCCGACCGGCCGGCGTTCCGCGACCGCGTGACGTTCCGCGTGATCGCCTGGGACCGGCCCGGCAGCGACACGCCGCTGCTGGCGAAGCTGACGCCGCAGGAGGCGATCAACATGGCGCTGCCGATGCCGTCGGAGTGCGACATCGTGATCGTGATCCTCTGGTCGCGCATGGGCACGCCGTTCACGCTGAACGGGCACGAGTACCTGTCGGGCACGCAGTACGAGTACCTGGACGCCGTTCAGGCGGAGGGCACCGAGGTCGTCGTCTACCGCCGCACCGAGAAGGTGGAGATCGCGCTCGATGACCCGAACCTGGCCGAGAAGCGTGAGCAGTACGAGCGCGTTGAAGCCTTTTTCGCCACGTTTTCCGACCCCGTGACCGGGCAGGCGCGGCGCGGCGCGAATTACTATGCGACGCCGGACGACTTCCGCCAGAAGTTTGAAACGCACCTGGAGGCCATCGTCCAGCGCCTGCTGGAGACTGCCGCGCCGCCCGGCCGCGCGGCGCGCGACGCCGAAGCGGGCGTCACCGCCGCCAGCAAGGTGTGGGAAGGCTCGCCGTTTCCCGGCCTGCGCGCCTTTACCGACGCCGACGCGCCGATCTTCTTCGGGCGCGGCGCGGAAACCGACGCGCTGGTTAAGCGGCTGGAGGCGGCCCGTTTTGTGGGCGTGGCGGGCGTCAGCGGCAGCGGCAAATCGTCGCTGGTGGGCGCGGGGCTGCTGCCCCGGCTGAAGGCCAACGCCGTCGAGGGCAGCAAGGACTGGCTGCTGCCGGCCTGGAACACCGAGGTCAAACAGTGGACAGGGCTGCGCTTCACGCCCGGCGAGGCGGGCGATAACCCCTTTACGGCGCTGGCGCTCCGGCTGATCCCGTGCCTGGCGCCGCCGGCGGAGGGCGCGCCGGCGCTGGCGCAGCGCCTGGCGGAGCAGCCGGCGCGCATCGGCGAGTACGTGAACGCGGCGCTGGCGGGCCGGCCGGCCTGGGCCGAAATTCTGTTTTTCGTGGACCAGTTCGAGGAACTGTTCACGGCTGCCCGGCCCGACCTGCGCGCCCCGTTCGTCCAGATGCTGGGCCACCTGGCGCAGCCCGGCCAGCGCGCGCGCGTTGTGGCCACGCTGCGCGCCGATTTTTACAGCGCGGTGGTCGAGGACCCGGCGCTGGCGCTGCTGTTCGCCAACCACCACGCGCTGCCGGCGCCGCCGCTGGGCGCGCTCTATGAGATGATTGTCCGCCCGGCAGAGCGCGCCGCGCTGGCGTTCGAGGACGGCCTGCCCGACCAGATTCTGACCGACACCGGCGGCGAGCCGGGCGCGCTGGCGCTGATGGCCTACCTGCTGGACGAGCTGTACCGCGTGCGCGGCGACGACCGCGCGCTCACTTTCGCCAAGTACCGGGCGCTGAGCGGCGTGCAGGGCGCGGTGGCCCAGCGCGCTGAGCACATCGTGCGCGCGCTGTCGCCGACGGAGCTGGCCGCGCTGCCGGTGGTGTTCCACAGCCTGGCGCAGATTGACGACCGGGGCGCGATCACACGGCGCCGGGCGGCGCGCAGCGAAGTGACGGCCACGCCCGCCGCCGCGGCGCTGGTGGACGCTTTCACCAACGCGCGCCTGCTGGTCGCCGGCGGCGGCCAGGGCGGACAGCCGGCGGTAGAGGTGGCGCACGAGGCGCTGCTGACCAACTGGCCGCGCCTGCGCCAGGAACTGGACGCCGACCGCGAGTTCCTGCTGTGGCGGCAGCAGCTCCGGCGCGACGTGCAGGCGTGGCTGCGCGACGGGCGCGGCGCCAGCTATCTGTACACGGGCGCGCGGCTGATCGTCGCCGACCGCTGGCGCGAACAGCGCGCGGAGCGCCTCGCGCCGGACGACCTGGCCTTCCTTGACGCCAGCCGGCGCCGCCGCAGCCGGCGGCGGGCCGCGTTGGGGTCGGCGCTGGGGCTGTTCGCGCTGCTGTTCGCGCTGGCGGCGCCGTTTGTGACGATCAGCGTTTACAACGAGGCGCTGCGCCAGCAGGCGATCGCCGCCGCGCCGGTGGCGACGTTCGCCGCCGCTGAGGCGCTGCTCGGCCCTGACGACGAAACCGTGCTGGTCCCGGCGTTCGCGCTCGACCGTTATGAGGTGAGCCGCCAGCAGTATGAGCGCTGCGTGCTGGCGCGGGCCTGCGCGCCCGCCTTTGTGCCGACATTCGACGACGCCGGCGCGCCGCCCGACAGGGAACAGCACCCGGTGACATCGGTCAACGCTTACCAGGCGCACACCTTTTGTCGCTGGCTGGGGCGGCGGCTGCCCAGCGCCGCCGAACTCGAACGGGCCGGGCGCGGCACCGATGGCCGGCTGTATCCCTGGAGCGACGGCACAGGACCTGATCCGTCGCGCGTCAACGCCCTGATTGAGGGCTATCCAGACCGCGCGCCCACCGGCACGGTCGCCGTCAACGCCGCCGCTTACCAGGGCGGGGCGACGCGGGAAAGAATCATGCATTTATTAGGTAATGCAGCGGAATGGACAGCGACGCCCGCCGGCTGTGGGGTGACCTGCACCGAGCGTTGGGATGGCGAGCAGGCGACGGCGCTCGAACGGCGCGGGTGGGGCTGGGCCAACTCGTTCCTCAGGCGTGCGGCGGCGGTTTCACCGCTCGCCGAGGCGCAGATGACGGAGGCGAGTTACGCTGATATTGATATTGGTTTTCGCTGCGCACAGGACATCAAAGGAGAAGGTACGGAACAGATCGAGTCCTAGGGAGGCAGATCATGTATCAGCACACAGGGAAAGCGATCACAATCATGCTGGCGCTGCTGTGCCTGCTGCCCGCCGCCGCGGCGGCGCAGGATGACACAACGCCGGCAGCGCCGCTGGCGCAGATGTTCGTCGCCCAGACTGGCATCATCACGCCGGAACAGTATTTCACCAGCCGCCTGTCCAGCGCCGCCACGTTCACGCCGGTGGGCCGCTACACGGCCGGCGATCTGCAGCAGGCCGCCGACGGCCGCTATTTTGTCCTTGTGGGCTTCTCGCCCACCGGCCAGCAGACGCTGGGCCTGCTGGTGAGCAGCTACGATTCAGAGCTGCTGCTGACCTACCTGAACGCGCTGCAAATTTACTTTCAGGCGGTCCCTGTCCCGCCCGGCGTAACGCCCGGCCTCGGCATGGATCAGGGTTTCTACGACGATGTCTACAAAATTAACCGCGAATCCGGCGACATTGAGGTTGAGATGGCGCTGCTGCCGCGCGGGGAGATCAGCCCCGGCCAGGATTACGTCGTTTACTTCGCCATTGACCCGACGCTCAACCGGCCCGGCGAGGCGCACCTGTACCAGTCGCCGCGCATCCCGGCGGCCGCGCGCTGGACATCCGTTCACGCCTGGGTCGCGGCCGACAGCGGCAGCGTCTCGCTGGAGATGTGGCGCAACAACCCCGGCGCGTATATCGGCGCGCAGAGCGACAGCGCCGGCGGCGGTTTCCCCGCCCCCCTGACCGACGATGTCGCCCCCGGCACGGCCGGCTATAACGCCCTCGTCAGCGGGCAGCAGTTCAGCGCTTACCGGCTGTACGGCGCCTTCGTGGACACCAACATCCAGGAAATCACGCCGCCGCCCAGCGTCAGCCCGAACCCGGCGTGCCCGCTGCCGCCGCGCATGGTGGTAGGGCAGACCGGCATCGTGGACGCCAGCTTCCCGCTGCCCAACCGGCTGCGCAGCAGCCCCTCGCTGAACGGCGCGCAGATCGGCCTGATGCGGCCCAACGAAATCTTCACCGTGATCAGCGGCCCGACCTGCGCCAACGGGATTCTGTGGTGGCAGGTGAATTACAACGGGCGCGTCGGCTGGACTGCGGAGGGCCAGGGGGGCCAGTATTACATCCGGCCATACTGAGCGTCCCCTGAAAAACCGGACAAATGTGGCGCGCGGGGGCGGCTGAACAGGCCGCCTCCGCTGTTGTTCT
>CAZDVL010000144.1:0-473 GCA_964508745.1 uncultured Anaerolineaceae bacterium | reverse complement strand
CCGGGCGCGTCGGGTGGACCGCGGAGGGCCTGGGGGGGCAGTATTACATCCGGCCGTACTGAACGTTCCCCTGAAAAACCCGGACAGATGTGTCGCGCGCGGGGGCGGCCTGCTCAGCCGCCCCTGCCGCTGTTCTGCGGCGGCGGCCTGTGGTATACCATATTGGCATTACATGGTACACTGGTGGCGGAGACATCGTTCAACACCGCACAGGACGCAGCTATGATGCTCAACCAGGCCAACCTGAATGTACCGCTGGACCGCAACGGCGAAGAGCCGATCTACCGCCAGCTTATCCGCCACATCCGCCTGCAGATCGACAGCGGCACGCTGACCGCCGGGGCGCGCCTGCCCGCCAGCCGCGACCTGGCGCGCCAGCTTAACATCAGCCGCATCAGCGTGGTCAACGCCTACGCCGAGCTGCGCGCGCAGGGCTACCTGAGCGCGCACGCCGGGCGCGGGACGTTTGTCGC
>CAZDVL010000143.1:0-6438 GCA_964508745.1 uncultured Anaerolineaceae bacterium | reverse complement strand
GCGTTCAGCAGCAGCGCCAGCGGCAGCAGCAGCGCCAGCCGGATGCCGATCACCGGCAGCGCGGCGCGGACGCCGGCCAGGTCCAGCCGGATGCCATAGCCGACGATGATCAGAATCAGCGGGATCGTCAGCGCGCTGAGGAAATCCAGCGTCGCCATCGCCCCGCCGGCCACCGGGGCTGTGTACAGAACATCGCGCGCGCCCAGCAGGTTGAGCGCGATGCCGGCCAGAATGGCGACAATCACCGGCGAGCGCACAAACGCGGACGCGAGCTGGCGCGGCCGCTGGATGCCGTCGCGCTGCGCCAGCAGAAACGCCAGGAACACGAACCAGATGAACAGTTCGTGGCCCAGGTCCAGCACGGCGAGATAGCCGATCTTCTCCAGGCCGTAGGCGCTGCCGAACAGGCTGACGCCCAGCATCCCATACTCGAAGCCGGACAGCATGAAGGGGAAATACAGCCACCTGACGTTGAGCGCTGTCTTCAGCCAGTGCCCCAGCGCCAGCAGCGCGGCGCACAACGCGAATATCGTGGCGAAAATGGCGATGTACGCCGTTTGCAGTTCGATCTGCACAAATGAGGTGAACAACACCGCGGGCAGCGCCAGACTGACGACGATTTTGCGCAGGTCGTCCACTGTGCTTTCGCGCACAAACTGGCTGCGCTGCACCCAGTAGCCCAGGGCGATGAGCAGAAAGATGGGGATAACCCGGTTAAGAATGTGTGCAGATTGATCCATACGGCCTCCGGCAGCGGCCTCGCTGCCAATTAAAAGGGCGCGCCCGTCTGCCAGGCGCGCCCTGCAAGCGCCGGCGCTGCCGGCTCAGGCGTTCGCTGTTGTGCTGTCGCTCAGCGCCGGGCCAGCCTGCGCCAGCTCCGGCGGACACGCAGATGCGAACTTGCGGAAGTTGCCGGCGAAGCGCGCCGCAAGCTGGCGGTAGGCGTCCCAGTAGGCGTCGGCGTTGGCCCACGCCCGCGACGGATACAGCACTTCGTCCGGCACGCCGGGGCAGCGTTCCGGGACGGCGAAGCCGAACACCGGATCGGTGTAGTACGGCACGTCGTCCAGCGCGCCGGACAGCGCCGCGTTGAGCAGCGCCCGCGTGTGCCGGATGCTGATGCGCTTGCCGACGCCGTATGGCCCGCCCACCCAGCCGGTGTTGATCAGCCAGCAGGCCGAGTCGTGGCGCAGGATTTTCCGCCTCAGCAGCTCAGCGTATACCCAGGGGTGGTGCACCATAAAGGGCGCGCCGAAACACGTGCTGAACGTGATCTCTGGCTGCGCGCCGACCCCCGCCTCGGTCCCGCCGACTTTCGACGTGTAGCCGGAGATAAAGTGGTACAGCGCCTGGTCCGGCGAAAGGCGCGCAATCGGCGGCATCACGCCCTGCGCGTCGCACGTCAGCAGCAGGATGTTGCGCGGGTGGCCGCCCTGCTTGCTGGCAATCGCGTTCCCGATGTACTCCAGCGGGTAAGAGGCGCGCGTGTTCTCGGTGAAACGGTTGTCGTCCAGGTCAATCCTGCGCGTGACCGGGTCGTAGACCACGTTCTCCAGGATCGTGCCAAAGCGGTGTGTGGCGGCGTAAATCTGCGGCTCGGCGGTGGGCGAAAGCTGGATCACCTTGGCATAGCAGCCGTTCTCGAAGTTGAACACGCCGTCCTCGCTCCAGCCGTGCTCGTCGTCGCCAATCAACCCGCGCGATTGATCAGCGGAGAGCGTGGTTTTGCCGGTCCCAGAGAGGCCAAAAAACAGCGCCGTGTCGCCGGCCGCGCCGGTGTTGGCCGAACAGTGCATGCTCATCACGCCCTGCAGCGGCAGTAGATAATTGAGGACGGTAAACACCGACTTCTTGATCTCACCGGCGTAGGCGGTGCCGCCGATCAGGCACAGGCGCTGGTCAAGGCTGAGCGCGATAAACGTGCTCGTGCGTGTGGAGTCGATGGGTTCGTAAGCCTTGAAGGACGGCGCGCAGATCAGCGTGAAGTCCGGCACGTGCTGGCGATATTCCTCGCGGCCCTGCGGCGGGATGAACATGTTGCGCGCGAACAGGCTGTGCCAGGCGTACTCAGTGACGATGCGAATGGGCAGGCGGTATTCAGCCTGCGCGCCGGCGTAGCAGTCCTGCACGAACACATCGCGCCCCTGCAGAAAACCCTGCATCCGGCTGAAAATCTCCGCGAATTTGTCCGCGCCGATGGGCCGGTTGTACTCGCCCCACCACACATGCCCCTCAGAGTCGGCCTCGCGCACGATGAACTTGTCCGCCGCCGAACGCGACGTGTGCTTGCCCGTGTTCGCCACGATCGGCCCCATCTGCGTGATCTGCCCCTCGCGCCGGAACGTGATTTCCTCGTACAGCGCCTCGGTCGGCAGGTTCCAGTAGACGGCGTTGAGGTTCGTCAGGCCGTGATTCGCCAGCCCGTAGTCGCTTTTGAACGCCCCTGCCTGGTCCTGAGCAGGTGTCTTGATGTTCAGCAGGTTGCTTGTCATAGCCAGTCCCTCACCATGCGGCGGTCGCCAATGTAGATTTCGTTCGGCGCTTCCGGGTCAAGCGCCCAGCGGATGCGCTTCACCCCCTCGGTGATGTCCTTGATGCCGCCGCAGTAGCTCAGGCGCAGGTGGCCCTCCGCGCCGAACTCTTTGCCGGGCACGGTCACCACCAGCGCCTTGCTCAGCAGGAAGGCGGCCAGCTCTTCCGAGCTGCTGCCGAAGGCGCGGAAGTCCGGCAGGCAGTAGAACGTGCCGCAGGGTTTAATCACGCGCAGCCCGCTGAACGTGCCCAGTTCGGTCATCATCACATTGCGGTTGTTCTGGATGCTCAGGCGCAGGCTCTCGACGGTGCTCTGCACGCCGTTGAGCGCGCCCTCTGCCGCCGCCATCGAAACCGCCGCCGGGCAGCTTGTGGTCTGCGCCTGGACATTCTTCATCACCTCGACCAGCGGGCGGCTGGCAACCGCCCAGCCGATGCGAAAGCCGGTCATGCCGTAGAGCTTGGACACGCCGTTGATGACGATGAGCTTCGTTGTCTCAATCGTCTGGCTGGTGTGCGTGTAAGGCGACGCCAGCTTCAGGCCGTCGAACACCAGCTTATGGTAAATATCGTCGAGAATCAGGTAGATGCCCCGGCGTTCGCACAGCTCTACCAGCCCGGCGATGAAGTCGTCGGTGTAGACCACGCCGGAGGGGTTGTTGGGGCTGTTGACGATGATCGCTTTGGTGTACGAACTGACGGCCCGCTCGACCTCCGCCAGGTGCGGCTGGAACGTGCCGTCCTCCGGCCTGACGATCACCGGGCGTCCGTAAACCATCTTGACCATTTCCGGGTAGCTCACCCAGTAGGGGGCCAGCACGATCACCTCGTCCTGCGGGTCAATCAGCGAGACCAGCGCGTTGTACAGCGCCTGCTTCGCACCGGACGACACGATCACATTCTCCGGCGCCACCAGCCAGCCGTAGTTTTCCTCAGTGTAGCGGATGATGGCTTTCTTCAGCGCGGGCGTCCCGTCAGTGGGGACGTACTTCACGTCGCCGCTGGTGAGCTTGGCGGCGGAGCTGAGGATCGCGGTAATCGGAACCTTGTTCTTTGGCTCTCCCCCGCCCAGGTGAATCACAGGCTGCCCCTGGTCGGCCAGGAGCTTAGCCCGCTCATTGAGCTTGAGGGTTGCCGACTCGGCAATTGATCTGGCTAGCTGGCTGATGCTCATACGCTGTCTCGCCCCTCCTGATTGTCTGACTGCCTGCGCACCGCTTCGGTCACGGTCAATTAGTAACGATTGTATGCGGACTTTATCCGGGCCGAAAACGCGCGCGGCGGGTCAGTTCACTTATCACGCCAATTTGATGTTGAATGTCATGCCGCCCCTCTACTCCGCCGCTGGCGCGCCCGCCGCTGCCCCGGCGGACAGGTCGCGCAGGCGGCGGTACGTGGCCTGGAGCATCAGCGCGTCGGCGGTGTGGAACGGCTCTGGCGCTTCGACGGCGATACACCCGGCGGCGTCCGCGTCAACCAGCGCCTGCAGCAGGTCGCGGTAATGGATGTCGGCTTCGTTAAGCGGGAGGTGCTCTTTCTCGCCCTTGGCGGTGTAAGCGATGCCGCTCATGTGGCAGTGAAGCGTCTTTAGCCCGCCCTCCCCCAGCCCGGCGCGGACGCGGCCCAGCGCGTCGCTGAACTCGGCATAGCTGTTAAACGCGCCGCTGCCGGTGCGGGCGTGCAGGTGCGCCCAGTCAATGCACGGGGCCACGCCCCGCACATCGCGGCTGAGCTGGATCACCTCGTCCAGCGTGCCGAACATCGCGCTCTTGCCCATCGTCTCCGGGCGCAGCAGCACGTCCACGCCTTCCTCGCGCAGGATGCCGGTCAGCTCCAGCAGCTTTTCCCTGGCGCGCTCGTACACCTGCTCCGGCGGCTGGCCGTGGTAGCTGCCAGGGTGAAACACGATGTCCCGCGCCCCGGCCAGGAACCCTTTGCGCGCGGCGGCCAGCAGGCGCTCGTCGCTTTTCGCCATCAGCTCGGCGGTCTGGCTGTTGAGGTTGATGTAGTAGGGCGCGTGGACGCTGAGCGTAACGCCGTTCTTTTCTGCCGCCGCCTTGATCAGCGCGCAGGTTTCGTCGCTCACGCGCACGCTCTGCACCCAGGCGATCTCCAGGTGGCTTAACCCCAGCTCGCGGATGTGCGCCACAGCCGCCGGTGTGCCGCTGGTGGGGGTGGTTTGCGGCGCGCCTACAGTGCCAAAACGGATAGCGTCAGTAGCGGGCATGTGATCTCCAGAATAGCTGCTTTTTCAGACAGCCACCGATTGTACCGCACAGCGCTGCCTGGGCCGGTATCTGTTTCCAAACGCAAACTCCGTCCGGGGATGGGCGGAGTTTACAGAAAAAAGGGGGCTAATAGTTTGGGCAATCCCAGTTAGCAGTCGTGTTGTGGCTGACGTTGCGACCGCTGATGACACTTGTAAGCAAACTTATTTTCCCGCACACCTGCCCGCCCCACTAGTGATAATTATCACGATCATGCCGGCGGCTGTCATGGGCGCGCCGGTGTCAGATGTCAGAAATCTGCGCCTTGCCTGCGGTCTTGCAGGCGGTACAATCCCCGGCACGTAGCGCCCCGCATCTAAACCCACCGAAGGAGAGCAGCGGTGAAGTATCAGGAAGATGGGCCGCTTGGCCTGTACTTTGAGGAGTTTGAAGTTGGCATGACGCTGCGCACACGCGGGCGCACCGTCACCGAGGCCGACATCGTGAACTTCGCCACCCTCACCGGCGACTTCAACCCCATGCACACCGACGCCGAATACATGAAAGGGCACATGCTCGGCCAGCGCGTGGCGCATGGCATGCTCACCCTCAGCTACGCCGTCGGGCTGATTTATCAGTTGGGCGTGATCGAGCGCACCGGGCTGGCCTTTCGCGGCGTGGAGATGAAATTCAGCCTGCCGGTGCTGATTGGCGACACCATCCACGCTGAGCTGGCGATCACCGAGCTGAAAGAGATGAAGCGCCTGGGCGGCGGCGCGGTGACGATCGAGGTGAAGGTCGTCAATCAGGAAGGCAAAGCCGTTCAGTCGGGCGTGCTGACCATGCTGGTCGCCTCGCGGCCCGCCTGAGAAACCACCCCCTGGCGGGCGCATCAGCCTCCGCGCGCCGCCGGCCGCCAGGCGGGAAACCAGATCACCTCGCCGGGGCGCACGATGCGCCTGGTGCTGGCGGCGCAGTCAGCCCCGGTTTGCAGACAGCGGGCGTCCGCCACGTCCAGGCTGGAGGCGTCCGGGCGGCGCGCCACATACGCCAGCCAGCGGCTATCCGGCGACCACGCCGGCGCGAACACCGCGTCCTGCACGTTCGTCCGCTGGAGCGCGCCCGCGCAGGCCGGGCAAACCGTGTCGAGCGTGTAGACCGCCGCGCCAACGCCGCTGGGCCAGCCCTCAAAAGCCAGCCAGCGGCCGTCCGGCGACCACTCAAGCTGTGTGGCGCTGGCGATCCCCGGCTCGAACGTGAGGCGCTGCGCCGCCGTCGCGCAGGCGCTGCCCGCGCCCGTGCAGGCGGCGTCCAGTGTGTACACCTGCCAGCTCCCCTCCCGCTGTGAGAGAAAGGCCAGCCGCGCGCCGTCAGGCGACCAGGCCGGCATCTGGTCGTTGACCGTCGTGCCGCCAATCGGCGCGGGGGCGCACCCGTCCCGGCCAGCGCAGGCCGCCGCCAGCGCGTACAGGCCGGGCGGCAGGTCCGAGCCGGGCAGCAGCCCGATCACCAGCCGGGCGCTGTCGGGCGACCAGCTCAGGCCCAGCGCCACGCCGCGCAGCGCGGCGGCGGCCTCGCCGCTGTCGGTGTCAAGCAGATAAAGCGTCGCTGTGCCCGGCCCCTGCGACAAAAACGCGAGCCGCGCGCCGTCCGGCGACCACTGCGGGCGGTGCGCGCTGGCGGTGATGTCGGTGAGCAG
>CAZDVL010000142.1:0-6455 GCA_964508745.1 uncultured Anaerolineaceae bacterium | reverse complement strand
CCAACAAGGTTTAAACCGCCGCCGGGGGCGGGCTGAGCCAGCGTGTGCCCGCTCCATTAAGGTCAGTTGACACACCGTTGATCATCGCATAAACTAAAAGTACGATGCGCCTGGGAGTTTAATGTGATGAAGATACCTATCCCTCGGGCCAACATGCCAACGCACACAATGCACGCGGTTCTGCCTGCCTGATGGCTGCAAAACCGCGTGTTTCTTTTCCTGTACCGTCCGTTGGGTTCATAGCTAAAGGAGTTCGCTTCGCCATGGATTACGGCATGATCAGCCAGATCGAAAAGGGCCGGCAGTACGCGCAGGAACCGCAGCGCGTCAGGTTTAACGCCCTGGCGCTCACCTTTAAGGGCGACAACGCCGCTTATACGGTTTCCCTCAACGACAGCGAGTGGCACTGTTCCTGCCCCGGCTTCCAGACCTATCGCATCTGCCCGCATATCATGTCACTGGAACGTATCCTTCGACCGATGCTCAAACTGCCGCCGGTGCCCTACGCGCCGGGCCAGAATGTGGTCAGCGATGTGGACAAGGCCAGCCGCTACGCGGAGGAGCGCGACCGCATCCGCTTCGTCAGCTTCGACGCGACCTTCCACGGCAACAACCGCGAACACGCCGTCACCTATGACAACGGGGTCTGGTTCTGCGACAGCGCCTCGTTCAAGCTGCGCGGCGTCTCCAGCCATGTGATTGCGCTGGAGCGCCTGCTCAAAGGCATGGTCGAGCCAGCCCCGGCGCCGGCCCTGCCAACCGAATAACGCGCGCCGCGCCGCGGCCATCCACGCGCCGCCGGGCATTTCGCCCGGCGGTTTTTAGGCACAATTGCCATAGAGGTCGCCGCCGCGGTGTGCTAAAATCTGTGCGCCTGCCAGCACAGGCATGAGCCTCACTGACGGTGTGCGTGTAGGTAATGCTGTGGCCGGCGGATTGCGTGAAGCCCGCGCAGTAATATTTGACAGCCCGTGCGTTATCGGGCAAACTCTGCGCTTTAATGTTAAAAAATATACGCCCGGTTTACCCAGGAAGGAGGACCTGTCTCTTGGCAGTCCTGATGGAGGTCAAGGACCTCGTAACACGGTTTTATACGCAGGAAGGGACGGTGTACGCCGTCAATGGGGTTTCCTACACCCTGAACGAAGGGGAAACGCTGGGCGTGGTGGGCGAGAGCGGCAGCGGCAAAAGCGTGCACGCCCTCTCGATCATGGGCCTCATCCCCATGCCGCCGGGCAAGGTCGAGAGCGGCGAAGTGATGTTTCGCGGGCGCGACCTCCTCAAGCTGTCGAAAGAGGAGATGCGCCTGGTGCGCGGCGCGGAAATCGCCATGATTTTCCAGGACCCCATGACCTCGCTCAACCCGGTGCTGACGATCGGCACGCAGATCACCGAGGCGCTCAAGCTCCACATGGGTATGAACAACGACGAAGCCCGCAAGCGCGCCGCCGAGCTGCTCTCGCTGGTGGGCATCCCCGACGCCGCCGAGCGCCTGGACGACTATCCGCACCAGTTCTCCGGCGGGATGCGCCAGCGCGTCATGATCGCGATGGGGCTGTCGTGCAACCCCAAGCTGCTGATCGCGGACGAGCCAACCACCGCCCTCGATGTCACCATCCAGGCGCAGATTCTCGACCTGGTCAAGCGCCTGCGCGATGAGTTCGACATGGCGATTATCTGGATCACGCACGACCTGGGCGTGGTCGCCGGCCTGGCCGACACCATCCAGGTGATGTACGGCGGCCTGATTGTCGAGCGCGGCCCGGTGGACGACGTGTTCACCGACACGCGCCACCCCTACACCCTGGGCCTGATGTCCTCGCTGCCGCGCCTGGACGAAAAAGGCGAGCGCCGCCTGACACAGATCGAAGGTTCGCCGCCCGACATGCGCAACCCCATCACCCACTGCCCCTTCGCGCCGCGCTGCATCTACGTGCGCGACATCTGCTGGGAAGCCATGCCGCCGCTGGAAACCGTCCCTGAAACCAACGTCACCGCGCACACAATGGCGTGCTGGGTGGATGTCCGTTCCAACGAACTGCGCCCGGGTGTGCCCCAGGCTAAAGGAGTGCCGCAGCCATGATCAGCCCCGCCCCCGAATCCCAGACCAAGCCTGCCGCCCAGCAACAAGATGTGCTGGTGCGCGTGCGTGGGTTGAAAAAGCACTTCCCCATCACCTCCGGCATCATTTTCCAGCGTGAGGTTGGCGCGGTGAAGGCGGTGGACGGCGTCAGCTTCGACATCTATCGCGGCGAGACGCTCGGCCTGGTGGGCGAGTCCGGCTGCGGCAAAAGCACCACCGGCCGCACCGTCCTCCAGCTTTACCGCCCCACCAGCGGCACGGTCGAGTTTAAGGACGCGGACAGCAGCGGCACCGAGGTCTACAAGGACCTCACCAGCATGAAGGGCGAGGACCTGCGCCGGATGCGCCGCCGCATGCAGATGATCTTCCAGGACCCATACGCCTCGCTCAACCCGCGCATGTCGGTCGGGCGCATCGTTGGCGAGCCGCTGCGCATCCACAACATTATGGCCAAGAAGGAACAGGAAGCCTACGTCGCGCACCTGCTGGAAAAAGTGGGCCTCAACCCCTACTACGTCAACCGCTACCCGCACGAATTCTCCGGCGGGCAGCGCCAGCGCATCGGCGTGGCGCGCGCGCTGGCCCTGGAGCCGAGCTTCATCGTGGCCGACGAGCCGATCTCGGCGCTGGACGTGTCCATCCAGGCACAGGTGGTCAACCTGCTGGAGGACCTCCAGAAAGAGCTGAACCTGACCTACCTGTTCATCGCTCACGACCTGAGCATGGTGCGCCACATCTGCGACCGCGTGGCCGTCATGTACCTGGGCAAAATCGTTGAGCTGGCCCCCGCCGACGAGCTGTACGACAACCCGCTGCACCCCTACACGCAGGCGCTGCTGTCCGCCGTCCCGATCGCTGACCCGATAAAAGAGAAGCAGCGCCAGCGCATCATCCTCACCGGCGACGTGCCCAGCCCGGCCAATCCGCCGCGCGGCTGCAACTTCAACACGCGCTGCCCGGTGCGCTTCGACCTGTGCTATCGCGACCCGGACCCGGAGCTGGTCGAGGTCACGCCCGGCCACTGGGTGGCCTGCCACCGCGTCTCGTAAGGGCCGGCAAACTGCCAATGAAAAGGGCCTTCGCGGCCCTTTTTGTTTGCCCGCGCGCGGCGCGGCTCAGTGTTTTCCGTTGCGCAGCGCCGCCAGCAGCAGTTGTGTCGCCTGTGTCTGCGCGGGCGGCGCGCTGCCGCGCTGCGGGCGTTCCGGCCGGGCGGCGGGCGCCGGGCTGATCAGCAGCGTCAGGAAGAAAATCATGCCGAGCGTGTTCACCAGGCTGGCGACAGCCGCCGCCAGCGCCAGCGGCCCCGCCCAGCCCGCCAGCGTCGCGGCCAGCACCCACAGCGCCAGGTTGGCCGCGCAGATGGCCGCCGCCGCCGCAAAACTCATTCGGTCGCGCATTGTCCCTCCTGTCTGCCGCGGGCGGACTTTGCTCAACAGCTCCTATCCTTAACCATACACAGCCGCCGGGCGCGGCGCACCCCCAAACGGGCGGGGATCTAAAACAGCGAGGGCGTTTGTGCCCTCGCTGTTGTGCTGGCTGCCTGCGCCTGCGCGACCTCTCAGCCGCTGCGCTCGGCCACCACGATCACGCGGCGCTCGTACAGGTTGCTGCTGCGGTCGTAGGACGCGCCGTCACAGGTGATCAGCGTCAGCCGTTCGCTGTCGGTGGGGTGGAGCACGGACAGGTCGTCAATGGCGACGCTGGTCACGCTGCTGACCGTGTACTGGCGCTCGCTGCCGCCGTAGCTGACGGTGATCGTGTCGCCCGGCTGTAAGGTGTGCAGCGCGACAAAAATGCCGGGCGTGTGGTCGGGCATCCAGGAGTGGCCGCCGATGGCGACGTTGCCGCCCTGGTCGAACCAGGCGGTCCCCTGCAGGTGGCCGACACCGCTGAACCAGGGGTCAATGTTCCAGCTCACGCCGTTCAGCGGGAACTGTGCCACCGCGTTGTCCACGTTCAGCGCCGGGATCGAAAGGCGCGGGCTGTCCACGGCGGCGGCGGGCGCGGTGAGGGCGGTCAGGGTCAGCAGGGCGGCGGCCAGGGCCAGGGTGCGGCGGGCGACGATGCGGGCAGCGATGGTGAGTGTCATTGAGCGATCCTTAATGATTGTTGAGACTTTCACAATTATAGAGTTGTGATCTTTATGCACTGCATTGAGATGTAAACGTATAACAAATTTTTCGTTTTCGGCTGTGCGCCGGCGGCGCGGTTGCCAGAACCCGGTGGTGGGTTAGAATGAACGCAGGCAGCAGGAGGAGCGCAGCGCTATGCCGTATGGGCGTCTCGACATTTTCTGGCCAGATGGCAGCATCCGCAGCTTTATGCTCGACGGGCCGCACACGTCGGTCGGCCGGTCCAGCGGCAGCACCCTGGCGCTGGACAACACCACGATTTCCCGCTACCACTTCAGCCTGACGGTCGCCGGCGGGCTGGTCTACATCACCGACCTGGACTCCGCCAACGGGACGTATGTTGACGGCGTGAAGCTGCCGGTCAGCGAGCAGCACCAGCTTTTCGGCGGCGAGGAAATCCTCATCGGCAACCTGCGCATGAGCTACTACTACCTCGACCAGACGGCCACCCAGGAGATTCCCGCCGTTGACGACGCCACCCAGCGCATCGAGCTGTCGCTGCCAGAGTTCGGCATTGACCTGCACACGCCCATGCACAGCGTCACGCCCGGCGCGTACCTCACGGCGGAGCTGTCGCTTGAGAACACCGGGCCGGAGAGCCGGCGTTTCACAGTAGAGGTCACCGGCCTGCCCGCCGACTGGGTGCGCATCGACCGCCCGGCGCCGCTGGTGGACGCGGGCGAGACGACGTTCGTGCTGATCACCATCAAGCCGCCGCGCCGCCCAGACAGCCGCCCCGGCAGCTACACGGCGCGCGTGCGCGTCTACCCGCAGGACCTGCCCGCCGCCGTGCTCGAAACGCCGCTGGCGCTGCAGGTGCGGGCTTTTCACGGCTTTGGGCTGGCGCTGGCGCACAAACGCATCAGCGGCGCGCAGACGTTCCAGCTTTACGTGCACAACCAGGGCAGCGCCCCGCTGCCGCTGGCCGTCAGCGGGCGCGACGCCGCCGGCGCGCTGGCCTTCGCGCTGCCCACGCCGCGCGTGACCCTGGCGCCGGGGGAGCAGCTGACGCTGCGCGGCAGCGTCAAACCCCGCCAGCGCGCCTGGCTGGGCGGCCCGCGCCAGCGCACGTTCGACCTGCAGGTGCGCTCGCTCGACAACGCAGGCTTCCTGGCGGCGGTGCGCGGCCAGTACGTCGAACAGCCGCCGCTGCCCGGCTGGTCGCCGCTGGCGCTGCTGGCGGCGGGCGCGGCGCTGCTGGCGCTGGTCGCCGTCGCCGCGCTGGCGTTCGGCGGGCCGTCGCCCGCCCCGGTGATCGCCGGGGCGCAGCTCAGCAGCACGCTGGTGGGGCGCGGCACGCCCGTCAGCGTGAGCTGGCAGGCCACCGACGCCGCTGAGGTGCGCCTGCTGGTCAACGGCACGCCGGTCTTTGCCAGCGCCGACCCCGCCGACACGTCCGTGCGCCTGGACACCTCCGGCCTGTTCGGGCCGGTCAGCGTGATCGTGGAGGCTGTCAACCAGGGCCAGACCAGCGCCCAGGCGCTGACCGTTGAGGTCTATGAGCCGCTGCGCCTGGAGCGTTTCTCCGCCGCGCCGCAGCAGCTTCTGCGCGCCCTGGTGCAGCCGCTGACGGTCGAGTGGGAGGTGGCGGGGGCGGTCGCCAGCAGCGTCGCCGCGCCGGACTTCTTCACGCCGAACCTGCTGGAATCCGCCGGGACCGGCGGCAAGTTTGAGCTGGTGGGCATCCCGCTGGCGTCGTTCCCGCTGCTGCTCGTGGCGCGCGACGCCGCCGGCGGCACGCTCGAACAGACGCTGATCGTCACGGTCGCGAACCCGTCCTGCGCCGCCAGCCGCCCGCTTGAGCTGCGTGCCGGGCCAGACCCGGCCCACCAGGTCGTCGGCACTGTCCCGGCGAACGTGGCCGTCGCCGTTGATGGGCGCGACCCTGCTGGCCGCTGGCTGCGCGTGCCTGACCTGGGCGGGGGCGTCGCCGGTTGGGGCCAGCGCGACCTGTTCGTCTGCGCCGGCTTCAACCCGGACAATCTGCGCGTGGAGATGAACCTGCCGCCCACGCCCACGCCGCCGCCCACGGTCACGCCGCTGCCGACGCTCACGCCCACGCCAGCCCCCGCCGCGACCGCGCCGCCGCCCAGCGTCACGCCCGGCCCGCTGCCGACGACCGCCGGTTGAGTCCGGGCGGCCTGAACAGCTTGGTGGCGGCGCTGTGCGGGGGAAGGGGGGTAACAGGGGCAGGCATTTAGCAGGATAGATACTGTGTGCCAACCCCTATCCCCGGCCCT
>CAZDVL010000141.1:0-6466 GCA_964508745.1 uncultured Anaerolineaceae bacterium | reverse complement strand
AGCGCGCTGCCCAGCAGGGCGGCGGCCAGGCTGCTCACCAGGCTGAGGCCCTGCGCGATGGCGATAACCATGCAGAAGAAGGCCGCGATCGCGCTGAAGGTGGCGGTGAGGCCGTCCATGTTGTCCATGAAATTGGCGGCGTTGGTGAGCGTCACCACCCACAGAATCGTAGCGGCCACGTCCAGCAGCGGCAGGCCGGTGAGCTGCATGCGGATGCCGAAGGCGACCAGGCCGAGCGCGGCCAGCCCCTGCACCGCCAGCCGCAGCCGCGCGCTGAGGCCGTAGCGGTCGTCCAGCAGGCCGACCAGCGCCAGCGCCGCCGCCCCCGCCAGCACCGCGCCCAGCTCGCGCAGGTGGCGCGGCGGGCTGAACAGCAGCACCGCCAGCACCAGCGCCACGTAGATCGCCAGCCCGCCCATCAGCGGCTTGCTGTCCAGGTGAATTTTGCGCTGGTTGGGCTTGTCCACCACGCCGAGGCGCATGGCGAGCTGGCGCGACAGCGGCGTGAGGCCCAGCGCCGCCGCGAAGCCGACCACCAGGATCGGCACGAACTGCATGACTTCGGGCATGTGGTCCTCGCTGCTGCTCTGGCCTGCGCAGTATAGCGCCAAACCTGGGGCGAGTCTATATCGGCGCTGGCGCTACCAGCCGGCCTCGTCCGGGAACAGCGGCGTGAACGTGACCGCCTGGCGCGGCTCGGCCATCATCGGCGCCACCGTGTCGCGCCAGACCAGGTAGTGCGCCGTCTGCTTGTGGGCGGCGGGCGCCTCTGGCGTGCGGTAGACCTCCACCAGGACGAAGCGCGCCGGGTCATCCTGCTGCTGGATCACGTCGAAACGGGCGACGCCCGCCTCCTGGACGCTGCTGCGGGCGTTGGCCAGCGCCGCTTCGATAAACGCCTCGATGTGCTCCGGCAGGACGTGAACGTGAACGAGGACAACGTGCATCGGGTTTTTCCTTGTGCTGACGGTTCAGGGGACAAAAGGTGTTACAGCAGCAGCGGCGGGGCCGACCGCGCCAGGTAGCGCCCCGCGCCCCGCGCGCCCAGCCAGCGGTCGCCGTCCACGATTTTCGCGCCGCGCAGATAGACCTGCGCCGGCCCGCCGCGCACCGCCAGGCCCTCATAGCAGTTGTAATCCACGCGCATGTGGTGGCTGGCGGCGCTGATGGTGCGCGCCTGCGCCGGGTCCCACAGCACGATGTCGGCGTCGGCGCCGGGCAGCAGCGTGCCCTTGCGCGGGTACAGCCCGAAGATGCGCGCCGGGTTGGTGGACATGAGCGCGACGAAGCGCTGCGGCGTGATGCGCCCGCTGTTGACGCCGCTGTGCCACATCACGCGCAGGCGGTCCTCGATGCCGGGCAGGCCGTTGGGCATCTGCGTGAAGTCGCCGCGCCCCATTTCCTTGCCGGGGCGGCGATACGCCGCGTCCTGCGCTTCATAGTCCGGCCAGTGATTGTCGTCGTGGGCGGCGGCCCACTCGCGCCAGGGGCCGCTGCCGCCCGCCAGCCAGAAGGGGCAGTGGTCGGTGCTGACGACCTGGAGCGTTTCGTCGCGCACGGCGTCCCACAGCGCGGCGTGGTCGCGCGCGCTGCGGACCGGCGGCGAGCAGACGTATTTGGCGCCCTGGAAGGCGGGCTGCGCCAGGTGTTCGTCCACCGTAAGGTGCAGGTACTGCACGCACGTCTCGCCCATCACCGGGCAGCCCAGGGCGCGGCCCTGGCGCAGCGCCGCCGCCGACTGGGCGCAGGTCACGTGCACCACGTACAGCGGGCAGCCGGTCAGCCCGGCCATCATGATCGCGCGGTTGGTGGCCTCGCCCTCGATCTCTGGCGGGCGCGAGGCGGCGTGGTAGACGGGGTCGGTTTTGCCGGCGGCCAGCAGCTCGTGGCGCAGCTCATACTCCACGTCGCCGTTTTCGCAGTGGACCAGCACCAGCATGTCGTGCTGGCGGGCGGCGCGCAGCGTGCGGAACAGCGCCGTGTCGTCCACCATGATGCGGCCCTTGTAGGCCATCAGCACCTTCAGGCTGGTGACGCCGGCGGCGCGCATGGCGGGGATTTCCGCCAGCGCGTCGTCGCGCGCGTCGGTGATGGTCATGTGAAAGCCGTAGTCAATGACGGCGCGCTCGGCCTTGCGCCGCCACAGCGCCAGCCCCGCCGCCAGCGTGCCGCCGCGCGGCTGGCTGGCGAAGTCGAGCAGGCTGGTGGTGCCGCCGAAGGCCGCCGCCCGGCCCCCGCTTTCAAAGTCGTCGTTGCTGGCCGTGCCGGCCAGCGGCATGTCGAGGTGGGTGTGCACGTCAACGCCGCCCGGCATGACGTACAGGCCGGCGCAGTTTACCACTGTGTGGCCGGCGGCGGGGATGTCCGGCGCGCTGCCGACGATCTGCTCGCCCTCGACCAGCAGGTCGCCCAGCGCGGCCTGGTGCGCCTCCAGCAGCACCCCGCCTTTGAACAGCGTGCCCATGTTATGACCCGGCTTCCTCGGTGGCTTCGGCGGTGGCTTCGGCGGCGGGCGCGGCCTCACTGGTGGCATCCGCCGGCGCTTCGGCAGTGGCTTCGGCGGCGGGAACCGGCCCGGCGGCGAAGATGTCCACCGTCACCGTCTGGTTCAGCGCCACGATCACGATCGCGGCGGTGAGAATAATCAGGATGATGATGTCCAGTCGCAGCGCCTTGAGCATCGGGTTGTCCTTTCTGGCGTGTGCACGTCCGCAGATGCGGCCTTATTGTACCGCAGTTGCGGCTGGCCGGCGCGCCAAACGCGCGATTGCCGCTACAATAGAGCCGCTTTTAGCTGACGACAGGTGGCTGGTGAGCGCGCCATGAGCGACAAAATTGAGCCAATCGCGCCGGAGCAGGCGCAGCAGATTCTGGAGGCGGCCGTCCGCGAACGGCTGGGGGACAACTGGCAGGACGAGGACAGCGGCTGGGCGGTGGTGACATCGCACGCCTACATGGCCCGCCTGACGCGCGGGCGCACCAACGTTGACTTCTACGTGGACCTGCTGGGCGGCGTCACGGTGGAGGTCAAGGAGATCGGCCCGGTGCAGGACAGCGGGCGGCTGGTCGCGTGGCTGCTGCTGCTGCTGTCGCTGGCGATCGCCTTTCTGCTGGCGCGCATCGCCGGGCTGCTGTGAGCGCGGCGTCAGCGGCGGCAGACGCGGATGTAATCCAGGTAGAAGCTGGCCGGCAGCGCGGCGGCGGACGACGACCCCCAGAAGGCGATGCGGCCGTCGCGCCAGGTGGCGTCGGTGACAGACGCCAGATACTGGCCGTTGACGTAGAAGTCGAACGTGTTTTCCGCGGCGTCAATGCGCACCGTGTTAACCGCGCCGTCGCCGGTGCGGACGGCGGCTGAGGGCGTCCAGGGGACGAGGTCGGTGTAGCCGTTCTGCCAGCGCGCGATGCGGTACTGGCCGCTGCTGGAGATCATGAAGGCCAGGAAGTTGTTCTCGTCCTGGTAATATACCCACAGCCCGGTGTTGGACTGGTTTTCCGACCAGCGGCTGGCGCTGATGGCCGCCTCCACGCGCATATTGCGGAACACATAGCCGCGCAGGCTGCCCCAGGAGGTCGCCTCGTCGCGCTGGAGCGGGTCGAGCAGGTGGATGGCGTAGAAGCCATCAATGATTTCTTCGGCGGACGTGCCGTTGGGCGCGGTGTCCTGGAACCAGTCATGCGTCGAGCGCGCGCCGGCGAACTCGTCCTCGATAATCAGATCGCAGGACGGGGCCAGCACGCGGCTGGTCTGGACCGCTGGCGGGCGGGTGGGGGCCGGCGGGAGGGTCGGCGTGCCGGCCAGCGGCGCGGTTGAGCCGCCGCCGGGCAGCGGGTCCACGAAATAGCTGGTGTCGCCCTCGGCGATCCAGCCCTCGAAGCGGTCGCTGTAGATGATCCGATACCACGCCAGGCTGTCGGCGCACACCGGGCCTTCGACCACGTCAAAGGCGCTGCGAATGGCGATCTGCCCGACGCGCGGGAAGGCCGTGCCGGGGCCGCTGCGCACGTTCACCGGCGCGGGGTCGTCCTCGCGCACGACGCCGCGCTCCCCGGCCACCAGGCGCGAGGGCAGCGCGCCGGGGCAGTTGACGACGGCGCGGGTGGGCGTGGCGGTCGGCGGCGCCAGCGTGCGCGTGGCCGTCGGCGGGACGCGCGTGGCCGTCGCTGTGAGGGTCGCGGTGGCGCTGGCGGTCGGCGTGGCGGTCGCCGTCGGCGGCGGCGTGCTGCTGGGCGGCGGCGCGACCGCCAGCGCGGCGAGGTTGCCCGACGCCTGCACCAATGTGTCGGACGACACGATCCAGCCGCGCCTGCCGTCCGGCAGGATCACCTGATACCAGAGGCGGTCGGCGCTCACGCCCAGGATGTTGAGCCGGTCACCGGTCGGCAGGGTGTCGATCTGCGGGTAATCCACGTCCGGCCCCAGGCGGATGGTGATGTCGCGCAGCGCCTGCACGACCGGCGTCACCGGCGTGCCGGTGGGCGTGGCCGTGGCGGTGGCGGTCGGCGTGTCGGTCGGCGTGCCGGTCTCCGTTGGCAGCGGCGTGGGCGTGTCGGTGGGTGTGGACGTGGCCGTGTCGGTGGCGGTCGGCGTGTCGCTGGGCGTGGCCGTGGCCGTGTCGGTCGCGGTCGGCGTGTCGGTGCTGGTGGCTGTGGCCGTCGGCGTGCGCGTGGGCGTGTCGCTGGGTGTGGGCGTGGCGGTGTCGGTCGCGGTCGGCGTGGCGCTGGGCGTGGAGGTGGGCGTCAGCGTGGGCGGCTGCGCCACCGCCAGCCCGGCCAGGTCGCCCGACGCCCGCACCAGCGCCTCTGACGACACAATCCAGCCGCGCGCGCCGTCCGGCATAATCACCTGATACCACTGGCCGTCGGCGCTCTGGCCGGTAATGTTGAGCCGGTCGCCCTGCGCCAGCGTGTCCGTCTGCGGGTAGCCCACGCCCGGCCCGGCGCGCACGGCGATGGCGCGCAGCGCCTCAGCCACCGGCGTGGACGGCGTGGCGGTGGGCGCCGGCGTATCTGCCGGCGTGTTGGTCGCCGTTGGCGTGTCGGTGAGCGCCGCCCGCGCTGTGGCCGTCTCGGCGGCGGCCAGCGCCAGCAGCGCCGCGCGCGTCGCCGCCTCGTCGGGCGTGGCCGTGCTGGCGACAGTGGGCGTGGCCGCCGCCCCCGCCAGGAAGCCGCCTGGCTGCATACCAACGATGCCGAGGATCACCAGGCCGACCAGCACCACACCGGCCGCCGCCAGCAGCGTCACCGGCAGGCCAGAGCGCCCCGGCGCGGCGTCTGGCAGCGGGGCTGCCGCGCGCGCCTCAGCGCCGCCGGGCGTGGTGGGCATATAGTCGGCGCGGCTGCGCGACGCGCCGGGCGGCGGCGTGGTCGGGCCGTCAATCGGCGCGCCGGCGGCGGCCGACGGCAGCGGCGCGGCCTGCGGCTGCTGCGGCAGCGTGACGGTGAAAAAGCGCGTCGGCGGGACGGCGGGCGTTTCGCGGGCGGCGGCGGCCAGCGCGTCGGCGAAGGCGCGCGACGAGGGGAAACGCTCGGCGGGGGCTTTCGCCATCGCCCGTTCCAGCGCCGCGCGCACCGCGTCGGGCAGGTCCGCGCGCCACAGGCTGGGCGGCGTAGGCTGCTCGGTGAGGTGCTTGTGCATCAGCGCGTAGGGCGTGGGGGCCTCGAACGGCATCCGGCCCGTGAGCATGGTGTAGGTCATGACGCCCAGGGCGTACTGGTCGGTTTCCGGCGTGACGCCCTCGCCGCGCCACTGTTCCGGCGACATGTACGACGGCGTGCCCATCGCCACGCCCGTCCCGGTGAGCGAGCTGGTGGCCCCCAGCAGCTTGGCGATGCCGAAGTCCACCAGGAAGGGGCCGCCCTGGTCGTCGAACATGACGTTGCTGGCCTTGATGTCGCGGTGGATGACGCCCCGGCTGTGCGCGTAGTCGAGCGCGGCGCCGACCTGCGCGATGACGACGGCGGTCTCGGCCAGCGACGGCAGCGGCTGGTCGCCCTGTTCGACGAAGGTCAGGCGCTCGGCCAGCGAGCCGCCGGTGAGCAGGCGCATGACGACGTAATAGATGCCGCCCTGCACGCCGAAGTCGTACACCGGGACGATGTGCGCGTGTTCGAGCGAGGCCGATGTCTGCGCCTCGCGCATGAAGCGCTCGGTGTAGCCGCCCTGGCTGGCGAAATGCGGCGGCAGCACCTTCACCGCCACGTCGCGGCGCAGCGCCGGCTGGTGCGCGCGGTACACCGCGCCCATGCCGCCGATGCCGAGCATGTTCCGCAGCGTGTACTGGCCAAACTGCTGCCCGGCCAGGTCCTTGATGTTGACGCCCAGCAGCGACTGGTCGGCGGGCGCGGCGGTCTGCGTCGCCTGGCGGCTGGCAGCGGCCGTGTTCTCGATCATCTTCGACAGAATCTCGATGGACTGGTCCACGTAGACGTTGCGCACGTCGAAGATGAGGATGCCGTCGTGTTC
>CAZDVL010000140.1:0-6498 GCA_964508745.1 uncultured Anaerolineaceae bacterium | reverse complement strand
ATGCTGTGCAGCCAGTCGGTGTAGGTCTGCGTGCCGCGCGCTTCGGGCCGGGCGATGTTCAGCCAGCGCCAGTAGAGGAAGTTGCCCAGGTAGGTTTCCGCCGCCCAGGCGGGCATCTGCGCCAGCGGGTTGAGGCCGGGGTCGAGGCCGATGCTGAGCGCGGCCGGTTCGATGTCGTTGAGCGTGTACTGCACGATCACGTCGTCGGGCGTTTGCAGCGGGTAGGCGCGCAGGTTCTCCAGCGCGGTGACGGTGCTGGCGCCCGGCTGGCCCAGGTTGATAACGGCGTAGGCGTCGCCAAGCTGCGCGGCCAGCACATCGCTGAAGCGGTCGGCGGTGTCCTCGATGCCCCAGCCGGCGGTGAACGAGTCGCCCACGACAATAACCGTCTGCTTGCCCTGCCAGTCCGCGGGCGTCCACTCGCGGTCGCGGTAGCCCAGGCTGTTGGTCTGCCAGTAGCGCGCCTGCCAGTTGCGCAGCGCCAGCGTGGGCAGCCCGTCGGATTCGGCGTGGACGAAGCGGAAATAGGCCTCGCCGGCCAGCAGCAGCAGCGTGAGCATGGCGTAGGTCAGCAGCAGGTTGGCGGCGGCCCGGCGCAGGCGGGCGCGGCGGCGCTGCGCAGCGCCGCCGGCCAGCAGCGCGCCGATTCCAGCGTAGACAAGCACCAGTGGAAGCAAGGCCGTTCCTCGCGGGTAACTGCGGCAGGGTTTGACGCCGCGAACCCCTGCTTTTTACCACAGCGCACCGCAGCGGAACAGGCCCGAAGCGCGCGCAAGGGAGTATAATAAAGGGTCGTTCGGGCTGGCACACACTGGAGGATTGCTGACACATGGCTTACAACCTGCACGGCCGCAGCGTGCTGAAGCTGCTTGATTTCGCGCCGGGCGAGATTCGCTACCTGCTTGGCCTGGCGCGCGACCTGAAGGCGGCCTATTACGGCGGCTACGAGCGGCCGCGCCTGGCGGGGAAAAAGATCGCGCTGATCTTCGAGAAAACGTCCACGCGGACGCGCTGCGCGTTCGAGGTGGCGGCCTATGACCTGGGCGCGCACGTGACGTACCTGGGGCCAGACGGCTCGCAGATCGGCCACAAGGAGTCGGTCAGGGACACGGCGCGCGTGCTGGGCCGCATGTACGACGCCATCGAGTATCGCGGTTTCGCCCAGGCGGCGGTCGAGACGCTGGCCGCCTGCGCGGGCGTGCCGGTCTACAACGGCCTGACGGACGACTTCCACCCGCTGCAGTTCCTGGCGGACGCGCTCACCATGCAGGAACACAGCGACAGGCCGCTGCACCAGATCGCGTTCTGCTACGTGGGCGACGCGCGCAACAACGTCAGCAACTCGCTGCTGGTGGGCGGGGCGAAGCTGGGCATGGATGTGCGGCTGGCGGCGCCGCGCCCGCTGTGGCCGGCGGAGGGCCTGCTGGCGCAGTGCCGCGCCATCGCCGCGGAGACGGGCGCGCGCATCACCGTCACCGAGGACGCCGACGAGGGCGTGCGCGGCGCCGATTTTGTCCACACGGACGTGTGGGTTTCGATGGGCGAGCCGGAATCGTCCTGGGCGGGGCGCATCGCGCTGCTGAAACCCTATCAGGTCAACGCCGCGCTGATCGAGCGCAGCGGCAGCCCGGCGCTGAAGTTCATGCACTGCCTGCCCGCCTGCCACAACCGTGAGACGAAGATCGGCGAGCAGATTTACCAGCGGTTCGGCCTGGAGAGCATGGAAGTCACCGAGGACGTGTTCGAGTCCGAACGGTCAATTGTGTTCGACCAGGCGGAGAACCGCATCCACACGACCAAGGCGGTGCTGGTCGCCACGATCGGCTGACGGCCGCGCGGCCGCCAGCGCGCCTGAAACAGACAGCGGCGGCCCGTCTGGCCGCCGCTGTCTGCTGTGCCGGGCCGCGCCCGAACTCAGACGTAGCGCTCGCGGATCGCGGCGCTGGCGTAGTCCAGGATGGACACGACGATGGCGATGGCCAGCACGGCCACGCCCGCGTCGCGGTAGCGCAGCAGGTTGATCTGCTGCTGGAGCAGGAAGCCGATGCCGCCGCCGCCCACGAAGCCGATGATAGTGGACATGCGCACGTTGATGTCCCAGCGGTACATCGTGAAGGCGATGTAGGGCGGGATGATCTGCGGCACGACCGCGTACATGATCGTCTGGATGCGGTTGGCGCCGGTGCTCTCCAGCGCCTCGATCGGGCCGTTGTCAATGCTCTCGATCTGCTCAGAGTAGAGCTTGCCCAGCGAGGCGATCGAGTGGAGCGCCAGCGCCAGCACGCCGGCGAACGGCCCGATGCCCACCCAGATGACGAACACCAGGCCCATAATCAGCGGCTCGATCGAGCGCAGCGCGTTCAGCACGGTGCGGGTGAAACTGTACAGCACCGTGCCGATGGGGAAGTTGACGCGCACGCCGGACAGGCCGCCGGCGGCCGCCCCCAGCGCCGCGCCGATGAGCATGGCGGCCGCCACGTAGTCGTACAGCGGCAGGCCCAGCGGCGCGGCCGTCACATGCTGCGAGGGGAGCGTGCCCTCGATCAGCGCCCGCCCGACGTTCAGAACGCTGAACGTCACCACGAAGCCGAGCGCCGCGCCCAGCCAGCGCAGGGCGGTGACGATGGCGTGGTCGGTGACGCTGGGTTCGACCGGCCGGGGGCTGAAGCGGCGGTAGAGCTGCGGCAGCACGGCCCCCGCCAGCCCGCCCGCCGCGACCGGCGCGAGCAGCCCCAGCCAGGCCGCCAGCATGCCCACCGCCGCCGCCGCGCCCAGCAGGATCGCGCCGGACAGGCCGCCCAGGACGGCCCCCAGCGCGTGGTTAAGGGCGCCGCTGGCGCGTTTGAGCGCGCCCCGGCTGAGGGCCGCGCCGATGGTGGACAGCGTGTAAGCGCCCACAACGCCGGCGATCAGCGGCATGATCAGGTCAATGAGGCTGCCCAGTGAGCCGATAAACCCGCCCAGGTGGCCGGGGATGCCCCCGGTGAACGTTTTGCCGATCAGGATGCCGACGCCGCCCAGCAGCCCTAACGCCGCCACCGCCAGCGCCGCCGTCAGCAGCTTGCCGCCCAGGCCGCGCAGGGTCAGGCCGGATGTGTGGATCCCGGACTCGCGCAGGCGGCGCGTGGAGGCGACCGCGCCGACCGCGAACACCAGCGCCGCCGCTGTGCCGGCGGCGGGGCCGCCTTTGCCCAGGCTCAGCGCCAGCGCGCCCACCGGGCCGAGCAGCAGCGCGCCCAGCAGCCAGCCGACCGGCAGCAGCGCGAAGCTCACCAGCAGCGCGCCAAGCTGCGTGCGGACCGGCTTCATCAGGTTGTGCGCGGCCAGGAAGCTGAGGATGGCGGCGGGCAGGATCGAGATGGTGGTGGCGATCAGCGCCAGGAAGATCGTCTCGACCATTTTCTCCAGCACCAGGCCGGTTGTGTTGCTGAGGGTGGGCAGGCCCACCGGGTAGCGGTTTTGCACCTCGATGGTGTGGGTTTCGCCGCGTGTGCCCCGGATGCGCGGCACTTCCACCTCGACGCTGAACGAGCCGTCCGGCCGGGTGACGAAGTTGTCCTGGCCTTCAACCTGGCGGATGCGGCGCTCGCCGTCGGTGGCAATCCAGTTGAGGCGGGAGAGCGAGTTCGGATGGAGGTTGTAGCCGCTGACTATAACGATGTCGCCGCTGCTGCCGCAGGCCGGCTCCACCGCGATTGTGAGCGTGTCGCTGCTGGCGACCTCCGGCGCGGCGAACCCGTCGGGGCAGCCGATCAGAAACGGCGCGGTCGCGACCCGAATTTCGTATTCCTGCGTGAATACGTTGGGCGACAGCAGTTGGCGCAGCGCGTTGCCAACGTTCTCCTGGCGCTGCGGCTGCTGCGGCACGCTCAGGTCAATGTCGGTCACGGTCCAGCCGTAGGAAAAAATCACCAGCACAGCCGCCGCCGCCAGCAGGATCAGCAGGCGGCGCAGCACAGCGCGCGATGAGGGCTGCTGCTTCATCAATAATCTCCTTAGCGAATCTCGACCTCGACCGCGTCCTCGCCGTAAATCATTCTAAAGCGCTCGTTATCAATCTCGCGCGGCAGGCCGTCAAACTCCAGCTTGCCGTCTTTGAGCGCGATCACGCGCTGTGAGTAAGCGCGCGCCAGGCTCAGGAAGTGCAGGCTGCACAGGATGGTCAGTCCATCTTCTTTGTTAAGCAGCTCCAGGTATTTCATGACCGAGTGCGAGGTCGCCGGGTCCAGGCTGGCGACCGGTTCGTCGGCCAGCAGCATTTCCGGGTCCTGCATCAGCGTGCGCGCGATGCCGACGCGCTGCTGCTGGCCGCCGCTGAGCGCGCTGGCGCGGTTGTAGGCCCGGTCAGCGATGCCGACACGGTCGAGCGCCGCCAGGGCGCGCGCTTTTTCCTGCGCGGGAAAATAGTTGAACAGGCTGTAAAGGGGGTTGATGTAGCCCAGCCGCCCGGCCATCACGTTGGTGATGACGCTGGAGCGCCGCACCAGGTTGAACTGCTGGAAGATCATGCCGATATGGCGCCGGATCTGGCGCAGCTCGTCGTCGGACGCGGCGGTGACATCCAGCCCGTTCCAGATAATGCGGCCTTTGGTTGGCTCGATCAGGCGGTTGATGCAGCGCAGCAGGGTGGACTTGCCGGACCCGCTGAGGCCGATGATGGCGACAAACTGGCCGTCCGGTATTTCCAGGCTGAGGTTGTCGATGGCGACCAGGCCGTTGTCATAGATTTTGGTGAGGTTTTCGATGATGAGCATTGCGGCTCTCTGTAGGGATAAACAGCGGCGGGCAGAGGATCAACCTCTACCCGCTTCTGATCAGGCTAATGGAAACGTGAACGGCCTAGTTGAAGATGTCCTCGTCGGTCAGGCCGAGAATCTGGAACTGGAGGCGCACCGGGTCGTAGTCCGCGTCGGTGATCGGGGCCAGGCCGCTCCAGTCGTAGAAGTCGTCGCTGCCGATTGACTGTGCCCAGCCCTCGGTCTGGGCGAAGGCGTAGAGGGCGTCCAGCACCTGGGCCTTCAGGTCTGCGGGGAAGTCCGGGCCGAAGCTGAGCGTGTCGTTGGGGATCGGCTCGCTCAGGCGCAGAATGCGCACCTGGTCAACGACATCGGGCGCGGTTTCGCGGATGTTGGCGCGCGCGTCCAGGACGCGAACATCGCCCACGTACAGGCTGCCGTCCTCGGCAATGCGCGACTCGTCCACCGTCAGGTCATAGGGTTCGGCCAGGTCGCCGACGCGCCAGGGCGCGCCAGGGACCAGCGGCGGGCTGTAGAAAGTGGTGCCGAAGTCCACCTCGCCGCTGTAGACGGCCTGCACGACCTGGTTGTGGCCGCCGGCTTCCACGGTGCTGCCGGGTTCAATGCCCGCCGCCTGCAGCTCGACCGACGGCACGATGAAGCCGGAGGTCGAACCGGCGTCGGGGTAGGCCCAGCTCTTGCCGGCCAGGTCGCCCCAGGTGTAGATCGGGGCGTCGCGCCGGACGATGTAGGCCGTCCAGTAGATGTTCCAGCCGCGGCGCACAGCCGCCGCTGACACCTGCACGCCGCAGCGGTTGTTGGCGATCACGTAGCCAGCCGCCGGGATGAAGCCCATCGAGCTGGCCGGCGCGGCGCACATGGCCTCGACGGTGGCGGCGTAAGAGGTCGGGACGGAGACGACAAAGTTCAGGCCGGTGGCGGCTTTCAGGGCCTCCGCCATCACCTCGCCGCCGGTGACGATCGTCTGCGCCTCGACCGACGGCACGAAGAACACCTGAATGGGGTTGGTCTCGCTGCCCAGGTCGCCTTCCTGCGCCAGCGCCGCCGGCACAGTCAGACCAAGCGCAAGTACCAGAAGCAGGACCAGTACGCTGAATTTCGATCGCATTTTGCTCTCCTCAGGTAAACAAATAGGTGAACAGCGCCGCGCGGTGGCAGGCCGGCTCACCACGTTAGCCGTGATGAAATTACCGCTAGATTGTTAAGAACATGTTAAGAAAACTGGGCTGCAAGAGCAGCGCCCGCCGCCCGCGCTGCACCTATTGTATCCGATTTTCGCCCGCCGCGCCCGGCCTGTGGCGGCGTGCGGCGTTTGCTTCAGCCGCCGGCCACCAGCGGGTAGAGCGCCTCGGCGGCCAGCCGGTGCGCCTCGATGCCAGGGTGCGCGTCGAAGCGGTTGACGACAAGCTGGCGCGCGTCGCTGCCCGCCAGCGCCTCGCTCATGTCCACCACGGCGACGCCTTCGCCCTCGAAGAACGCGCGCACCCGTTCCGTCGCCGGCTGCGACTCGGCCACGGCCGTGATGTGCGGCCACAGCAGCACGATCAGCCGCACGTCGCTGCGCCGCGACCAGTCCACGAACTCGTAGAGGCGCTGTGCCTGCTGTTCCCAGAACGTTTCGTTGAGGTGCGCGTCCACCAGGTCCTGCAGATGGTTGGAGGTGCGCTCTGGCGACGTGAACTGGAGCAGGTTGTAGTACAGGTAGTTGGGGACGAAGAAGTTGAGGATAAACCACGACAGC
>CAZDVL010000139.1:0-6543 GCA_964508745.1 uncultured Anaerolineaceae bacterium | reverse complement strand
ATGATACCAGAACCTGACGCCGCGCGACCGCGCGCCAGATTGTGCGTATATAACAACGAGACTGTACTCTAACAGGAGTTTATCATGGGTTGTGGACGCGCTGTTCTGTGCATTATCCTGCCGCCGCTGGCGGTGCTTGACCGGGGCTGCGGCACGGTGCTGATCGTGACTCTGCTGACAATCGCCGGGTGGGTTCCGGGGGCGATCGCCGCCCTGCTGCTTAACTCCATCGCCGCCAACAATTAACGGCAGCTTCGCGCCTGTTTAGGAAGGCCGCATGACATCCATACACGACCTTGAGACGCCCAGCGTCCTGATTGACCTGGACCGCATGGCGCGCAACATCGCCGCCATGCAGGAACACTGCAACCGGCTGGGGCTGGCCTTCCGCCCGCACATCAAAACGCACAAGATACCCGCCATCGCCCGCCTGCAGCTTGAGGCGGGCGCGGTGGGCATCGCCTGCCAGAAGCTCTCGGAAGCGCGCGTGTTCATCGAGCAGGGCTTCCACGACATTCAGATTCCGTACAACATCGTCGGCCCGCAGAAAACCGCGCGCCTGGCGGACATGGCGCTGTACAACCGCATCACCGTCAGCGCCGACCACCCCGCCGTGGTCGCCGGGCTGGCCGACGCCGCCGCCGCCAACGGCATCGCGCTGCGCGTGATGGTCGAGCTGGTCACCGACCAGGCGCGCGCCGGGGCCGGCCCGGCCGAGGCGGTGGCGCTGGCTGAACGCATCGAGGCCGAGCCGAACCTGCATTTCGCCGGGCTGCTGCTCTACCCCAGCAATCCGGCGGTGCGCCCCGCCCTGCTGGAGGCGCTCGCCGGGCTGGACCGCGCCGGCATCGGCGTGGACAGCGTCAGCGGCGGCGGCACAGGCGCGGCGCACCACGCCGCCGAGATGCCCGAACTGACCGAGCTGCGCGTGGGGACGTATGTGTTCAACGACTGGGCCACCGTCAGCCGGGGCTGGGCCGCCCCGGACGACTGCGCCATGACGGTCATGGCGACGGTCGTCAGCCGCCCCACGCCCGACCGCGCCATCCTCGACAGCGGCAGCAAAACGCTGGCGATGGACCGCTTCGACGGCGAACACGGCCACATCCTCCAGTACCCCGGCGCGCGCATCTACCAGCTTAACGAGGAACACGCCTATGTGGACGTGAGCGCCTGCGACCAGCGCCCGGTGGTTGGCGAGCGCGTCAGCGTGATCCCGGTGCACACCTGCGTGGTCTCCAACCTGCACAACGTGCTCTACGGCGTGCGCGGCGAAACAGTTGAGGTCGCCTGGCCGGTGGCGGCGCGCGGCATGGTGTGGTAGCGGAATCAAAAACCGCCGGCAGCCTGTGCCGGCGGTGTGAAAACGACAGCCGCTGATGAGTCCTATTCGGCGGACTTGACAGCGATGCGGTGCGGGCGGGCTTCCTCAGCCTTGGGCAGCACCAGCGTCAGCACGCCGTTTTCGACGTTCGCCTGGGCGGCGCCAATGTTCACCGGGACGTTGACCGTCAGCCGGCGCTCGAACTTGCCGTGAAAGCGCTCGCGCAGCACATAGCTGCCGTGCTCGGCCGCGCCGTTGAGTTCGCCGCGAATGACCAGCGTCTCGCCGTCCAGCGTGATGTCCAGCACGTCGGCCTGCATGCCCGGCACAGAGGCCGTCAGCACGATGGCGTCCTCGGTGGTGTAGACATCAACCGGCAGGCGATAAACGCGCTCGGCCTCGGCGGCGGGGTTGTAATTGACCAGACGGCGGTTCAGGAAGATTGGCTCGCGCACTAACATGGTTGTCTCTCCATCCACGACAGTTGTGACTGTGTTCGTATCCATACTGACAGCATAGCCGGGCCGCGTAAGCGGCGCGTCGGCGGCGCGCAAGAAATGCGTAGGCGGGCGTTAGAGCCGTGTAGACGCGGGTCAGGTGGCGCTGGTACTGGTAACGGCGGCCAGCACGTCGGCGGGGAGGACGGCGCGCAGGCGGTGCTCAAGCTCGCTGAGCATGGTGGCCGTCGCGCCCCACACCTTGTGGCCGTTGAAGGCGTAGTACGGCACGTGCATCTGGTAGCCGCTGAAATCGCGCCATTCCTCGCGCTTGTGGCGCGCGTCCAGCAGGTGCGCCAGCGGCACGCTGAACACCTCGGCCACCTCGTCGGGGTTCGGGCGCAGCGCAGGCGGGGCGGCCAGCGCGCCGACCGTCGGGAACACCTCAAAGTCGCTCGGCGGGATGTAGATGGGCGCCAGGTGGCCCAGCACCGTCACGCCGTCACACACGCCCAGCTCTTCGCAGGCTTCGCGCAGGGCGGCGGCGGCAAACGAGGCGTCGTGCGGGTCGCGCCGCCCGCCGGGGAAGCTGATCTGGCCGCTGTGGCCGCGCAGTTGGTCAGAACGGCGCGTGAGCACGAAGCGCAGCAGGCCGTCCGCCGGGTACAGCAGCACCAGCACACCGGCCTGGCGCGAGCGCGGCGTCTTGGCCGGGCGCACGGGGAACTGCGTCAGCACCGGGGCCATGAGCCGGTGCGCCGGGGCGGGGTCGAAGCCGGGCAGGGCCAGCGCCGCCCGCACGTGGTCAAGCGTGATCATGCGTCTGCCAGGCGTGGAGGTAGTGATCCTGGCGCGCGTACACCGCGCCGCCGCCGGCTTCCGGCGCGGCCTGCGCCAGCGGCGTCAGGCGCAGCCGCAGCGCGCGCGCGCCCGGCCGCCCCTGCTGATCCCAGGCGTGCAGCGCGTCCTGTAACGCCAGGAAAGCGTCTGGCCCGGCGAATGTGAACGCCGCGCCGCGCCCGTCGTAGGTCACGAAACAGGCGCTGCCGGGGCCGATCAGGCCGAAGCCCGCGCCGGGGATGCCATACGCCGGCTGTGTGGTGACAAGCTGGTACGACACAAAGGCGAAGCCGGGCGGCAGGTTCAGGATGCAGTAGGGCAGGAAGCCCTGCCAGTAGTGGCCGGCGCTGAGGTGAATGTCGAACAGGTTCGCCTCGGCGTCCTCGGAAAACAGCAGGTGCAGCGCGGCGCTGTCCATCATGGCGGCGGCGCTCGACGTGAGCAGCAGCCCGGCGCCCACGCGCCGCGTCACCAGCGGGCCGGCGTAAGCGCCGCGCAGGCGGATAAAACCGCAGGGCAGGTTGCTATCGCTGTAGAGCGTGCCGTCCGGCTGCGGCTGGAAAGCCGCGCTCACCTGGACCGCGTCCAGCCACAGCGGCGCGACGATCAGCCCGCCCGGCTTGAGCTGGCGTTCCCAGGCCGCCGGAAGATCCCAGATGCCGACGGTGGCGATGATGCGGTCGTAGGCCGCGCGCGGCGCATAGCCCGCCGCGCCGTCGCCGGTCACCACCCGGATGCCGCCGGAAGCGACGCGCTGGAGGTTGGTGCGCGCGGTTTCGGCCACGTCCAGGTCAAGCTCGATGGTGGTGACGGTCCCCGTCTCGCCGACGACATGCTGCATGATGGCGGCGTTGTAGCCCGTGCCCGTGCCGATCTCCAGCACGTTGTCGCCGGGGCGCAGGCGCAGTTGGCGCAGCATCATCGCCATCATGCCCGGCTGGCTGGCAGAGCTGACGACCGTGCCGTCGGTCTCGCGCTTGACCGGAACCGCCTCGTCGGCGTAGGCTTCTTCCAGCGTCAGGCCGGGCAGAAAGGCGTGGCGCGGCACAGCCATAAACGCGGCCTCCAGGCGCGGGTCGGTCAGCTCGCCCTTCTGTTTCAGGCCGTTCACCAGCGCCCGCCGCATAAACAGCGCCGGGTCGTTGGTGCTCATAGATACCAGGCTCGCCGTTTGCGCAGCGAAACGCCGGCCTCAGCGTCGCTGCGGCGGGCGGTCTGCACGCGCCCCAGCGCGTCAATGTGCACCTGCCCCGCCTGCTGCAAACGCGCAAATTCCTCCGGCGTGATCACCGGGGCCGGCTCACCGCCCAGGCGCTCCAGGCGCTCGCTCATCCGCGTGTCGCTCTCTGGCGGCGCGCTCTCCGCCGGGGGCGTGGCCGGGGCGTCGGTCTCAGCGGGCGTGTCCTCAGTTGGACGTGTGTTGTTCTGTTCATCCATAAAGTTAATCCTCGTCCTCCTCTTGCGGGCTGGCGCCCAGCATGTCCATCAACTGCGCCAGCGAGACCTGCCCGCCGGCGTCGTCGGCGGCCAGGGCGGCGCGCGCGCGCAGTTCGTCGCCGCACACCAGGCAGGCCGGGTTGCGGCGGATGTCTGCCCACACCGCCGAATGCGGCGGGGTGATCTGGCCGGTGATGATCTCCAACGCGTTGTTGGCCAGAATCACCGTGTTGCCCGGCATCGGCTCGTAGACATCGGTCCCCTTCAGCAGCTCGTTCAGCGCCAGGTGGGCCTGCACGCCGGCCACGCGCATCACGTGCAGCCACAGGCCCGGCTCGGCCTCCAGCGTGCCCTGCGGGCCGATCATGCCGTAGTCCAGCCCGGCGCCGGTGTCGGGCCGGCCAGCGGCGACCTCCTCGCGCAGCTCGGCGGCCCAGCAGGCGTAGCACGGCCCGTCGTAGGGGTGGATCACCACCGCGTCGCCGCCCTCGCCGCGCTCGTAGACGCCGGCGTACACCGCCGTCAGGCCGCGCGCCAGCGCCGTCTGGTTGATGGCGTACTTGCTGTTCTCGCCGTCCACCGCCGCCACCAGCAGATCCACGCCGTCGAGCGCGTCCAGGTGCTGTTCGACGCGCCCAACGCGCACCTCAACCTGCGCCTGCGGGCTGCGGTGGCGGATCAGGTCGGCCACCGCCGCGGCCTTCGGCTGGCCCAGGTAGCGCCGGTCGGCCACGTGGCGCACCAGGTTGGTTTCCTCCAGCGTGTCGTCGTCAACCAGCACGAAATGGCCGACGCCGCTCATCGCCAGGCTGAGCGCCACCAGCCCGCCGCCAGACCCCAGCCCGACCACGGCCACGCGCTTCTGCGCCAGCCGCGCCAGGTTGTCCGTGCCGATCAGCCGTTCAACGCGGTCCCAGTTCATGGCTGCCCCCCGCCGGCGGCTTCTTCCTTCTGCTCCACCTTCTGTTCCACCGCCGCCGGGCGCAGCCCCAGGCTGGTTTCGACCGCCCGGATATAGTCCAGCAGGCGCTTGTCCGGCGACCACGCCCAGCCCGGCGGGTCGTCAACCGGCCGCGCTTCGGCCCACATCTGGGCGAAAATGCCGTACAGGTCGTCGTCCGGCCCCATCGGGCGGAACGGGGCGACGTGGGCCTGCGGCGCGCGCCGGGGGTAATCCCAGCCGGTGACGACAATCAGCACGCGGTCAGCGCCGACGCGGGCCGTCAGGAAGCACACCTCCAGCGGCGGCGCCTCGGTCGCGTTCCACAGGACGACGGTCAGCGCCAGGCCGTCGCGCTGCATCAGGCGGTGTTCGTCGTCGAAGCGGGCGGTGTCCGCCAGGTGCCAGGGGTACTCTGGCAGGCCGGGAAGCTGGTCGTCCGGGTAGACCGCCGGCGCGACCGGCTGGAACAGGCGCAGCGCGCGGTCAATGTACCAGAAATCAACGCGCATGTGCGTGCCGTCGGCGTGCGGCAGCGTGACGAAATTGGCGCCGGGCACGCCCTCGATGGTCGTCGAAGGGTGGCCCAGCGTGAGGATCGGCGCGATCAGGAAGCTCATGCCGTTGTCGCTGTCGTCCAGCCAGCTCAGGGCGGTCATCTGGTCGCCGACGCTGGGCTGGATCATGAAGCCGGGCTGCTTGTGCCAGTCGCCCAGGTAGCGCAGCGGCACGTCCCACTTGGCCTGTAACGCCGTGCCGAAGCTGGTCTGGCGGCGCTGGCGGTAGACGCTCCAGTTCTCCTGCAGCCACCAGATGATTTCGTCCTGGCGCGCGTCGCCCTGCTGAAAGGTGTGAAGCTGGCGCACGGCGCTGTCGTCCGGCGCGATGGTGTCCAGCGCGTACACCGTCGGGACGCCGTTGGTGCGCTCGCCGGGCACGACCAGGCCGACGAGCGCCTCGCCGGTTTCGTCCTCGATAAAGCGCTGCGCGGCGGCGGCCATGCGCGCCAGCACGCGCTGCGCCACCACCAGGTTCGGGACGCGGCGGCGGGCCATATGCAGCGATCTGATCATCTTATCTCTCCCGGCGCGGCTGCGGCCTGGTGGGGTGCACCCGCTCCTCAATGCCCGGCCAGTCGCCCGTGGCGCGCCAGGTGTAATAGGCGTACAGCCACTGCACCGCCCAGGCCGCGACGGTCACGGCGGTCGAGCGGCTGGGGTTCCAGCCGTACTGTTCGCCGTCCTTCGGGTTGAACAGGCAGAGCTGGCCGTCCTCGTACTGGTGCTTTTCGCTGTAGACGCGCGGCTTCAGCACGTAAGCCTCGGCCGGGCGGTTCGGGTACTCGTTGGGATACACAATCTTGAGCGTGTGATCCGGCTGGCGCAGCGTCGAGAGGTTCAGCGTGACGACCCCCTCCCAGTGCAGCAGCCCAAGCGACGGCACGACCAGCCTGAAGGTCCTGCCGAATGTGGCCCGCATGGCCTCGACTTCCAGCCGCAAGCGCGGCGAGACGTTGCTGCGTGTTCCCCACCATACTGCCATGAAATCCGGTTTGCCTCCGCGCC
>CAZDVL010000138.1:0-6553 GCA_964508745.1 uncultured Anaerolineaceae bacterium | reverse complement strand
GCGCGCTTATGAGCGCGGCTGGGGCTGCTCGCCGCTGTTCACGCGCGAGGGCGGCAGCATCCCGGTGGTGGACGTGTTCCAGCGCATCCCCGGCGCGCCGATTGTGCTGATGCCGTTTGGTTATAAAGGCGGGCGGGCGCACGGCCCGGACGAGTACATCTACCTGGAGATGTTCCACAAGGGCATTGACACCGCGCTGTATTTTATGCAGTTGCTGGCGGCACAGCCGCCGGGGGCAGCAGCGCCCGCAGGAAGCCCGGCAGAACGCTGAACTCCAGGCGCTGCCCGGTGGTGTACTCGCCGTCGAGGTCCAGGTCCAGCGGGCCGCCGCCGACAATCTCCACGCGGGCGGCGCGCCGGTGCTGCACGCCGCTGACGCTGAGGTGCTCGCCGCTGTAGACCTTGCTCAGCGTGTAGAGCGCCTTCGCCCGCGACATCGCCTCGACCAGGACCACGTCGAACAGGCCGTCGGCCATGCTGGCCTGCGGCGCGACCGCCATGCCGCGCCCGAAGGTGGTGCCGTTGGCGACGGCGACCACGTAGGCGCTGCCGTCGTGCCAGGGCTGGCCGTCCAGGCTGATGCGCAGCGGCACCGGCCGGTAGCTGGCGATGGTGGCGACGGTCGCCAGCAGAAACGTCCAGGGGCGGCGCAGGCGCGTGCTGTTGACGCGGCGGTCCACCTCGCCGCTGAGGCCGGCGCTGGCGATGTTGAGGAAGTGGCACGGGCGGCCGTCGCACAGCAGCAGGCCGACATCCAGCGGCTGCGGCTGCGCGCTGGCCAGCATGTGCACGGCGGCGGACAGGTCGAAGGGGATGCCGGCGCTGCGCGCCCAGTCGCGCCCGGTTCCGACCGGCAGCGTGCCGAAGGCCGGCAGCGGCGCGGCGGGGTGGCGCTGGTGCAGGGCGACCAGCGCGTTCACCACCGAGTTGTTCGTGCCGTCGCCGCCAACGGCGACGACGCGCTCCAGGCCGCCCTGCTGCGCGCGCTCCAGCGCCGCGTCCACGTCCTGCGGCTGCTGCGTGACGGCCAGCTCCAGGTCGCCGAGGGCGTCGCGCAGGACCGGCTCCAGCCCCGGCCACAAACGGCCTGTGCGCCCGCTGTCAGCGTGCGGGTTGAGGATCACCAGCGTGGGCGGCATGGTGTCAGCGCTGCCAGCGGTTGAGCACGGTCTGGAAGTCGTCGAGGTTGAACGGCTTCACCAGGAAATCGTTGGCGCCGTTCTGGATGGCGTTGTGGCGTTCGGCGCTCGACGAATAGGCGCTCATCATGACGAAGGGGATGTCGGCCCAGTCCGGGTTGCCGCGCAGGTGGCGCAGGAAGGCGATGCCGTCCATGCCGGGCATGAGCAGGTCGCTGATGATGATGTCGGGAAGCTGGGCCGCCTCGGCCAGATGCGCGATGCCTTCCTTGCCGCTGCGCCCGCCCCACACGGTGTAGCCCCCCCACTCCAGCACCTGCGACATCATGGCGAGCATATCGGCGTTATCTTCGAGCAGAAGCACAGTTGTCATAATTGATATATCCGCTGCCCCGGCGCACAACGGGCGCAGGGCTACCTGCACATTACATTTATTGTATGCGCGCCGCGCCGCTGGCGCAACTGCCCTGCGCGGTACAGCGTCAGGGCCGGACGTGGCCGTCGCCGACGATCACCCATTTGTAGGTCGTCAGCTCCTCCAGCGCCATCGGGCCGCGCGCGTGCAGCTTCTGCGTGCTGACGGCGATCTCGGCGCCCAGGCCGAGCGCGCTGCCGTCGGTGAAGCGCGTGCTGGCGTTGACGTACACCGCCGCCGAGTCCACTTCCTCAACGAAGCGGTCGGCGTGCGCCGGGGTCTGCGTGAGGATGCCGTCGCTGTGCTGCGTGCTGTGCTGGCGGATGTGGGCGATGGCGTCGTCCAGGCTGTCCACCACCTTCAGCCCCAGGATGAGCGCGTACCATTCGGTGTCGAAGTCGTCCGGTCCGGCGGCCTGCACGGCGGGGCTGCCGCCCACCAGCGCGCCCGCGCGCGCGTCGGCGCGGAACGTCACGCCGTCCCTGCCCAGGTGTTCGACCACGCGCGGCAGAAAATCCGCCGCCGCCGCCGCGTTGACCAGCAGCGTGTCGAGCGCGTTGCACACGGCCGGGCGCTGCGTCTTGGCGTTGTGGATGACGGCCAGCGCGCGGTCGAAGTCGGCGCTGGCGTCCACGTACAGGTGGCAGATACCGATGCCGCCGGTAATCACGGGGATGGTGCTGTGCTCGCGGCAGAAGGCGTGCAGGTCGCTGCCGCCGCGCGGGATAATCAGGTCAATGTACTGGTGCAGCCGCAGCATCTCGCCCACGTAGCGCCGGTCGCTGCTGCCGATCACCTGCACCGCGTCGCCGGGGATGCCGTGCGCCTCCAGCGCGGCGCGCAGCGCGGCCACCAGCGCCAGGTTGCTGCGCAGCACCTCTTTGCCGCCGCGCAGAATCACAGCGTTGCCAGATTTGAGCGCCAGCGTGGTCACGTCCACCGTGACCTGCGGCCGCGCCTCGTAGATCACGCCCAGCACGCCCAGCGGCGTGCGCCGCCGGCTGACGCGCAGGCCGCTGTCGAGCGTGTGCGCGTCGTAGACCTTGCCGACCGGGTCGGGCAGGGCGGCGACGGTGCGCACGTCGGCCAGGATGCCGGCCATGCGCTGTTCCAGGTCCATGCGATCCCTGACCCACAGCTCATCAGCCCCGGCGGCGCGCGCCTCGGCGATGTCCTGGCGGTTGGCCTCCAGGATGGCGGGCGCGCTGGCGGCCAGCGCCTCGGCGATCGCCAGCAGGGCGGCGTTCTTCTGTTCGGTGGTGAGGCGGGCCAGGGCGACTGCGGCGTTTTTCGCCCGCCGGCCCATGTCGTTGAGGTCAACCATGTGGGCAGCAATCCTTATTATTATGCGGTGGGAAACAGCGCGCGCACCTGGACGGCGAAACCGGGCAGGACGCCGCCGCCGTCAAGCGTGTCGTCAGGGCCGAGGCGATAGACCTGCGCGGCGGTGTGGACAATGACCGTCTGCGAGGGCGGGTAGATAATCCACACTGCCGCTGTGCCAGCCTGTAAGTAGTCCAGCACCTTTTCTTCGATGGCGTCGGCCCGGTCGCCCGGCGACACCACCTCCACTGCCAGATCAGGCGGCAGCGGCACATACTGCGCTGCCAGCGGCTGTGGGCTGCGCGCCTGGCTGATAAAGCCGACAGCAGGCGCGCGCACTGTGTAAGGGCTGCCGCGCAGCACATAGCCGGTTTCGGCGGCGGTCACGCGCCCAAGCTGATGCTGGCGGACGTGCATCCAGATCAGACCGAAGATGATCCCTGCCACTTCACCATGTTCGCCACCTGTCGGGGACATCTCGCGCAGCGCTCCCTCGACCAGCTCAAACCGCTTGGCGGCGTTTTCGGGCCGGTGCGCCAGCTCCCACAGATCGTCGGCGGTCAGCAGCTTTTCCTGTAAAACCATCGTGTCACGCTCAACTTCGCCTAGACCAGCAGCACCAGATTGTTGCGGTGAATCACGGCGTCACCATAACTATACCCCAGAATCTCGATGATTCGGTGCGACTGCGCCCCGCGCAGGCGGCGCAGGTCGTCGCTGCTGTAGTTGGTCAGCCCATGCGCGACCGCCGCCCCGTCCGGGGCGCGCACCGCCAGCGGCTCGCCGCGCTCGAACTCGCCCTCGACGGCGGTCACGCCCACCGGCAGCAGGCTGGCCCCGCCGGTGCGCAGGCGGTCGGCGGCCCCGGCGTCCACGCTCACCGCGCCGCGCGGCTGTTCAGCCAGCAGCCAGCGCTTGCGGCCCTCCAGGTGCGACGCCGCCGGCGCGAAGCGCGTGCCCAGCGGCTCGCCCGCCACCAGGCGCAGCAGCACGTCCGGCTCGCCGCCGGCGGCGATGATCGTGGTCACACCGCTGCGGCTGGCGAGCTGCGCCGCCTGAATTTTGGTGCGCATGCCGCCTGTGCCCACGCCAGAGCCAACGCCGCCCGCCAGCGCCAGCGTGTCCTGATCCACACGTTCGACCTGCGCGATCAGGCTGGCGTCGGCGCTGTGGCGCGGGTCGGCGGTGAACAGGCCGGGCTGGTCGGTGAGCAGCGCCAGCAGGTCGGCTTCGAGCAGGTTGGCGACCAGCGCCGAGAGGTTGTCGTTGTCGCCCACGCGGATTTCGTCGGTGGCGGTGGTGTCGTTCTCGTTGATGACAGGCACGATGCGCCGTTCGATGAGCGCCAGCAGCGTGTCGCGCGCGTTGAGATAGCGCATGCGGTGGTCCAGGTCGCCGCGCGTCAGCAGCACCTGGCCGATGACGATGCCGAAGATGTCGAACAGGTCGTTGTAAAGCTGGATGAGGCGGCCCTGGCCGACCGCGCACAGCATCTGCTTGGCGGGCACAGAGCGGTCGGGCTGGGGGAAGCCGAGCCGTTCGCGCCCGGCGGCCTGCGCGCCGGACGACACCAGCACCAGCTCGTGGCCCTGCTGGTGCAGGCGGGCGATCTGCTGCACCAGCTCCAGCATACGCTGGCGGTTGAGCGCGGCGGTCCCGCCGGTCAGCGTGCTGGTTCCGACCTTGATCACAATGCGCATGGCCGCCTCACATTCGCCTCTGGCGCGCGGCTAGGCCAGCGCGGCGCGGTGCGGGCTGCGGGCGGAGTCGACCACGCCGCGCAGGCGGCGGGCGCGCTCTGCGACGCGCGCCAGCGGCCACGAGCCGTCGCCGACGGGCCAGCCGGTGCCGCAGGCCAGCGCGCCCGCCTGGATGAACGCGCCCGCGTTGGCGTCGTCAATGCTGCCGTTGCACATAAACGTCATGTGGTTGAGCGGGCCGCGCAGCGTTTTGAAGTAGTCCAGCCCCAGCGCGCCGATCGGGAACAGCTTGAGCAGGCGCACGCCCAGCGCCCAGGCGTCCACGCACTCCGTCGGCGTGATGACGCCGGGGGCGACCAGGCGGTCCGCCGCCTGCGCCGCCGCCACCACCGCCGGGCTGAAGGACGGCGCGACCAGGAAATCGGCCCCGGCGTCGAGCGCGCGCCGGGCGGTGTCGGCGTCCAGCACCGTGCCCATGCCGGCGCAGACCGCCGGGCCAAAGGCGGCGCGCACGGCCCGCAGCGCCTCGAACGCCTGCGCCGAATTGGTGGTGAACTCGACCGCGTCCAGGCCGGCTTCGACGAGCGCCTCGACGACGGGCAGGGCGCTGGCCGGCGGGAACGCGCCGCGCAGCACGACGACGATGCCGCACCGTTCAAAACGCGCCAGGGCTGTGCTGGTGTCCATGGAATCATTCTCCCTACATGCAAGGTTGTGTGCGCGGACATATAATACAACAGGAACCTGCTGTCCGCCGCACGAAAGGCACGCGCACATGTGCACACGTACCCTGGCCGCGCTGCTGCTGGCGGCGCTGGCGCTGGCCGGCTGCCAGCCCGCCGCCGCGCCGTCCGCGCCGCCCACGCTGGCCGACCTGAGCGCGCTGGCCACCAGCGACGCGGCGACCGCCGCCGCGCTGGCCACCCCGACGCGCACGCCGCTGCCGCCCACCTGGACGCCGCTGCCAGGGCCAACCGAGACGGCCACGCCCACGCCGCCGCCCACCGCGCCGGCGGGCTTCCGCGCGCAGGGCACGATCTACTACATTTTCGAGGGCAAAACGGTGATCGAGCTGGCGCCGGACGGCACATTTGCCGACCTGCTGCCGCTGCCGCAGGCCTGGGATCGCGTCACCGACCTGGGCGTTTCGCCCGACGGCGCGGCGCTGTCGTTCGTCGCGCCGGGGCCGGGCAGCGCGCGCGAGCTGTACGTGCTCGACCGGCGCACGCTGGCCTATCGCCAGCTTTCGGCGCTGGGCTATGCCAGCCTGCTGCGCCCGGCCTGGCGGCCCGGCGGCGGCGAGATCGCCTTCCTGGCGGCGCAGTCGCCCGACATGGCGCCCGCCATCTACAGCGCGGCGCTGAATGAACAGGGGCAGCGGCTGCTGTGGGCGGCGCAGGGCGCCGCGCTGCGCGACCTGGCGTGGAGCGCTGACGGCGCGCTGCTGTTCTTCAGCGCCGGGGAAATTTACGCGCTCGATGTGGCCGGGGGGACGGTCTCGCCGCCGCTGACGGCCGTCAGCGGCTTCGGCCCGGACTACGGCCTGGCGCACAGCCCGACCGACGCGGCGCTTTACTACCTCAAGCCGTTCCGCGACCTGCAGACCGGGGCCGCCGGCGGCCGGCCGCACCGCATCAGCACGGCGGACCTGAGCGCCGCGCCGGTGGAACAGAAGGTGGGCGACGGCTTCATGGAACGGCTGGTGTTCAGCGGCGACGGCGCGTTCCTGGCGCTGGCCAGCGCGACCGATGTGTGGCTGCGCGAGCTGGCGTTCAACACGTCGGTGCAGGTCGTCAGCGGGGCGGGCCAGCCGCCGCAGCCGGCGCTCAGCCCGGACGGCCAGCGGGCCGCCTACATTGACCTCGACGCCGCCGGCGTGCCGCAGGTGTTCGTGGTGGACCGGCTGGGCGGCGCGCCGCGCCAGCTCACCGCGCACATGTACGGCACGGTGTCCGACCTGGTGTGGGCCGAGGGGT
>CAZDVL010000137.1:0-6648 GCA_964508745.1 uncultured Anaerolineaceae bacterium | reverse complement strand
TTCCCAAGCAGGGTGTCGTGAGTTCGAATCTCATTACCCGCTCAGGCGCATTTCGCCCTTCCCACAGCACGTTCTGCCGCGCCAGCTCGCCGCTGGCGTTTTGTTTTGCCCGCTGCTATTCCGTGCCGGTCATCATCAGCAGCATCAGCAGCGGCGTCTTGGCGTAAACGCTGTGCTTCAGGCGCGGCGCCATGCGCACCCACGCCCCGGCGCTCAGCTCGTGCCGGTCATCGCCCAGCGTGACGGTGGCCTCGCCCTGCACGATCTGAATGATGGCCGCCTGGCTGGACGTGTGTTCGGAAAGTTCCTGCCCGGCGTCGAAGCCGAACAGGATGGCCTTCAGACGGCCGTCGTTGTAAAACGTGCGGCTGACAATGCTGTCTGGCTGGATCGCGTCCACCAGGCCAGCCACGCTGTCGATCAGTGTGTAGTTATCTGCCATTGCTCAAACCTCCGTGTGTGCGATGCTGCCCGCCCGCGGCGGGCATTACGTCTCCTGCGACGCCGCGAAGCCGCCCAGCGGCTTGATGCGCGGCCAGATGAGAACGACAAAAATAACGACTGCGCCCAGCGCCAGCACGTGCCCGACCAGCATAACGCTGTCCAGCCTGAACCACGCGGCCACGCCGGCCAGCACAACGCCGGCGTTCAGCAGGCAAAAGCTGAGCCAGCCCAGCCTGGTCCGGCCATAGCGCTGCGGGCCGCTGAAGCGCGGCAGTATCCAGAAGGCGATGCCCATAATAAACTGCATCGTCCAGCCAAAAACCATTATCTCGACGTGCGGGTTCAGCAGCTTCCACGTCCAGTCATAGAGCGGGATGCCCTTGTGGTGCAGCAGCAGCGAGCCGAACAAAAACCCCATCCCGGTGTGGATGAGCGCCGCGCGTATGAACCAGACACTCAGGCGGGGCATATCAGCGTTCCTTCACCCGTCCCCAGGTGTTCAGGATGAACCCCCACCCGGCCAGCAGCAGACACGTTGACGCCAGCGCCAGCGTCCAGCCCAGGCCTGCCTGCGGCACCAGCACGATCGCCGGCTCGCCAACCGCGCGCAGCAGCAGCCCCACGTTGAGCAGCACCAGCACCGCCCAGCCGAGGCGTTGGCTGCCGCGCGGCCTCTCTTTCGACTGTTTGGGCAGCATCCAGTACCCGATGCCCATGATGATCTGCGTCACCCAACCGATAAACAGGAAATGCAGATAAACCGGCCGCAGCACCTGCCAACTGCTCGGCCAGCCCAGCACCGGCTGGAGCAGCATCAGCGCCCCCATCGTCAGCCCGGCGGCAAAGTACAGCATCCCCAGTTTGATGAACCAGCGTGACAGCGTCGGCATAAGTGAGTGTCTGCCTTATTCGTGATCCAGATACCACAGCAGCGCGCCCGCGACATCGCGCGGCGGCGTCCGATAAGCGAAGCTGGCGCGCAGCACACCGTCGCGGTCCAGCAGGTACGAGCGCGTCGAATGGTCAACGGTGTAAACCGCCTGCGAGCCGGTGTCCATGCGGCGTTCATAGTAGAAGCCGTAATCCGGCTGGATGCTGCTCAGGATGGCGTCGTCCGTCGAAAAGCCGATAAATTCGGCGTCGAAGTTGGCGAGGTAGCGCCGCAGCGCCGCCGCCGTGTCGCGCACCGCGTCCACGCTGATGTAGACGAAATCCACCTCGCTCGCCGCGTCGCCCAGCGCCGCCTTGACGCGCATGTAATCCACCAGCGTCAGCGGGCAGAAATCGGGGCAGTGCATGTAGCCGAAGAAGATCACGCGCCAGCGGCCGTTCAGGTCGCTCAGGCGGGTGATGTCGTCGTGGCTGCTCGGCGCCTCAAAATCCTGCGCCTGGATCGGCGGGTTGACCACCTGGCCGACGTAGACCCCGTCCGCAACCGCCGCCAGCGACAGCTCCGTCAGCTCGTCCGCCTCGCGCTCGTCCGGCGCGGGCGCCGTCGCCGTCGCCGTCGCGCGGACCGTTGGCGTGCTGGTGGCCGTCGCGCCGCTGCCTGCCTGCGCCTCAACCTGCGCCGCCGCGCCCAGCGTCAGCAGCGCTAACGCCACAGCGGCCAGCAAAAATACGCTGTAAAGTCTTTTCTGTGCGTTCATTTTGTGCCCTTATCAAACGTTACGGGCCGGCGGAGCAGTTTCTCCGCCGGCCCGTTGATCAGCATTAGTGGCCGGATGCTTCAGGCCGGCTCTCGCTGCTGAAGATGTCGGGATTGTCCGCGCCTTCGGCGTAGAGGTAGCCCGCCAGCCCGCGTTCCGCCCGGCTGAGCGCGTGGTCCACCAGCACATAGCGGCCCGGCACGTCCATCTTGAACTCAACCATCACCGCGCCGCCCGGCGGGACCAGCGTCGTCTGAACGTCGGTCAGCGGGGCAGAGGTCAGCGAGGCCAGGTTGTAAACGCGGTCGAAAATCTCGCCGATGACGTGGAACGAGGAGATAAAGTTCGGGCCGCCCACGCCGAAGAAGATGCGCACGGTGTCGCCCACGTTGGTGCGCAGCGCGTACTCGTCCGTCGTCAGCGCGTTGGCCGAGCCGTTAAAGACGAAGTACTGCGGGCGCTCATCGAGCATCGCCTGGTAGTCGAAGTCAAGGTGTCCCTTGGTTCCCATCGGCTGCGCGGTGTAGATTTCGCCCTGCATCACGTAGAACTCGCGGTCCACCGGCGCCAGCCCGCCAGCCGGCTCGACCAGGATCAGGCCGTACATGCCGCTGGTGATGTGGTGCGCCACGCTGGGCGTCGCGCAGTGATAGACGTACAGCCCGGCCTGAAGCGCGCGGAAGGTGAAGGCGGAGGTTTCGCCGGCCAGCGTCTGGGTAAAGACCGCGCCGCCGCCCGGCCCGGTCACGGCGTGCAGGTCAATCGAGTGCGGCAGCGTGCTTTGCATCTCGTTCTTGATGCGCACTTCCATCGTGTCGCCGATGCGCATGCGCAGCATCGGCCCCGGCACGGTGCCGTCGAACGTCATGTAGCGGTAGGTCGAGCCGTCCGCCAGGATGCCGTCAACTTCCATCGCGGTCATCTCGACCACATGGTGCATCGGGCCGCGGTCGCCAACGGGCGGCGGCACGTCGGCGGGGTTGTGCACAATCGAGACAGCGTCCGCCACCGCCGGCGCGACCTGCGTCGGCGCCGCCATGGCGCTCATGTCGTGCGTGCTGTCGGTGTAGCCGGCGTCGCTCTGCGAGCCAGCCAGCGCGCCCGAATCGCCCACCGTCACCGCGCCCACCACCCGCAGCAGCCCCTTCATGCCGATCTCGCGGTGGCCGGGGACGGAGCAGTAGTATTCGAACTCGCCCGGCTTGTCGGCCGTAAACTCCATCGTGACGGTCTCTTCCGCCGCCAGCAGGTCGCCGGACACCACGCCAAACTCGTCAATGTGAAGGTTGTGCAGCACGGCGTCGCCGTTGATGAGCGTCAGCCGCACAGTGTCGCCCAGGTTGACGACCAGCTCAGGGTTAATGACGCCGTCAATGTCGCCGCCCACGCCGACGTAAGCCATCACAGGGTCGGCCCCGATGATGGTGCGCAGCGTGAATTCGACGACGGCGGCCTCCGTCTGAGCGACCGGCGCGGCCGCCTGAGCGGCAGGCGCGGCTGCCTGAGCGACGGCAGGTGCGGCTGCTTCTATCGTTTCCTGTGCCGCTGCCTGGTTCGGCACAACTTCGACACGGACCGGCAGTATGGCCAGAGTCAGAATCGTGATGCCCACTAAGACAGCGGCTACCAGATTAGGGCTGAGGCGTTTGGTCATCTGTTGCATTCTCCGGTGTTGGATGTTTCAAAATTAAAAAGGGCAGCTCAATTGCGCTGGCCGGGCACACATCTTCGCAGGCCGCGCAATAGGTACACAGATCGGGATATAGTAGGGCAGCTTTGCCTTCCTGACAAGCCAACGCGCCGGTAGGGCAGCTTGTGATACAGTCGCCACAGCCGGTGCACCGGGCCTGGTCAATGTGGGGGAACCAATGGGGTTCAACGGCCACACGCACGCCCTCTCTCTCTCGCTGTTCCGCCTGAAGCATAAAGGCCGCCGTCACTTTTGTATTTAAGCCGCCTTAAAACGGGCGAAAATCCGGCTTCAAAGCATGGCGATCGAGCGCAGCACGCGCTCGTTCACGATGATGATGCGGTGGCGGTCAAACTGAATCGCCCCGGCATCCTCCAGCAGGTGCAGCATATTGCTGATCGTCTGCGGCGTGGTGTTGATGTGCGCGGCGATCGCCGTGCGCGTGATGCCAGGCCCGCTGAGCGAAGGGTCCTCGGCCTGCTTCAGCAGGAAGCGCGCCAGCCGCACCATGACCGAGTACAGCGCCAGGTCCTCGATCTGCCGCACCAGCGTCCGCACGCGCGCCGCCAGCAGGCGGATCACGTTGAGCGCCATCTGCGTGTTGCTGGCCAGCACGTCGTTAATCACGCTGGTCGGGATCAGCCACACCTGGGCCTCGGCGCTGAGCGCGGCGGCGTTCGCCGGGTTGCCGCCGCCGTCGAACGCGGCAACGTCGTTAAAGGATTTGCCGGGGCCGCGCAGGTGCAGGATGTGTTCGCCGCCGTCAGGGTGCAGCTTAAAGACCTTGACGCTGCCCTGCTCGACAATCCACAGGCCCTCCGCCGGCTCGCCCTCCAGAAAGATAATCTGGCCGGCGGAGAAGGTGCGCAGCAGGCTGTTGGCGGCGATATACGCCAGCTCATCTTCGGCGATGTTCTCGAAGTAGACAACGGACGGAATGTGGTTTTTGACGGACAGCATCGTTGGGCCTGGTTTGAACCTTCAGGAATACGGCGCTATTCTACCTGAGATCGAGGCCGCTGCCTAACGCTTTGATCCGCCGCCTGGCCGTCCGCGCTACGAGGAAGCCTGCACCATAAAAAACTCGGCCGGACTCCAGGCGCCGAAACCGCCGGGCCGCTGCGCCCGCACGCGCCAGTAGTACAGGCCGTTGGCGCGGTCAGGCAGCGTGACCTCCAGCGTGCCCGCGCCCACCGTCTCGTCGTGCACGATGCTGGTGAACGCGGCGTTCGACGCCACCTGAAGCTGGTAGCCGGTCGCCCCAGACACGCGGCCCCAGGTCAGACGCGGCGTGTCGGTCACGAACAGGTTGCGCTGCGGGGCGGCGCCGGCTGGCGAGGCGATCGAAAGGCTGCGCGCCGGGCTGCTCCACGCCGACGGGCCGGCGGCGCTGATGGCCCGCACCCGCCAGCTATACGCGCCGGGCAGCAGCGGGCTGTTCGGGCGGAAGCTGGCGGCGGTGGTGTCGAACTGCGCGCTGAAAGGCGGAAGGCTGCCGGTGATCTCGATCTGATAGCCGGTCGCGGTCCACACGCTGCTCCACGAGAAGGTGGGCCGGGCGTCCTGGGTGGAGGCGGCGTCCGCCGGCGCGAGCAGCGTGGGCGCCCCGAACACCGGCGTCGCTGTAGGGGTGAGTGGCGGGCCGGTGAACGGCGTCTCGGCTGACCACACCGGCCCGGCCGGCGAGCCGCCGAAATACCGGGTCCCGTGGCTGCCGCCGCCCGACGAGTCGCCCACAACGTCGCCGCTGCCCTCGTCAAAGTGGTACAGCGCGGCGGTGTTCGCGTCCGGCGTGAAGGGGCCGGTGGGGCGGGTGAAACTGCCGTTGTAGCGCCGGACGGTCGACAGGCGCAGCTCGTCCACCCACCCGCGGAACGAGGGGTAAGCGGCGCCATAGTCGTGCTTCTCCGCGCCAATGACAATATACGGGTCATTGGGCCGGTTCGTCGGGCGCCCGTTGCGGTAGCTGACATCGCCGGTTGGCCCGGTGACAGAGCCGTCCAGCGCGCCGTCAACGTAAATCTGCATCAGGCCGGTGTCGCGCACGCGCACCACCGCGATGTGGCGCCACTGGTTGTTGGCGACGTTGGTCGCGCCGCAGAGCGTGCTCCCGCTGCTGCCGTTGTTGACGCCAAAGGCGATCTGCCCGCCGTAGAGCGAGATGCCGTAGTCGCCGTAGTCGCCAGCGTTAAAAATGTCGCGGTCCACGATGATATTGCCGCTCACCCAGGTGTCATTGCCGGGCTGACAGGCCGGGCTGCCGTTCGCGCCGGGCGCGGCCCGCAGCCAGAACTCAATCGTGAAATCCGTCGCGCCGATGTCCGCCGGGCGCTCCGGCCCATCAATGGGTATTCTGACCCGATCCAGGCCAGGGGCAGCCACGCCGTTGCCGTAGAAGCGCAGGGAAGTGCCCGCGCCGGCCTGGCGCAGCGCCCCGGCGTGCAGCTCGGCCGCCATCAGCGCGACCACCAGCGCGGCAGCCACGGCCGCCCCGCCCCTGAACCAGTTCCTCATCGCACGGCTGCTTCTGTTCATCGTTAATCCTCGCGCCATTACGTTAGCCACACAGCACACCCCCCACTGCTGATCGGAGTATACAGCATAAACCTAAACGCCGGTTAACACGGGCGCTGGCCGCGCCGCCGGCGCGAGGGCTGTCCAGGCGGGCCAGCAGCGCACGTCAGCGACAAAAAAAGCGCATTTTCATTCATAATATAAGTGGGGGTGAGAAAGGAATTGGAAGATGAACAAGGTTTCTCCGGTCACAGGGCAGGCAGACTACCCCGGCGAGGGGTGGCTGATCACGTCAGGCTACTGCACCGACGCCTACTTCCGCATGTTTGGCGACTGGCACACCGGCCACGA
>CAZDVL010000136.1:3482-6730 GCA_964508745.1 uncultured Anaerolineaceae bacterium | reverse complement strand
CTAAAACCCGCTTAACTGGCTGAGGTCGGCGCGGCCCTGCTGCATGGCGCTGATGGCCTGGAGCAGCGCCAGGCGGCTGCGGCGCAGCGCGGCGTCGTCGGCGTTGACCAGCACCTTGTCGAAGAACGCGGTGACGGCGGGCAGCAGCGGCAGGAAGGCGCGCAGGAAAGCGTCCACGCTGCCGCCGGGGTCAAGCGCAAGCTGCGCGGCGGCGTTCTGGTAGGCGGCGTAGAGCGCCTGTTCCTCCGGCTCAGCCAGCAGCGCCGCGTCCAGCGGGTAGCGCTCGCTCTCGCCGCGCGTGATGCGCACGCAGCGGGCAAAGCCGTCCAGCAGCGGCGTCCAGTCGGCGCGGCGCGTCCAGTCGGTGAGCTGCGTCACGCCGGCCAGCGCGCGGTGCGGGTTGGCGCTCTGCGCGGCCAGCACCGCCGCGATCACGTCGCGCGGCCACGGCTGTTCCTCCAGCCAGGCGCGCAGCCGCCCGCCGATAAACTCGACCACCTGGGCGCGCGTTTCCGGCGCGACCGGAATCGGCTGCGCTTCGGCGGCCAGCGCGACCGCGCGGCGCAGGTCCACGTCGAGCGCGCGCGCCGCGAGGATCTGCACGATGCCGAGCGCGGCGCGGCGCAGCCCGTAGGGGTCGGCGGTGGCGCGCGGCGCTAAACCGGCGGCGAACAGGCCGGTCAGGCTGTCGAGCCGGTCGGCCAGCGCGACCAGCGCGCCGGCGGCGCTGGCGGGCAGGCTGTCGTCGGCGCCGCGCGGCAGCCAGTGTTCGAAGATGGCGTTCGCCACCTCTGGCGGGCAGCCGCTGCGCAGCGCGTACTCGCGGCCCATCGCGCCCTGAAGCGAGGTCATCTCGACGACCATCTGCGTCGCCAGGTCCGCCTTCGCCAGGTGGGCGGCGCGCTGCGCCACCGCGACCGCCGCCGCCGGCAGGCCCAGCAGGTCGCCCAGCGGGCCGACCAGCCCGGCGACGCGCTCGTTCTTGTCCAGCATCGAGCCGAGCTTTTCCTGGAACGTGAGCGTCGCCAGCCGGGGCAGATAGTCGGCCAGCGGCTGTTTGATGTCCTCGCGGAAGAAGTAGCTGGCGTCAGCGAAGCGGGCGCGCAGCACGTGTTCGTTGCCGGCGGTCACGTTGTCCAGGTGCTCGCGGTCGCCGCTGCGGACGGCGATGAAGTAAGGCAGCAGCCGCCCATCGTCGCCCTCGACGGCGAAATAGCGCTGGTGCTTGCGCATCACGGTGATGAGCACGTCGCGCGGCAGCGCCAGGTAGTCGGCGGCGAACGCCCCGCGCAGCGCGACCGGCGCCTCGACCAGGTTGGTCACTTCGTCGAGCAGGCCGGCGTCGGCGGGGACGCGCCCGCCGACGGCCGCCGCCAGCGGCGCGATCTGCGCGGCGACCGCCTCACGGCGGGCCGCCATGTCGAGGATGATGCCCTGCTGTTCAAGCTGGCGGAAGTAGTCGTCCGGGCTGGCGACCGGCAGCGCTGGCGAGCCGTAAGGCCGCAGCCCGCGCGTGACGCCGCCGCTGGCCGCCCCCGCGTAGGCGAAGGGGATAACCGCCTCGCCGAACAGCGCCACCAGCCAGCGAATCGGGCGCGAGAAGGCCGCGCCGCTGGCGTTCCAGCGCATCACTTTGGCGAAGCTGAGGCCAGCGATCAGCGCGGGCAGCGCCTCGGCCAGCACCTCGGTGGCGGGGCGGCCGGGCGTGCGCACCAGCGCGGTCACGTACTGGCCGCCGTCAATCTCGGCCACCTGTAAATCCTCGACGCGCACGCCGCGCCCGCGCGCGAAGCCCTCGGCGGCTTTGGTCGGCTGGCCGGCGGCGTCGAAGGCGCGCGCGGCGGGCGGCCCCTTCTCGACCTGCTCCAGGTCCGGCTGGCGCGGCGCGACCTGGCGGGCGTGCACGACCAGGCGGCGCGGCGTGGCGTAAACGCTGACGCCCTGGTGCGCCAGGCGCGCCTCAGCGAACAGTTGGGGCGCGGCGGCCTCAAGCTGCGCCAGCGCCGCGCTGACATCGGCGGCGGGCAGCTCCTCAACGCCGATTTCCAGCAGCACGTCGGCGGGCGCGGACGGCGGCGGCGGCAGCGGCGCGGCGCTCTGCGCGGGCGGCGCGTCCCAGGCCGGGTTGTGGATGGGGTGGCCGAGCGCCGCGCGCTGGTCAGCGAAGGCCTGGGCGACGCTGCGCGTCATGTCGCGCATGCGGCGGAAGTAGCCGGCGCGCTCGGTCACGCCGATCGCGCCGCGCGTGTCGAGCACGTTGAACAGGTGGCTGCACTTGAGCACGTAGTCATAGGCGGGCAGCACCGCGCCGGCGGCCAGCGCGCGGCGGCTTTCCGCCTCGTACACGTCGTAGGTCTGGCGCAGGCCGTCCACGTCGGCCAGCTCGAAGTAGTAGCGGCAGTGTTCGATCTCGCTCTGGCGGAACACGTCGCCGTAGCTCAGGCTGCCCAGCCACTCGATGTCCCAGACGGCGTCCTTGCCCTGCAGCGCCAGCGCGATGCGCTCCAGGCCGTAGGTGATCTCGACGGAGACCGGGTTCAGCTCCAGGCCGCCGGCCTGCTGGAAATAGGTGAACTGCGTGATTTCCTGGCCGTTGAGCCACACTTCCCAGCCCAGGCCCCACGCGCCCAGCGCCGGGCTTTCCCAGTTGTCCTCGACAAAGCGGATGTCCTGCTCGCGCGGGTTGAGGCCCAGCGCCTCCAGCGACTGCAAATACAGTTCCTGTGGATTACCGGGGTCAGGCTTGAGGATCACCTGGTACTGGAAATAGTACTGCATCCGGTTGGGGTTTTCGGCGTAGCGCCCGTCGTCGGGGCGCACGCTCGGCTCGACGTAGGCCACGCGCCAGGGTTCCGGCCCCAGCACGCGCAGCAGCGTGGCCGGGTTGCCGGTGCCGGCCCCCACCTGGACATTGTACGGGTTCCACAGGACACAGCCCTGCTGCGCCCAGAATTCGTGCAGCCTGAGGATCACCTGCTGGAAATTGAGTGCGTGCGCCATGAAGTTGTTCCACGTGCTAATGCGGCTAAGACGGGGTGTATTATACAGGGCCGGGGCAGATTATCGAGTCGCTACAGCTCGCCGCGCCGCCAGCGGGACACAACGGCGGTGGAGGGCAGAAAGGCGAGCGCGGGCACGTCTTCCGCGCGGAACCAGGCGGCGGCGTCGGCGTCGTCGGCGGCGCACAGCGTCCCGCCGGTGACGCTGGCACGGTAGACGATGACGATGTCGGCCATGCCGCCGTCGTC
>CAZDVL010000136.1:0-3382 GCA_964508745.1 uncultured Anaerolineaceae bacterium | reverse complement strand
CGGCCTGGCGCTGGCTCACAGGCGGCGGCGCGCCCGGCCGCGCGCCAGCGTGGTGGCGGCGGCCAGCAGCAGCAGCAGCAGCCCGCCCGCCAGCAGCGCGGCCGGCGACAGCTCTACGGTGGTCAGCAGGTTTTCCGCGGGCGCGGACGCCTCAGCTTCGCCAACCGGCGCCTGGGCCGGCGCTCCCTCCGGCAGTTGGTCGCTTTCGACCTCGGCATCAGCCGCGCCGAGGGCAATTTCAGGCGGCGCGGTGGCCGTCAGCGCGGCGGCGAAGGTGGGCTGCGGCTGGGCGACCGCGGCCTCCGGCGCGCTGACCGCGGCGCTGTCCTCCGCAGCCTGCGGCTGGGGCGGGACGGCGCGCGCGCCGCCGGCGGCGCTTTCGAAGCTCTGGGCGCTGGCGGCGGGCGGCAGCGTCGGCAGCGCGGTGATGCGCAGCCGCTCAGCGGGGGCCTGCGCGACGCTGGTGGGCGCGGCGGCCATGTTCATCATCAGCGGCGCGGCCGCCGGCAGCGCGCCCGCCTGCGCGTCCAGCAGCAGGAAGCCGGCCAGCGCCACCAGCACCACAGCGGCGGCGGCGCTGAGCGCGCTGACAGCGGACGACAGGTAGATGGGCACCCGGCGCGGGCGCGCCGCGGTCAGCCCGGCCTGCTCCGCCGTGAGCGCGAAGCTGCGCGGCGCGGCCAGCCGGGGCAGGCTGCGCACCAGGGCGACGGTCTGCCGCAGCGCGGCCAGGTCGGCGCGCAGCGCCGCGTCCGCCCGCAGCCGGGTTTCCAGCGCGGCGGCCTCGCCTTCGGTCAGCGCGCCGTCCAGGTAGGCGGAGAGCAGTTCAATATCGCGGTCGTCAAAGTCAGACATGAGGCTTCTGCTGAACGTCACTCGTCGGGAACGTCGGATTCAGTAATAAGACGATAGGCGGCGGGCAGAAGTTCCTGCACGCCCTGCAAACAGTCGCGCACGCTCAGGCGCGCCCGGCTGAGGCGCGACTTGACCGTGCCCAGGTTAGCCCCGGTCACCTCGACAATTTCCTGATAGCTGAGGCCCTCGACATCGCTCAGCACCAGCACAGTGCGCTGTGAATCGGCCAGCGCGTTAATGCAGGTTTGAATGGCGCGGGCCAGCTCGCGCTGCTGGGCGGCCTGCTCTGGCGAGGGCGCGTCGTCGGCGATGGGCGGGCCGTCGTCAAATTCCGGCCCGGCCAGCCCTTCGAGCGACTCCGCCGGGCGGCGCTTGCGGCGGCGTAGCTCGTCGTAGCAGGCGTTGGTGGCGATGCGCAGCAGCCAGGCGCGGAAGCTGCCGCCCCGGTAGGTGCTGAGGCGGCGGAAGGCGGCGATAAACGCCTCCTGCGCCGCGTCTGCCGCGCTGGCGGAGTCGCCCATAATGCGGTAGCTGACGCTGTACACCATGTCCTGGTGGCGCAGCACCAGCGCGTTAAAAGCGTTCAGGCTGCCGTGCTGCGCCTGGCGAATCAGTGCGGAGTCGTCCTGTGGTTGAGCAGCCATTGCCAATTGACAATCACGCCGTTTGTTTCTAGGATTAAATGTGCAGCCCCGGCTGCCGGCTCACGCCGATGTGACGGAACAGGCAGACGTGATGCTCTCAAAAAGCATTGCCCGTGAGGGCGTGTGGGTTCGATTCCCACCATCGGCACACGCGGCCCGGACTGACAAAACCAGTCCGGGCCTTTTTGTCTGCCGGCGTGCCAGGATAATAGCCCCGGCGCGCGGCGGAGTCAACCTATGCGCGCGGCCTCAGCCGTTGTCGGTCGGCTCGCCCGCGCCGGGCAGGTTCTGCCGCCGCACGGCCGCGTCAATATACTTTTGCAGCGATTCCGGCGTGCGGATCAACTGGCCCCACTGGGTGGTTTCGTCGCGCATGACCGTCAGCGTGCCCTCAGAGAAAGCGTTGAGCGCCGCCTGATACTCGATGTCGTTCATGGCGGCCAGCGGCGACTGCGCGTCGGCCACCTCCAGGTTTTCCAGCGCGGTGTCGTAAATCTGTGTCTGCCGGTCCCACTGGAACACGTCGGCCAGCGTGGTGAAGGCCGCGCCGACCGCCGGCGCCACGACCGCCACCACCAGCAGCAGCGGCACGACCACGTTCACCAGCGAGCAGTCCAGGTCGGCGGTAACGGCGCTGATGTTGGCGGCGGTGGCGGCGACATCCAGCGTGGCGCCGGCCGCCGCGCTGGCCGCGATCGGCGTCAGGCGGTCCAGCGCGCACTGGCTCACCAGCGATGTGCCGGCGGCGGTGGCGATAATCAGGCCGGCCAGCGCCGACGCCAGGCCGGTCAGCAGGGCGAAGAACGCGCGCAGCAGGTTGACCTGCCCGGCAGAACGGCGGCAGCGGTCAATGCGATAGCGATAGTACTGGCGCTGATCCTCCAGCGCCACCACCTTGAACACTTCGTACAGGGCTTCCAGGCGTTCGCGGTTAAATTCGGTGGCGCTCATGACGGCTGCCCTCCCAGGCTGTTGAGAACGGTCGGCTCCTCAGGGAACATGCCCCGGTTGATGTCGGCGGCGCGGCGCGACAGCTCCACCTGGCGCTTGTAGCCGGTGAGCGCGTCGTAGGGGGGCAGGTTCATCAGGTAGCGGAAATACTCGCGGCGAAGCTGTTCGGCGCGGCGGCGGTTGTCCAGCCAGCGCGGCAGCGGCGGCTCGCGCCCGCTGACGGTGGCCAGGAAGGTCGCCAGCAGGGCGATGACCGTCTCCAGGAACGCCCAGATCGGCAGCCAGTCCGGGCTGCTGTTGAGCGCCAGCGCCTGGAACGAGCCGATCAGCGTGGCAAGGGTCGCCAGCAGCAGGAACACCAACTGGTAGACGCGGTAGCGGTTCTGGTTGCTTTTGGCGTTGTAGTCGCGCTCAATAAACAGGCGCAGCAGCTCGTACTCCATGAAGACGATGTCGGCGTCAATGCGCTCCGCCGCTTCCGGGTAGAGGCTCTTGATGGCGTCAATGTGCTTCTGCTCGACCAGCCGGAAATTGGGGTTGGGCGCGCTGGAAAAGCGAAGCTGCGGCAGCTCCTGAACGAACGCGGGCATCACCGCGCGCCAGCCGCCGCGGATCGACTGCGTCAGCGGCAGGGTGACACGCGCCATGGGCGATGGTTTTTTGGTTTGTGGTGTGTCGGCCATCGGTAAATACCTCCTGTTTATATCCTGGTAAATGCGGCGGCGGCGCAGGTATCGGCGAGAACGTGCTCCTTCTCCCTTTATTCATTGTACGAAGGTCCGGGCGGCGCGCAATCAACTGGCTTTCTTTGGGCGCATTTCAGGCCAGGCAGCGCCCTCGCCCCAACCCTTCAGCCCTCAGGGCTGAAGGGCTAAAGACGGCCGTCCGCGCGCTGACCCCTCCCCTGACCCCTCCCCTAAATCCCCTCCCCG
>CAZDVL010000135.1:0-6760 GCA_964508745.1 uncultured Anaerolineaceae bacterium | reverse complement strand
GCCGCTGACGCGCTCGACCGGCTGATCGCGCTGGCGGCGCGGCGCGGGCTGGCGCAGCGCAGCGAGACCCCGGCGGCGGCGCTGTGCGCGCTGATTCTGCTGGCGCTGCTGGCCGTGCCGCTGTGGGCGCGCGCCTGGCCCTATCTGACCGGGGCGCAGGACCGGCTGGCGTATTACAGCGGCTTTCAGGGCGGCGAGGATTTCAACGCCGGCGAGTCGCTGGCGATGGCGAACCTGCTGCGCGAGCGCGTCGTCCCCGGCGACTCGCTTTATATCTGGGGGTTTCGCCCCGAAGTCTACTACCTGAGCGACCTGAACCCGGCCACGCGCTTCATCTTCCAGTTCCCGCTGGTGGGGGCGTGGTATCCGCCGGAGTGGCGCGAGGAGAACGTCGAGACGCTGTGGGCGGCGCTGCCGCCGTACACGCTGGTGCTGCAGGCGGACTATATGCCCTGGGTCACCGGCCGGAATGAGGATTCATATACGCTGCTGCAAGAGTATAATGCGCTTAACGACTGGTTGATTTTTAACTATGCGCCTGACGCGCGGATCGGCAATTTTCTTATATGGCGACGCAAGGCATAACCCCGCCAGTCACCCTGCGTGTGGCCCAGCACGGTGACGTGGAGATCATCAGCCGCTTTATCCAGCCGTTTGTGGACGATGGCATCCTGCTCGAACGCACATATGACGAGATCGAACAATGGCTGCCGCACTTCTTCATCGCCGAGGCCGGCGGCGAGATCGTGGGCTGCGCCGCGCTGGAGGTGTACTCGCGCAAGCTGGCCGAGGTGCGCAGCCTGGCGGTGTCGCCGAAAGCGCAGGGGATGGGCGTGGGCAAAATGCTGGTGCAGGCCTGCATTGACCTGGCGCAGCAGTTGAACATCCTGGAGGTGATGGCGATCACCTCGTCGGACGAGTTCTTCAGGGCGTGCGGCTTCGACTTCACGCTGCCGGGCGAGAAGAAGGCGCTCTTTATCCAGACGCGCGACCGGTGAGCGGCTTCCCCCCCTGAGCAGACAACAACACGATTTTCCGGCGCGGGCGCGGTTTCACCGTAGAACGCACGTGCGAATTGTGGTATACTTGTGAGCCGTGAGAGTTGCGCCCGGCGTGCGCGTGGTTTAACATCCCGGTATACACGGGCAGCAGACAGGAGACAGCGCGATGGCTGGATGGTCACAGACAATTATCGTTGGCAATGTGGGCCGCGACCCGCAGCTTCGTTACCTGCAAAGCGGCGTCCCGGTGTGCGATTTCAGTGTGGCCGTGACACGGCGCACAGGCCGCCGCGACGACCCCGACCGCAGCGAAAAAACAACCTGGTACAGGATCACGTGCTGGCGGCAGCTCGCAGAGACCGCTAACCAGTATGTGCGCAAGGGCACGCAGATCATGGTAGTGGGGGTTGTTGAGGCCTCTGCCTACACCGACCGCAGCGGGCAGCCGGCGGCTTCGCTCGACCTGACCGCCGACAACTTCCAGCTTTTGGGCAGCCGCGCGGACGCCGAAGCGCGCAGCAGCGGTGGCAGCGGCGGCTACGACGATTTCGCGCCCCCGCCCGACGACGTGGGCGAGATTCCGTTCTAGGCCGCGCGGCGCGGCGCTGGTTGTAGTGACTAAAGCAGAGAAAGTGAAACTGGCATGATGCGGCTGCTGCTGGCGGCGCTGCTGCTGTTGCTCGCGGCGGCCTGCGCTGTCGTCACCTCCACCCCTGGCGCGGCCCCCGCGCCGACTGCCACGGCGTTTGGCGAGCGCGCCACAACCGAGGCGGCGCAGGCCGCGCCGCCGGCCACCGCCACCCACGACGCCGGGCAGTTCCCGCCGCTGGCGCAGCTTGAGCAGACGGGCACGCCGCGTTCCGCGGCCAGCGCCGCCGGGGGCGCGCCCACGTCGCAGGTGGACAGTGCCGCGCTGACCGCGACGGCGATTGTCGCGCGGGCGACGGCGCGGCCCGCTGGCGCGGCGCAGGCCGCCGCTGGCTGCGCGCCCTCAGCGTTCAGCGCCGACCTCAACACGCAGGCGGCGCAGGCGCAGGCCGCGCTGGTCAGCGCCGGGCTGGAGCCGGCCGCTGTGACCATCACCAGCGTGGGAGTCGCCGGGGTGGGCGGCGGCTGCGCGGACCTGCTGCCGCTGTACACGACGCTGGCGGCCACGCTGCCGCTGGAAAACCTGGACGACGCGGCGGCGCTGGCCGACCTGGCGGCGCGGGCGCTGGCGGCGCTGGCCGGGCCGGCTGAGCTGGCGCCAGAGAGCCTGCCGGGGGCGCACCCCGCGCTGCTGGCGCTGACGTTCCGCGACCCCGAAGGCGCGCAGCGGGCCGTCGCCGCCCCGTATGCGGCGGCGCTGGCGGCGCACGCCGCCGGGCTGCGCGGCGCGGACCTGCTGCTGGCGCTGGGCGCGGCGTGACGCTGAGGGCCGTGTTGGTCGGGACCGGGGCCATCGCCCCGGCGCACGTCGCCGCCTGCCGCGAGCACGCGCACCGGGTGACGCTGGCCGCCGCCATGAACCCCGACGCGGGCCAGGCGCGCGCCTTCTGCGGCGCGCACGGCATCCCTGCCGCCTATGACGACCTGGGCGCCATGCTGGCCGCCGAGCGCCCGGACCTCGCGCTGATCGCCTCGCCGCCCGCTGTCCACGCCGCGCAGATCACGGCCTGCCTGGAGGCTGGCGCGTGGGCGCTGTGCGAGAAGCCGTTCTGCGCTTCGCTGGCCGAGCTTGACCGCATCGAGGCGGCGGAACGGCGCACCGGCCAGCGGGCCGCCAGCGTGTTTCAGGTGCGCTTTGGCGCGGCGGGGCAGCGCCTGAAGCAGCTGCTCGATGGCGGCGAGCTGGGCCGCCCGCTGCTGGCCGTGTGCCACACCCTCTGGTTCCGCGACGCCGCGTACTACGCCGCCCCCTGGCGCGGCAGGTGGGCCAGCGAGACCGGCGGCACGGTCATGACGCACGGCGTCCACGAGATTGACCTGCTGCTGTGGCTGCTGGGCGACTGGCGCGAGGTGCGCGCGGTCGCCGCCGCGCTGGCCCACGAGATTGAGGTGGACGACGCGGCGGCGGCGGCCGTCACGTTTGCGAACGGGGCGCTGGCGAGCGTGATCAGCAGCGCCGTGTCGCCGCGCCAGGAAACCTACCTGCGGCTCGACTGTCAGCGCGCCACCGTCGAGGCGCGCCACCTGTACGGCTACACCAGCGCCGACTGGACGTACACGCTGCCGCCCGGCGTGGAGGACCCCGCGCTGCTGGCGCGCTGGCGCGCGGTTGAGCGCGACTACCCGTCGTCGCTGGCGGCGCAGCTCGCCGCCTTCCTCGACGCCTACGACCGGCGGGCCGCCCCGCCGGTGAGCGGCGACGAGCTGCGGCGCACACTGGCGTTTGTGGCGGCGCTTTACAAGAGCGCCTTTACCGGCCAGGCGGTGCGGCAGGGCGAGATCACCCCGGACGACCCTTTCTACCACGCGATGAACGGCGCGCCCGCCTGACGGTGACAGCGCCCCGCCCCGCGCTATAATCGCTGGACAGGTGGTGTAAGCACAGGACAGGACACGCTATGGCAGCCCCCTTGAGCGGCATCTACGCAACTCTTTTCAGCACGTACAGCATTGTGGCGCGCGACCCGGAAACCGGCGAGCTGGGCGTGGCGGTGCAAACGCACCAGATGTGCGTTGGGGCTGTCGTGCCCTGGCTGCTGCCGGGCGTCGGCGCGCTGGCCACGCAGTCGCTGAGCAACATCAGCTTTGGCCCGCTTGGGCTGGCGCTGCTGCGCGAGGGCGTGCCCGCGCCGCAGGTGACGGCGGCGCTGGTGGCGTCGGACGGCCTGGCGCACCGCCGCCAGCTCGCCGTTGTTGACGCCCAGGGCCGCGCCGCCGCGCACACTGGGGCCGGCTGCATCGCCGCCGCCGGCCACCGCACCGGCGCGGGCTACAGCGTGCAGGCCAACATGATGACCAACCCGACCGTGACCGACGCGATGGCTGCCGCCTATGAGCAGGCGGGCGGCGACCTGGCGCAGCGCATGCTGGCCGCGCTGGCGGCGGCCCAGGCCGAGGGCGGCGACATCCGCGGGATGCAGTCGGCGGCGCTTAAGGTGGTGTCTGGCGACGCCAGCCAGCCGGGCTGGTCGTCGCGCTACGACCTGCGCGTTGACGAACACGACAACCCGCTGGCGGAGCTGGCACGGCTGGCGCGGCTGCGCGGCGCGCAGCTTGTTGACCAGCGCGGCCACGAGGCGCTGAACACCGGCGACCGCAGCGGCGCGCTGGCGCTGTGGGCGCAGGCCCGCGCCCAGGCCCCGGAGCTGGAGGAAATCGCCTTCTGGCAGGCGCTGGCGCTGGCCGACGACCACGCTGACGTGGAGGCCGCCGCCGCCATTCTGCGGCCCGCGCTGGCCGCTGACCCGCGCCGCGACCACTGGCTGGACCTGATCCAGCGGCTGAGCGTGTGCGGGCTGATCGAGCGCGAGGGGGCGGGCGAGGACCTGCTCGCGGCGCTGCTGGCGTGAGAGGCCCTGCGGCGGCTTTCTTTCGGCTAGACTGTCAGACACTATTTCCAGACAAATAACGGCCGGGTAACGACCCCCAGCGAACGTTACAGTTTTGTATAGAACCGGGCAAAAGCCCGCGATTCGCGGCGCAAACGCTTGGTCTCGCCCTGGCAAAACACTATAATTCCTAAAATAATATAGAAAGGGTTAACGGCGCGGCGGACGGGCAGAGCTTATAAATGGCATTATAACACTTGTTAAGGGCCGCTGACGCTCGCGCCGGCGGCGCGCGGCACAGGGGGGAATAGGTTCATCCAGCTAATAGGGGTTGAAAGCGAACGCGCCCGCGCCTGGTGACGGGCGCTGTGCTTGAGCCAGGGAGGCGAGAGGGCGTGGACCAGGAACTTTATACAACGCAGCTTAACGTGGATGAAACCAGTTTGCCTGACATCGAAGCGGTCGCGGCGGCGGCTGCCGGCATCCTGCGCGAGCTGGGCCGGGGGCAGGTGGACTACGCCGCTTACGACACAGCCTGGACCGCGCGGCTTGCGCCCTACTATCCAGAATACGGGTTTGACAGCGCGGTCGAGTGGCTGAGGCGCAACCAGCACGCCGACGGGACCTGGGGCGCGCTGCCGCTGCACTATCACGACCGCTTTATTTCGACGCTGGCGGCGGTGGTGGCCCTGCAGGAAGCCGGCGGCGAGCCGCGCGACCGGCGGCGCGTCAAGCGCGGCGAGGACGCGCTGTGGAAGCTGGTCGGCAAGCTGGGCCACGACGACAGCGACACGGTGGGCTTCCCGATCCTCTCGACCGCGCTGGCGGAAGAGGCGCTGGCCCTGGGGCTTGAGGTGCCGATGGCGCCGGTGCGCTATGCCGGGCCGTATAAGAAAAAGGTGGCCGCCCTGCTGGACCAGCCGGCGCGCCAGTGGCGCGGCCACACGCTCAGCTTCTCGCTGGAGGCGCTGCGCAGCGCGGTGGACGACGGCGACGAGGTGCTCGAACGCAACTTCTCGGTCGGCAGCTCGCCGGCCGCGACCGCCGGCTACCTGATGACGCGGCGCGATGAACGGGCGCTGGCTTACCTCAGCGGCCTGCAGCAGCGCGACGCTGGCGGGGCGATGGCGGCGATGGACCCGATTGACGTGTTTGAAACCGCCTGGGTCGTCTCGCACCTGAGCATGGCGGGGGTGATTCACCCGGACATGAAGCATATCCGACGCGCCCTCGACCACCTGTGGTCGCTGTGGTCGAACGACCGGGGGACCAGCTATTCGTCATTTTTTGCCATCACCGACATTGACGACACCGCCGCCGCCTTCAGCGCGCTTCAGTGGGGCGGGTATCCTGTTGATGTGGGGGTGTTCAGCTATTACGAGATGCCGGAGCATTTCGCCTGCTACCCTGGCGAGACCAACCCGTCGCTGAGCGCGCACGTCCGGCTGATCAAGGCGCTGCGCACCCAGCCGGACTCGCCGCAGGCGCGCGCGTGGCTGGCCAAAGCTGTGACGGCGCTGCGGCTGCTGGACGAGAACGGGTCGTTCTGGTGGGACAAATGGCACGCATCGCCGTACTATGTCAACAGCGCCGCGCTGCCGGTGCTGCACGGCGTCGCGGACGACCTGGCCCGGACGCGCCTGAAGTGGATTCTGCGCACGCGGAACGACGACGGCGGCTGGGGCTACCTGGGCAGTTCGACACCAGAGGAAACGGCTTATGTGCTTGAGGCGCTGCTTTACTGGGACGAACAGGTGGAACGTTTGCCCCCTGGCGTGATCGAGGCGGGTGTGCGCTACCTGCGGCCGCACGCCCTGGCGCAGTGCTTCCCATCGCTGTACATCGCCAAGACGCTGTTCACGCCCACCCGTGTGGTCCAGTCCGCGATTTTGGGCGTGCTGTACCGTTACTATCGGCGGGTGAGCTGAAGATGGCCGCCCAGACGAACGCTTTCACCCGGCTCATGCGCCGGCCCGGCGCCGCTGTACAGACGCTGCTGCGCCCCAGGGCGACGGACCGCGATGCGGCCTTCCGCGAGCGCATCGTGCGCAGCAGCCTGCTGATCGCGGCGGTCGGCGCGCTGCTGAGCTTTGCGTCCACGCTGTTCATCTTCCGGTCAGAGTGGGCGCTGATCTCGTTCCCGACGGTGCACGTGGCCCTGCTGGCGCTGTGTTTCGCGGCGGCCCTGGCCGTTTACCGGGGGCGCATGGCGCTTGCGAGCTGGCTGCTGGTGGTGATCGCGCTGGTGGGGGCCAGCGGCATCCTCGCCCTGGCGCTGCAGGC
>CAZDVL010000134.1:0-6858 GCA_964508745.1 uncultured Anaerolineaceae bacterium | reverse complement strand
ACCAGCGCCAGCGCTTCGCCAGCAAGCCCAGCCTGCACGCCAACGCCGACATGGGGCCGGGCGACATTCAGGAGCTGTGCGTCCTCTCGGCAGACGCGCGCCAGCTTCTGGATATGTCGGTGCGGCGGATGCAGCTCAGCGCCCGCGCTTACCACCGCGTGCTGAAGCTCAGCCGCACGATCGCCGATTTAGCGCTCGCCAACATTGTCGAAGTGGTGCACGTGGCCGAAGCGCTGCAATACCGCCCTAAGCAGCTTACGCTGTAAAGCCCCGGCTTATTGATCGCGGAAATAGCGGCGGCGCGTGTCCGCCGTCGCCTCGGCCTGTTCCGGCGCCAGCAGCGCCCAGAACAGGTCAGGCGTGGCGATGCGCCCCCTGCCCGCCTCAACATAACGGCGCAGCAGGTCGAAAAAAGCGTTTGTGCCCAGGTCGGCGCGCAGGTTGTGGAGCATCCGCGCGCCCAGCAGATACGCCGCGTTGATGTACTCGCGCACCGTCGAAAACTGGTACACATTTCCATCAATCACGCCGGCAGGTGTGTAAGCGTCCACGCGGAACGACCACCACCAGTCCTTCAGCTCTGGGTAATACTCCTCCAGAAAGACATACTCGCTGTACGTCGCCAGCGCCTCATCAAGCCAGGGCGCGAGCGCCTGGTCGCTGCCGACCAGCCCATACCACCATTGATGGGCGATTTCGTGCACCGTGATCAGCGTGAGATAGTCCGCCGGGTCGCCACGATAGCGCATAAACCAGCTTCCGCCCACGAACACCAGGCCGCTGAACTCCATGCCGTCGGGAAAATCCGCCTGCACCACCACCAGCCGCTCGTATGGGTAAGCGCCGTACAGGTCGCTGTACATCTCCAGGCTGCGCGCCGCCGTTTCCAGCGCGTGCGCGGCGCTGCTTGCCAGCCGCTGCCTGCCGGGGCGCGTCGCCGTCCGATCGTCCGCGAAACTGTAGACTTCGACCAGCACGCCGCTCACGGTCTGCTGGCTGCCAACCTGGTATGCGTCGCTCAGGCTGAGCGTGAAATCGCGCGCGGCGGGCAGGACAAAGCGCCACGTATGCTCACCGAGGCGGCTTTGTTCGCCCGGCGCGGCGATCACCAGCGTCTCCGGCGCGCTGTTCACATTGAGCGTCACGTCCCAGTCGGCCACATCCAGCACCACCTGTTCACCGACGCCGGCGGGCGGGTGTGTCACCCATTCGCCCGCGATGCGCGGCGCGACCGTCGGCAGCCAGTGCCCCAGGTTGAGCTGGCGTGGGCTGTAGCCAAAGTAGCCCCGGTAGCGGCCAACGTCCTCGCCTATCAACGGCGCGTCCAGGCGAAAATCCAGGCGCACGGTCAGCGCGCAGCCCGGTTCAAGCGGCGTCGGCAGCGCGACCGTCAGCCGTTCCCCGGTCAGTTCATAGCCGGGCAAGGGCATATCCGCGCCCAGCGCGACGCGCGCCAGCGTAAAGGCGTTCGGCCACAGCGTCGGCTCGACGTTGAACACGATTTCGGCCAGCGCATCGTCGCCGCGGTTGGCCAGGCGCACCTGCTGCGCAACCACCAGGGCGCGCTGCTCGTAATTCAGGTTCGCAGTGACTGTGTGCCTGACCGCCGGCCCGTCGGGCGCGATCTCGCAGTCGGCGCTGACGGCCGGCGCTGCCAGCGGCGCGGCGCTGGAGATGATCTGCGGCTGGCGCGCCAGCGTGGGAATCAGGGGAAATGGCGCGGCGCGCACTGTGGTCGCGGTCGCCAGCGCCAGCGGTTCGGCGCTGCCGCCCAGCCCGCACGCGGCCAGCAGAAAAACGACGGGACACACCAGTTTCAGCACGGACATGCGGCGCATGATAGCATCACAAACACTAAATTGCCAAGCGCACAAACTTCAAGTATGATGGGCGCGGTCGCTCACAGGTTGCTCATCCTGGCCGGTGAAGGAGAAGGTTTTGGACAATCCCACGCTGCAATCGCAACTGCGCGGTCTCATACGCCTGACGCGGTGGAAGGAATACGTGCCTTTTGTCGTCCCGCTGACGGTGCTGGGGGCGCTGCTGGCTGCCCGGCCCAATGAGGCTGCGCTCGACTGGCGGCTGGTTGCCATCACGCTGGCAAACATTCTGGCCGTGGCCTACGCCTTTATGATTAACGACATCGAGGATGCCCCGGACGACGCGCGCGACCCCGCGCGTGCCGCGCGCAACCCGGTCTCGATGGGCGAAATTGGCGTGCAGTTTGGCTACAACGCCTGCCGAGTCGTCGCGGTTGCCACGCTCATCATGTACGCCCTGGGCGGCCTGCACGTCTTTCTGATCGGCGTGGCGACGCTGCTGCTGTCGCATCTGTACTCATGGCGCCGCGTGCGCCTGAAAGCCTGGCCGGTGACGGACATTGTCTCTCACTCGCTGATGCTCAGCGGCCTGCTGCTGCTGGCCGGCTATTTCATTTATGACAGCAGCCCCGGCCTGGTGTGGTTCGTCGCGGCAGGCACGACGCTGTTTTCGGTGTACGGCCAGCTCTATAACCAGCTTCGCGACTACGACACGGACAAAGCCGCCGGGCTGTACAACACGGCGATCATGCTGGGCGAGGCGAACACGCGGCGGGCCATGTACCTTGCTGTCGGCCTGGCGGTCGCCTGCCTGCTGGCGGCCGTTTTTCAGGGCCTGTTCCCCCTGTGGCTGGGGCTGGTTCTGCTGGTCAGCGCGGCGATCAGCGCGCTTTATCACCCGCAGACGGACATGCGCGGCACCGCGGCCATTGACGCCAGCGGCACGCTTCAGGTCCAGGGCCTGATCGCCGTTAACCTGACGATCGTTATCTGGCTGGCGCAGGTGCTGGTTACGCAGCACATCAGCTTCTGACCGGCCCGCGGGCACGTTTGGCCGCGCCCACAGCACAGACTCCCCGCCGGGAGTCTGTCTGTTTTCCAGAGGCGGGGGCCGCCCGGCATTGGCTTTTGCGCGGCGCGACGTTTACAATAACATCTGTGATACGACTCGCTCACTAACGAGACATGCCCGGCATGGTTAATGGCTCTGGTGACAACCGGTTGATCCTGATCGTTGACGACAGCCAGGACACCCGCGAACTGCTGGTCAACTGGCTGGAACTGAACAGCTACCAGACGCTGCAGGCCGCCAGCGGCGAAGAAGCGCTGCGCCTCGCCGCACAGCACAGCCCCGACCTTATCCTGCTCGATGTGATCATGCCGCGCATAGACGGCATCGAAGTCTGCCGCCGGCTGAAAACCAGCGACGCAACCGCTGACATCCCTGTCATCATGGTGACGAGCAAAACCCCGGTTGACGCCCGCGCCGAAGGCCTGCTGGTCGGCGCAGTAGATTACATCACCAAGCCCATCAACCTCCAGGACCTCACCCGCCGCGTCGAGGTCGCCCTGGCGACCGACCCGGAAGCCCCCATTGACGCGCAGCGCCTGGCGGTCGAGGTCGCGCACACCGCGCTGGCGGTGCTTGAAAGCGACATGGTGTGGCTGCTGGCGCTCGATGCCACCGACAAGGCGCTTATCAGCCGGACACTTGTGATCAGCAGCGGCGCGCACAGCGAAGCTGAGTTCCTCGCCCAGGCCGGGAACGGGCAGCCGCTCCCGCGCTACCCCCTTGACGACAGCGCCAACCCGCTCTGTCTGGCGCTGCGCCGCCGCCAGATCGCGGTTAACGTGCCGGTGCGCGCGTTCGCCGCTGCCGGCGCCGCCGCCGGGCTGGCCGTTGGCGCGCGGCGGCTTGGCCTGGCCGGGCTGACCATTGTGCCGCTGGTGGCGGCCGGCAAGGCAGCCGGCGTGATGGTGATCGGCAGCCGCGACGAACACGGGATGAACACGCCGCGCGCGCAGCAGATGCTCATCTCGCTCGCCAGCCAGGCGGCGACAGCGCTGGATTACGAGCGACTGATGAACAGCCTGCACCGGCGCGACACCGAGCGCGAGATCGAGCAGACGTTTCAGTCAATGATCCTGGAGACGATGAGCGACGCGCTGGTCGTCATTGACGCGCAGGGCATCATCCGTTTCGTGAACCAGCGGCTGCTGCGCATGACCGGCTACCCTCCGCACCACCTCGAAGGGCTTTCAGTCGGCGGCCTGTTTCACCCTGATGATCGCCGTGAAATCATGGTTGGCCTGCTGCGCGAAACCGCCTCCACCATGAAATTTCACCAGCGGCTGCTGACCACTGACGGCCAGGTTATTGACGTGCTGCTGTCGCGGTCGCGCGCGCAGGCCGACCGCCTGAGCAACCAGGTGATTGTGCTGGCGGATATTCGCCTGCAGAAGGAGCGCGAGGAGGCGCTGGAACGCCAGGCCCGCCAGTTGATGGCGCTCAACCAGGCGGCACAGACCATCGCGTCCAACCTGTCACTGCACGAAACGCTGAAAGACATCCTCAACTCGGCGCTGAACGTGGTCGAGGCGCAGGGCGCCTCGCTGTTCCTGGCCAACCAGGCGAACAACAACGAGCTGATCGTGGTCGCCGCAGTAGGCTACCGGGCAGAGTATTTTGTCGGCCTGCGCGTGCCGTTCGGCGAGGGCGTCGCTGGCTGGGTCGCCCGCGAGGCGCAGTCGCAGCTCGTCGCCGACACGCGGGACGACCCGCGCTTCTACCACCACGTTGATGAGCACAGCGGCACCAGCACACAATCCCTGATCGCCGTCCCCCTGATCCACGCCGAACAGGTCATCGGCGTGATCGAGGTGGTCAACAAACTTGCGGTCAACAAGCTCAACGAACGCGCCTTCGACAGCGACGATGTCCGCCTGCTGGAGAGCATGGCCGGCACGGCGGCGGTGTCAATCGCTAACGCGCGCCTGTTCGACCAGGCGCAGCGCCGCGTCGTCGAGCTGGCCACCCTGCTTGGCGCCAGCGAAGCGGCCTCGTCCACGCTGGAGCTGGCCAACGTGCTGGAGCACGTGGCGCGCAGCCTTCTGCAAAGCCTGGCTGTGGCGCGCTGCATGATCATGTCCTGGAACCAGGATAAACAACGGCTTGAATCGCTGGCTGACGTAGCCGACGCCTACTGGCTGGACGGCAGCGGCCCGGTGCGCCGGCTCGTCCCAGACACGCTGGCATACGACACAGCGGCGGCGGGCGCGCCCATCACGGCCGCCGTCAGCGCCCCGGACCTGAAGCCGTTATACCTGACCACGCTGCAAAAAAGCGGCGTGCCATCCGTGCTGGCCGTGCCTGTGCCACACGCCGGCCCTGTTGACGGCCTGATCACGCTTTACAGCGCGCCAGGCAGCCCAGTGTTCGGCCCGCACCAGGCCGAAGGCGCGGCGCGCCTGGTCGCCAAATGGGCGCACACCGCCCTGCGCGACACGCCCCTGGCCGCCCTCGAGATGCGCGAGATCACAGACCTGGCGCACCAACTGCTCAGCCAGGTTGAAAACGCCTGCTGGGTGCACATCGAAACCGTTGACCGCGCGGCGCAGGCCGCGCGCATGCTGCGTGAAGTGGGCTTCGCCGAATGGACGCGCAGCGCCGGTTCAAGCCTGCCGGTGGACAATTACCCCACGCTGCGCGCCGCTGTCGAGCAGCAGGACATCAGGATGATGATGTATGGAGCGCTGCCAGCGGACAGCGCCGAACGGGCCTGGCTGGAGCAGCGCGGCAGCGATGTGTGCCTGATCGTCCCCCTGTTCTCCCGCGGCGTCACCATTGGCGCTTTCCTGCTGCTTGACCAGAACCGGAACGCCTTTGATGAGGAGGAAATTGACCTGGCGCAGGGCATCGCCAACGTGGTCAGCAACGCGCTTGAAAACGCCCGCCTGTACGAATCGCTCCAGAGCCGCGCCCTGGCGCTCGAAAGCGCCTATATCGAACTTCAGGAGCTTGACCGCGCCAAAGACCAGTTCATCCAGAATGTCTCCCACGAGCTGCGCACCCCGCTGATCCATGTGCTGGGCTACGCCGGCCTGCTGGCCGACGAAACCTTCGGGCCAGTGAGCGCTGAGCAGCGCGAGGCGGTGCAGTTGATCGCCGACAAAGGCCAGCGGATCGCCGACATTGTCGAGGATATGGTGGCGGCGCAGGCCCAGGACGCGCAGATGTTTCATTTCGCGCCGGTGGACATCTCCGCGCTGATCGGCGAGGTGCTGGACGCCTATAACTCGCGCATTCAGGGGGCACGCCTGCGCCTCATCACCCATTTTCAGGACAACCTGCCGCCCGTCCGGGCCGACGCCCACATGATCGCCAGCGCCTTTGAAAAGCTGCTCGACAACGCGCTGAAGTTCGGCGCGGAAGGCGAGCGCATTGAAGTGGCTATCCGCGACACAGACGGCCCGCTGGTGCAGGTCGCGCTGCGCGACTACGGCATCGGCATCAGCGTGTCGGAACAGGAAAAGATTTTTCACCGCTTCTACCAGGTTGACGGCGGCCTGAACCGGCAGTACGGCGGGTCCGGGCTGGGGCTGGCCGTCGCCCGCAGCATCGTCGAAGGGCACGGCGGCCGCCTGAACGTCAAAAGCCGCCCCAGCGAAGGCAGCATCTTTTACTTTACCCTGCCCAAGTACAATCTGGGGCACGGCCAGGCAGACCAAACATGAACCTCAACAGCCTGCACGGCATCCTCTTTAACACCTACATCCTGTACGTCGTCGTGCTGGGCGTGTGGTCGGCCGTCACCGCCGCCCGCGCGGAGTCAATTTCCGGCAATTTCTGGGGCGCGGTTGCCACCAGCGCGGTGCTCGCCGGGGCGGTGACGCTCGTCGGCCTGGCCATGACGCTTCAGGGGCTGCGCCCGGAGCGCATTGTCGTCTACTACCTGTACATGGCCTTTCTCATCGTCATTATGCCGGGGCTGTTCACCATGCTGCGCGGGCGCGACGACCGCAGCGCCGCCATCGCCTT
>CAZDVL010000133.1:0-6881 GCA_964508745.1 uncultured Anaerolineaceae bacterium | reverse complement strand
GCCTGCCCGTTAGAGTTATCTAACCCTTGCGCGCGCAGGCCGCCAACCTCTGCTATAGTGTTGACAGGCAGCGCTGCCGGCGGCTGCCGGCAGTTTCAGCTACCGAGGACGCCCATGAATGACGAGGCGCTGAAAGCATCGCGCCAACTGCTGCGGCGAGTACAGGATCACCTGCTGACAGCGCACGCGCACCTGGGCGCGCAGCGCGAATCCGCCGACCTGGTGGACATTGTCTATCACCCCACCAGCGCCGCCCCCAGTGTGAACTACGTCACGCCGCGCCGCGGCACCGCCTGGGTGCCGGTCGAAATGGTGCAGCAGGGGCTGGCGCGCCTGCGCGCGCGCGGCCGTGTCGCGCGTGTGCAGTATATCGAAGGGCTTTATCTGCCGCGGTTCAGCGCCGCGCTGCGCGACCTGGGCCTGCACACCGAGTACGAAACGCCGCTGATGGTCTACAGCGCCGCCGGTTTCGCCGGCCAGCCCGCGCCGCCGATCGCCGTCACGCCGCTGCCAGAGGGCGTGAGCGTGGCCGAAGTGACCGACCAGCGCGGCATCGAACTGTGGTGGTATGTCTGGCGCAACGCGCATTACGACGTGCTGACGCTGGGCGTGGAGCCGCTGCTGGTGGGCCGCGACCTGGCAGCCATCGCCCTCGGCCACCAGCTCGACATTATTCTGTATCATGCCGGCTTTCCGGCGGGCGTGGCCCGCCTGAGCGTTCACAGCCAGGCCGCGCACCTGCTGGGACTGGCGCTGCTGAAAGAGGCGCGCACGCCGGACCTGCTGCGCGCCCTTGCCAGCGCGGCGGCGCGCGCGGCGCTCGACCAGGGCTGCGACCTGGTTTACGCCCCCGGCGAAACCGAGGCCGACCGCCAGGCCTTGCACGCGCTGGGCTTCCACGATCTCGGCAGTATGGTGCGCTGCGCCCCTGCCGACGCCGCCGGCGACACCATGCACGAGGCACACAATGACCGCATCCTGGGACAGCCTGTACTTACGCTCCGCTGACGCCGGCACCGCCGCCGCCCTGCGCCGCGCGCTCACGGCCCTGGGTTACACCCTGTTCGACCCGTTCGCGCCGCTGCCCGGCCCCGCCTACCCGGACGCGGTGCGCCTGTTCGTGGCGCCGCCCGCAGCGGGCTGGGTGCGTGTGCTCGGCGCGGCCGACATCGAGGCGCTGCCCGCGCTGTCGGCTGGCGGGCTGTGCCTGCGCGTCGCCCTCAGCGGCGCCGAGGCGCACATCGCTGTCTGGGCGAACGGCGCGCAGGCCGACCCGGCGGATGCGCTGCGCCCCCACGCGCGGCCCGGCTGCGACCTGGCCGCCGCCCTGAGCGGCGCGGCGCGCCCGCCCACCGAGCCGGACGCCGCGCCGGACGCGCTGCTGCGCGCGCTGCCGGACGACGTGCGCCCGCTGGCAGACCGCGTCAACCTGAAGCAGGCCCAGGGGATGCTCGACCGCTTCAGCGGCGGGCTGCTGAAGCGCGCCGGCGCTGGCCCGGACGCCGAAGCGGCGGCGCGCGCGCTGGCCGAGAACGCCGGCCCCGACTGGAACAGCCCCGGCGGCGGCGGCATCCGCGCGCTGATGGCCTGCCTCACTGTGCCTGACGGCTGGCGCGAGCCGGATTTCGCCGCCCTGCGCGACGCCTATCAGCTTCACCTGCGCCGCCAGCGCCGCCCCGACGCCCGCCTCTACCCCGGCGACGCCGAAGCGCTGGCCCGCGTGCCCGACGCGCTCGCCTACACGCCGGTCTATGCTGGCCGCGCGACCGGAGACTAGAGACCCTCAATGACCCACGAAGACCGCACCCGCTGGGATCAGATTTACCGCCAGCGCAGCCAGCAGCATTTCCCAGAGCCGGACCCGTTCCTGTTCGACTACACGCCGCCCGCCCCGCCCACCGGCGAGCGCCGCGCCCTCGACATCGCCGGCGGCCAGGGCCAGAACGGGCTGTGGCTGGCCGGCCAGGGCTACGTCGTTGACGTGATGGACATCAGCCGCCTGGCGCTGGCGCGCGGACGGCAGGAAATGGTCGCGCGCGGCCTGCGCAATCTCAACTTTCTGCCGGTGGACCTGGACAGCGCTGACCTGAAGGCGGATCACTACGACCTGGTGTGCGTGTTCCGCTACCTCAAGCGCGAGCTGTTCCCGGCGCTGCGCGCCTGCGTGCGCCCCGGCGGGCGCGTCATCTACGAAACGTACAACACGCGCTACCGGGAAATCGTCCCGGCCTTCAACCCCGCCTTCCTGCTCCAGCCGGGCGAGCTGGCCGCCCTGTTCGCCGGCTGGAAGCTGCTCCACGCCAGCGACTCCCAGCACATCTCGCAGTTGGTCGCGCTCAAACCGGAGCGCTGATGCGGGCGCAGCCTTTCGTCGCCGCCTGGGGGATGCGCGCGCTGCTGGCCGCCTGCCTGCTGCTGGCCGCTGAGGCCGCGCTGTGGACCTTTTCGGCGCGCGCGCCCGCCGACTGGCCGCCGCTGGCGCTGGGCTACCTGGCGCTGGCCGCCTGCGCGCTGGACCTGGCGCTGCGCTGGCGCGCCCGCGACCTGTTCGGCCTGCTGCTGCTGGCGGGCCTGCTGGCCGCGGCCCAGTCAGCGGCGCTGTTTCCGCAGCGCGCCCTGGCCGACCTGCCGCTGACGCTGGTCACGCGCACGCTGGGCGCTTACACGCTGGCCGCCGCGCTGGCGCTGGCACTGGGGCTGGCGCTGCTGGGCGCGCCGCGAGGCCGCCGCTGGCTGCTGGCCGCCGCCGCCGGGCTGACCTGGGGCGCGTGGACCTACGGCGTGCCGGCGCTCACCCCCGATGTCGCGCCGGCGTCACCGTCGCTGCTGCTGCTGGTCGGGGCGGCGGCGCTGGGGCTGGTCGGCGCGGCGCGCTGGCTGCTCGCCCGCGCTGGCCCGCGGCTCACCGCCGCCGATCTGCGCCTGGGCCTGGGCGATGCCGCGCTCGCGGCGGCGGCGCTGGCCTGGAATCTGGCGCGCGCCAGCGACAGCGGCGCGCTGGACACACAGCGCGCGCTGGTCTGCGCGGCACTGGCGGCCTACTGCCTGCTGCTGCTCTGGTTCCAGCGGCGCGGCGGCGCGCCAACCCCGCTGGAGGCGGCGCTGCCGCCGCAGCCGCCAGCCTGGCGCCACCTCGGCGGCGCGGCGGCCCTGTTTCTGGCAGGCGGCGCAGCGGGCTTTCTGCTCAGCGGGGCGCTCGCCTTCGACCTGGCCGGGCTGCTGGCGCTGGCGTTCACCGCCGGCGGGCTGGCGTGGCTGCCGACCGTTTCGCTGGTGCTGGGCGTTGAGAGCTGGCGGCGGCTGACGCGCCAGCGCCACCTGTAAACGCCACCCTCCGGCACAGTGTGCGCCCGCACAGATTTCGTATATAGTAAGGCTGTCAGCGGCGAGCAGCGGCTTTTTCAGCGCGCACCGGAGCAGGAGTCTGCCTTTGAGCCAACTGGTAGAGGGCCTTGTTGTTCGCGAACAGAGCGGCTTTTTCGGCGTCGAGACGCCCGGCGGCCAGGTCCACACCTGCCGCCTGCGCGGCCGCCTGCTGGAGGAAGCCCGGTCGTCCGATGTCGCCGCGATCGGCGACCGCGTGCAGATCGAAGTGCTGGCTGACGGCACGGGCATGATCGAGGCCGTGGCCGCGCGCACCAGCGCCCTCTCGCGCGCCGTGCGCACCGAGGGCGTCCGGGGCGCGGGCGCGCCGGAGCGCGAACAGGTCATTATCGCCAACGCGGACCAGGCGCTGTTCGTGTTCGCCGCCGCCAGCCCGGAGCCGAGCTTCAAAGCGCTCGACCGTTTCCTCGTCGCCGGCGAAAAGTCCGGCATCGAACGGCTGGTGATCGTGGTCAACAAACAGGACCTGACCGACCCGGCGGCCGTGCAGGCGCGCTTCCTGCCCTACGAGCGCATGGGCTACACCGTGCTGCACACCTGCGCCCTCGATGGCACAGGCGTTGACGCCCTGCGGGCGCTGCTGCGCGGCCGCGTCTCGGTGTTCGCCGGGCCGTCCGGCGTCGGCAAGACCAGCCTGCTCAACGCCGTCCAGCCGGACCTGGGGCGCGCCGTCAAGGCGGTGAGCGCCTACCGCGAGGAAGGGATGCACACCACGCGCGACAGCGTGCTGGTCCGGCTGGACGGCGGCGGCTACGTGGCCGACACGCCCGGCGTGCGCACGCTCACTTTCTGGGACATTGAGCCTGAGGAGCTGGACGCTTATTTCGTGGATATCGCGCCGTATGTCGAACACTGCCGCTTTGGCGACTGCGCGCACCTGGACGAACCCGGCTGCGCGGTGCGCCAGGCCGTCGAGGAAGGCGCGGTGCTGCGCAGCCGCTATCGCGGTTACCTGGCCTTCCGCGAGGAACTGGAAGCCGCTTACTCGCCCGATTAGCGCCAGGATTAGCGCGAGCCTGCCGCTTATGCCATAATTCTGCGCACAGCGGGCAGCTTGCGAAGCGGGAGCGCGAAACGTGTCCACATCGTCAATCATCGGGCGCACGCTCGGCGGCAAATATCAGATCAAACAACTGGTCGGCCGCGGCGGCATGGCAACCGTTTATCGCGGCTACCAGGCCGATGTCGAGCGCGATGTGGCCGTGAAGGTGCTGCCGACCAACCCGGCCCTGGGCGACGAGTTCGCGGAGCGCTTCCGCCTGGAGGCGCGCACCATCGCACGCTTGCAGCACCCGCACATCCTGCCGCTGTACGACTACGGCGTTGAGGACGGTATCCTCTACCTTGTCACGGCCTACATCGGCGGCGGCACGCTCAGCGACCGCATCGCGCGCGGGCCGCTGCCGCTGAACGAGGTGGGCACGCTGCTGCGCCAGATCGCCCCCGCGCTCGATTATGCCCACCGCCAGGGCGTCATCCACCGCGACATCAAACCGGCTAACATCCTCATTTCCGCCGAAGGCTACCCCCTGCTGGCCGATTTTGGCATCGTCAAGCTGGTTGAGGGCGACGCCGGCCTGACCGCAACCGGCGGTCTGATCGGCACACCGGCGTACATGGCCCCCGAACAGGTGCAGGGCCTGTTGGTCGGGCCGTCCGCCGACATCTATTCGCTGGGCGTGGTCGTCTTTGAGATGCTCTCTGGCCGCCAGCCTTACACGGCTGAAACGCCGATGCAGGTGCTGGTCAAACACATGGCGGAGCCAGTCCCGCCGCTGAGCGCCGCCGTCGCTGGCCTGCCGCCGGCGCTGGACGCAGTGCTGGCGCGCGCGCTGGCAAAAAGCGTCGAGCTGCGCTACCCCACCGCCGCCGCCTTCGCCGCCGAGTACGAACAGGTCGCCCGCCAGGCGGGCGGCACGGTTGGCGTCCCGCTGCCCGCCGGGGCCGGCGCGGCCTTTACGCTCAAACTGCCCGACACCCCGCCCAGCACACCGGCCCCGCCGCCCACGCCGCCGCCCACCTCGCCGCCGACACAGCCGCCAACCATCGTCACCGCTGGCGGCCAGCCGGCGCTGCTGCTGGGCGGGCTGGGGGTGATCGTGGTGCTGGTGCTGGTGATCGCCGTGCTGGTGCTGGCGACGCTCAACCGCGACAACCCGGCCGCCGTTGTCAGCGCCCCCACGCCCACCAGCGCGCTCAGCCCGACGCTGCCAGGCACCGAAATACCCACGCTGCCGGCCGTCGTGGCGGCCTCGCCGCGCCCGGTGGGCCGGCTTACCTTCAGCACCGCCAACCAGATCGGCGACACCGCCAACCTGCGCCTGGAGCGCCTGGCCCCCACCGGGCCGGGCATGAGCTACGCTGTCTGGCTGCTCAACGGCGAAACCGGCGACCGCCTCGGCCTGGGCGCGCTCACCGTAGACCCCACCGGCAGCGGCGTCCTCAGCTACACCGACCCGGAAGGCCGCCCGCTGCCCACCCTGTTCAACATTGTGGCCATCACCCGCGAGGCGTTTATGGAGGCCGCGCCGACCGCTGCGCCTGTTTATGGGGGCCGCGTGCCGATCGAGCTGACGCGCGCGCTGCGCGCCATCCTGGTCAGCGCCGAGGGTGACGCCGGCGGCGAAAGCCTGCTCGCCGGCGCGCTGGGCGAGGGCGAAATCGCCGCGCTCCACGCCGGGCTGGCCGCCGAGGCCGGCAGCGCCGCCGGGATGCACACGCACGCCGAACACGCCGTCAACATCCTGCTGGGGACGCAGGACGACCTGGACAACAACGGGCGCGGCGAAAACCCCGGCCGCAGCCAGTTGGGCGTGCCCTACTACCTGGACGCGATCGCGGCTCGCCTGGACGAAGCGCTCGACAATCGCGGCGCCGGGCGGCGGCCCGCCGCGCGCCTGAACCAGATCGGCGAACAGCTCGCCGCCCTGTTCGACCTTGAGCTGGACGTGCGCCGCTTCCAGGGCGACGCCGAGCTGATCCGCGTCTGCCTCAACAACGCGCGCGCCCGCACCGCGCAGATTACCGAGCTGGAGCGCGCCCTGCTGGCCGCGTCCAGCGTCGAGGCCGTCGCAGCCCAGGCCAGCGACGCCCGCCAGATGGCCGACCGCCTGGTCAACGGCTTCGACCTCAACAACAACGGCCAGATCGAGGCCTTCGAGGGCGAGTGCGGCCTGCGCCAGATTCCCGTCTTTAGCGTGATCATGGGCAGCATTGACGTGTTCCCGCTGGAAACGGTCGCGCCGTAAGATGCGCCGCTGGCTGCTGCTCACGCTGATCCTGCTGGCGGCCTGTGCGCCGCAGGCCGCGCCCGACTCGCACGTTGTGCCGACGCTGCCGCCGCCCGCCTGGGCGGAATCAGCCGCCCCTATCACGCTCGACAGCGTGGCGCGCCTGGCCTACCTGGGCCGCCTGGACAGCCTCGACGAGCCGAGCACGATTTTCGCCCACGCGCTCTCGCCGGACGGCACGCGGCTGGCCGGCCTGGACAACAGCCA
>CAZDVL010000132.1:1525-6923 GCA_964508745.1 uncultured Anaerolineaceae bacterium | reverse complement strand
CGAAGGGGACCATCTTCGCGCCCAGCTCGCGGTGCAGGCTGTGCAGCGGCGTCGTTTTCAGCGTGTCGGGTTCGGCCTCGGCCCACTCAAACGGCGGCAGCGCCTCCGGCCGCGGGCCGGCGTAACGCGGGCCGTTCACGCCGACGGCGTAGGTCTTGTGCGCATAGCCGCCGCCGCTGGCGAAAACCTCAGCCGGCGGGCGGACGCTGGCCGCGCCCAGCAGGCGCACATCCACCGGGCCGGGCACTGAGGCATACGGGTCGGACGGGTCGAACAGGACCAGGCCGTCAGACAGCGCGCGCAGCCAGACGGCGGCGCGCTCTGCGTTTTCGGCCACATGGACGCGATAACCGCCGCCCGCCAGCTCGACCAGCGCGCGGCTGATGGGCGCGCCGTCGGCGTCGAGCAGCCACGCCGCCTGCTGCTGGCCGGGCTGGAGCGCGCCGATGTCGCTGGTCAGCGCGGCGTTCAGGAAGGCGGCCGCCTCAGCGCCGGCGATCTCCAGCGTCTGCCAGCCAGGGGCCGCGCCGTCGCGCGGCGGCTCGTAGAAGTGCGGGTAGCCGTCGGCCTGCACGTCGGTGTCGATGCCGGCGCTGCCGGCCAGCTCGTAGACCGCCTGCCGCGCCTGTTCCAGCGCCGCGAACGGGACTTTGGCGCGCGCTTCGGGGCGGCGCCGCCCGCTGTAGCTGAAGGGCACGCACGCCTGCAGCAGATCAGCGATAATCTGCGCCAGGCGGTCAATCTCGGCCTCGTGGAAGCCGCGCTGGGTGATCCAGGGCGTGCCCAGGCGCAGGCCAGAGGGGCGCAGCGCGGCGGTGTCGCCGGGGATCGTCTGGCGGTTGACGACGATGCCGGCCAGCTCCAGGATGCGCGCCGCCATGTCGCCGCTGAGCGCGGTTCCGTCCGGCCCGGTGATGCTGCGGCAGTCCACCAGCAGCAGGTGCGTGTCTGTGCCGCCGTGCGGGATGCGCAGGCCGCGCGCGGCCAACTGCTCCGCCAGGCGCGCCGCGTTGCGCACCGTCTGCTGCTGCAGCGCGCGGAACTGGTCGGTGCGGGCCAGGCGCAGCGCCACCGCCAGCGCGGCGATGCTGTTGATGTGCGGCCCGCCCTGCTCGCCGGGGAACACGGCGCGGTCAATTTTGGCGGACAGGTCGGCGCGGTGGGTGATAATCACGGCCCCGCGCGGCCCGGCCAGCGTTTTGTGTGAGGTGAAATTGACCACATCGGCGACGCCCACCGGGTTCGGGAAAACGCCGGCGGCGGCCAGCCCGGCCACGTGGGCGATGTCCGCCAGCAGGTAAGCGCCAACCGCGTCGGCGATCTCGCGGAAGCGCTGGAAATCGGGCGCGAAGGGGTAGCTGCTGTAGCCGGCGATAATCATCTTCGGGCGGTGTTCCAGCGCCAGCGCCATGATCTGGTCGTAATCCAGGCGTTCGGTGTCCGGGTTCACGCCGTAGCTGACGATGTGGTAATTGATGCCGCTGCGGTTGACCGGGCTGCCGTGCGTCAGATGGCCGCCCTGGAACAGGTCCATGCCCAGCACCGTGTCGCCAATGTTGAGCAGCGCCGTGTAGATGGCGTTGTTGGCGGGCGCGCCGGAAAGCGGCTGCACGTTCACGAACAGCCGGTCGGCGGGCCAGGCGGCGGTGGCAAACAGCTCCGCCGCGCGCCGCCGCGCCAGCGATTCGATGATGTTGACGTAGGCCGTGCCCTTGTAGTAGCGCTTGTCGGCGACGCGGCGGTACTCCGGCAGGCGCTGGTGATAGTCCAGCAGCTCGGCCTCGGCCATGGCGCGCGTTTCATCTAACGGGTAGCCCTCGGCGTAAATATTGTGGAAGGCCGAGCTGAGCGTGTCGCGCACGGCCGCCGGGATCGTGCTTTCCGAGGGGATCAGAATCAGGTGGCGGGCCTGGCGGGCCGTCTCATGGCGAATCAGCTCGGCCACATCGGGGTCAAGCTCAGCCAGGTCGCCGCGAAAGAGATAATCCTTGTTAGGCATGTAAACTGTCCTGTAGTGTGCGTAAACGGGTCACAAGAACGCTTTAGCCAGATTGTATCACCGCGCCCCTGACGCGGCTATGGACACGGCGCTCCACCAGGGCGACAGTGGGTAATTCGGCCTATTCGCGCCGGCCTGCGCCCGCGTTTCTGCTATCATTCAGCCCGATCTGTCCGCGAGTGACCGTGAGAGCGCACAATGGGCTGTCTGAAACGTCTCCACAGCGTCGCGCTGGCCGCCGCGCTAACCGGCGCGCTGCTGGCGGGCTGCGCGCAGGCCCCGGCGCAGGCCGCCGCCGTCACCGTCGAGCCGGCCGCCATGCTGGGGCGCGGCTGGGTGAACGACGCGGCCTGGTCGCCGGACGGCGCGCGGCTGGCGGTGGCCGCCTCAACCGGCGTGTGGGTCTACGACGCGCGCGACCTCGACCGGCAGCCGCTGTTTCTGGGCGGCCACACCGAGCCGGTCGCGGGCGTCGCCTTCAGCCCGGACGGCCAGCGGATCGCGTCCGCCAGTTGGGACAACACGGCGCGCCTGTGGGACGCGGCCAGCGGCGCGCCGGTCGCCGTCCTCAGCGGGCACAGCAGCGATGTCAACGACATCGCTTTCAGCCCCGACGGGACGCTGATCGCCTCGGCCAGCTTCGACAAAACCGTGCGCCTGTGGAGCGCCAGCGACGGCGCGCCGCGCGCCACGCTGGAGGGCCACAGCGACGGCGTGGAGAGCGTCGCCTTCAGCCCGGACGGCGCGCTGATCGTCTCTGGCGGGCGCGACCGGACGGTGCGCCTGTGGGACGCGGCCAGCGGCGCGGCGTCCGGCTGGGTCAAAGAGCTGGACGACTGGGCCTACAGCGCTGCCTTCAGCCCCGACGGCGCGCGCGTCGCGGCGGCCGGGCGCGACGGCGTGGTGCGCGTGTGGGAACTGGCGGGCGGCGGCCCGCTGCGGCTGGCGGCGGACGCGGTGGTTTACAGCCTGGCCTTCAGCCCCGATGGGCGCCGCCTGGCGGCGGCCAGCGCGCGCGGACAGGCGCTGCTGTGGGACGCGGCCACCGGCGCGCCAGCCGCCGCGCTCAACGCTGGCGACGGCGCGGCGCGGGCGCTGGCCTTCAGCCCGGACGGCGCGCTGCTGGCCACCGCCGCGCGCGACGGCAGCCTGCGTCTGTGGGACGCCGCCAGCGGCGCGCAGACCGCCGCGCTCGAAGGCTGGCACGGCGGCGCGGTCAACGGCCTGGCGTTCAGCCCGGACGGCGCGCTGCTGGCGGCCGGCGGCGGCAACCTGCTCACCGAGGACCGCGCCATCAAAGTGTGGGACCTGGCCACGGCCAGCCTGCGCCAGCAGATCAGCGGCAGCGGCGGTTGGGTCGAGGCGCTGGCCTTCAGCCCAGACGGCGCGCTGCTGGCGGCCGGCGGCGAATACGGCATCATCGAAATCTGGCCGCTGGACGGCGGCGCGGCGCCGCGCAGTATAACAGCGCACAACAACCGGGTGCTCAGCCTGGCGTTCAGCGCGGACGGCGCGGCGCTGGCCTCCGGCAGCGCCGACACCACCGCCAGCCTGTGGGATGTGGCGACCGGGGCTAAGCTCGGCTCGACCGGCAGCCAGGGCGGGCCGGTGCGCAACCTGTCGCTGAGCAGCGAGCAGACGCTGCTGACATCGAACACCTACGGCGACATCACCCAGCTCTCGAAAGTAGAGGTCGGGGCCGGCCTGCACCTGCTGTGCAGCCACGGCGACGGCATTACCGCCTCGGCCATCGCGCCGGACCGCAGCCTGATCGCCTCGGCCTACTGGAACAACGTCGTGCGCCTGTTCGACATCGCCAGCGGCGACGAGCGCGCGGCGCTGGAAGGCCACACGGCCAACATCCTCGCGCTGGCGTTCAGCCCTGACGGCCGGCTGCTGGCCTCCGGCGGGCTGGATCACACGGTGCGCCTGTGGGACGCGGCCAGCGGCGCGCTGCTGGCGGTGCTGGAAGGGCACCTGTGGCCGGTGCACGCGGTCGCCTTCAGCCCGGACGGCAGCCTGCTGGCGTCTGGCAGCGAGGACGGCACCACGCGGCTGTGGCGGCTGGACAGGCCGGCGCTGTAACAGCCGGCAAACCATGACGGTTTGAATTGGGTTAGTAAGATTGGAGGTTATTTACAGCGCTTAAGAAGTCAGTAGTACTTCATTCTCAGTTAACGCTTTCTCTAGGACCAATAGGCTATCACGCGCGATTGAATTCCAAAAAACGTAAAGTATCGTAGTGAAAGCGCTTCACGAGAACGAAGAGGAGAAAGCGTATGAGCGCAGCATCATGGATTAACAGGCGACTGCTGCTCCTGGCCGGAGCGCTGGCACTGGTGTTCGCGTTTGGCCTGAGCGCAGTGCCGCAGGCAGCGCAGGCGCAGAACGCGCCGCCCCCCGGCCCCTACTGCGACGACTCGCAGCACGACCCGACCAGGTGGCACCCGGCAGTTGACCCGGTGACGGGCTGCTGGTATGGCCACGAGCACGGCGCGAACCCCAATCCGCCCGGCTCGCCCTTCGCGCCGCTGGTGTTCGGCGGCGACGAAGCCACCCCCAACGAGAACTTTTACAAGCACAACGGCTACAAGGTGTTCTACATCCACCGCAGCAACCCCGGCAGCCCGGCCCCGACCGCCGACCCGTGCGACGACCTGCGCGTGCGCATTCACATGGACGTGCGCCCCTCAGAGCGGCGCGGGCAGTATCACAGCTACGAGGTGGCGGTGGCCCACTGCTCCGGCGGCCAGCTTGACGTGTCGTATCTGCAGGGCTGGATGGACTTCGGCACCGTGGTCAGCCAGTCCGTGCGCGTGGGCGACAACGGCGTGCGCCCCAACAAGTTCGTCTCCAGCCTGGCTGAGTTCCAGCAGTACGGCCTCAATATCTGGGAGGTCTGGTACGGGCGCGGCGGCGTGGGCATTGACATGGGCTGGCTGATGGGCGAAGTGCCGACGGCCGACCATTACGCCGGGCTTGACCCGAACAACCCGGCCACCTGGGTGTGGACCGGCGGCAGCGGCAACAAGCGCAAGCTGGAGAATTTCAACTTCTACGGCTGGCGCGAAACCCGTCGCGGCGAGTTCTTCACCGATATATTCGGCAACTCGGTTGATCGTAACAGCGACTTCTGCAAGTCGAACGCCTGCGTGCGCCAGTACGTGTCGCCGCTGTTCGGCAGCTCAGCCGAGGTCATTATCAACCTGGGCTACGACACGCAGTTTGACGACACCGGCGTGAATTTCCCGACGACCTACGTGGTGGACGGCGGCCATCTGCCCTGGTGGAACGGCCAGCAGCCGACCACGCCGCCGCCGCCGACCACGCCGCCGCCGACCACGCCGCCGCCGACCACGCCGCCGCCGACAGGCCCCGCCGTGATCGTGGACGTGGCGC
>CAZDVL010000132.1:0-1425 GCA_964508745.1 uncultured Anaerolineaceae bacterium | reverse complement strand
CCGCCGCCGACCACGCCGCCGCCGACAGGCCCCGCCGTGATCGTGGACGTGGCGCCGCCGTCAGCGGAACCCGGCCAGGCCGTGAGCGTCGCGCTCAAGCTGGCCAACATCACCGGCCTGTACGGCCTCCAGGCGCAGTGTTCGGCCAACGCGGGCATCATCAGCGGGACGAGCCGCGCGGACGGCGACGTGTTCACGGCGGCGAACAGCTTCTTCGTGGACGGCGGCTACCAGGCCGACGGCACGTGGATGGTGGCGGCCAGCCTGCTGGCGCCGAACGCGGCCTTCTCTGGCAGCGGCACCGCCTTCACGCTGCACTACACCGTGAACGCCGCCGGAACCAGCGACCTGACGTGCGCGGTGCTGGCTGTGGACGAAAACGGCCAGGAACTGCCGGTCGAGGTCATCAACGGCAGCCTGCTGGTCAACGAACCGCCGGCCCCCACACAGGAACCGACGGCAGAACCAACCACCCCGGCGCCGACCGCCCCGCCGGTCACGCCGGAGCCGACGCAGCCAAGCACGATTGTCGGCGTCGCCCACTACCAGAATCGGCCGGACAACGCCGGCATCACGGCGCAGCTTTACGCGCCTGACCACAGCCTGGTGGCCGAAACCACCACCGACGCGGACGGCAGCTACAGCTTCAGCAACGTGGCGCTGGGCGCGTATGTCCTGCACCTGAGCGCGCCGCAGCACCTGCCGGTCAGCAGGACGGTGGCGGTCGAGACCGGCGGCAGCACGGTGGACGCCGGGGCCGACACGCTGCTGGCGGGCGACACCAACGACGACGGCGCGGTGGACATCGCCGACGCGACGTTCATCGGCGCGAACTTCGGCGCGGCGGTTCCGCCCGCCCCCGGCAGCGCCGACCTGAACGCCGACAGCGCGGTAGACATCAGCGACCTGGTGCTGGTCGGCGGCAACTACGGCATGGCAGCGCAGCCATAAACGCGCGGCCTGCCCGCCCAATGTAAGATATGAGGGGGGTATGCGCCGGCTGCGGCGCATACCCTCTCGTCGTGAAGTACGCAGCGCGCTAACGAAATGCCAAAGGGCAGCGGGAGAGAGGAACACAGCCATGCGAACGATGCGTTTAGCCAGTTTCGCGGCCGTCGCCATCGCCGGGCTGGCGCTGATCGTGGCCGCGGCCGCCGGCGCGCAGCAGGCGACCCCCTATGTGTGGCTGGCGCCGCCGTCAGGGCCGGTCGCCGCCGGGCAGGAATTCACGGTGACGGCGCAGGTCAGCGGCGCGGACGGCGTCTACGGCATCAGCCTGATCGTCGCCTACGACCCGCAGATGGTGGAGCTTGTGCTGGCTGACGGCGCCGCCGTCGGGGCCGGCAGCTTTTTCGGCGGCCAGCCTGCTTTCACCCTGAAGAACAGCGCCAGCGACGGGCGGATCGAGTACGCCCTGACGCTGAC
>CAZDVL010000131.1:0-6924 GCA_964508745.1 uncultured Anaerolineaceae bacterium | reverse complement strand
ACGCCGGAACAGCGCGGCCAGTATGTGCGCGACCTCGCCCGCCTGCCCGACCTGGTGGGCCGCACGCTGGAGTGCGACCCGCAGGTAGAGGAGCTGGCCGGCCATCTGCATCACTACCGCGATTTCCTCTACCTGGGCCGGGGCATCAACTACCCCATCGCGTTAGAGGGCGCGCTCAAACTCAAGGAGATCAGCTACATCCACGCTGAAGGTTACCCGGCGGGCGAGATGAAGCACGGGCCGATCGCGCTGATTGACGAGCACATGCCGGTGCTGGCGATCGCGCTGAAGGACGCGCTCTACGACAAGATGGTCAGCCAGATCGAACAGGCGAAGGCGCGCGGCGGCATCGTCATCGCGCTGGCGACCGCCGGCGACACGTTCATCGCCAGCAAAGCTGACCACGTGCTGTATGTGCCGCCGACGCCGCCGCTGCTCAGCCCGGCCATCGCCGTGATCCCGCTGCAGCTGCTGGCTTACCACATCGCGGTGCGGCGCGGGGCAGATGTGGATCAGCCGCGCAACCTGGCCAAAAGCGTCACCGTCGAGTAGCTTTCTGCCTGTCCGCCCGCCGGGAGCGCCCGCTGCCCCGGCGGGCTTTCTGACACTTACGGCTGTCGCCGCCCTCTGCTAAACTTTCCGGCCCGTTTTGTCTGTTTGCACAGGAGCGCCAGCCATGCCCGACCACCAGCACGCCGTACCCCAGCCCGACCGCCCACAGATGCAGAATTACGGCATCGCCGCCGGCAGCGCCGGCCTGCTGGCCTGGGAATGGGTCGCTGAACGGATGTCACAGGCGCGCAGTTACTGGGTCTGTTCGACGCGCCCCGACGGCCGCCCGCACGCCGCGCCCGTGTGGGGCGTCTGGGTGGACGGCGCGCTCTACTTCGGCAGCGACCGGCAGGCGCGCAAAACGCGCAACTTCGCCCACATCCCGGAAGCGGTCGTGCACCTTGAAAGCGGCGACGAGGTTGTTATCGTCGAGGGGACGATCGTCGAAGTAACCAGCCCGGCGCTGCTGGCGCAGGTCGTCAGCCTCTACGCCGCCAAGTACCCGCCTTATCAACCGGACGCCAGCGACCCCGGCGCGGTCTGGTTCACGCTCAGGCCGCACACCGTGTTCGCCTGGCTGGAACGCGATTTCCCCAACACCGCCACACGCTGGCGCTTCGCCGAGGGCGGCTGAGCGCGCGCCGTTCGCACAGGCGGCCTGCGGGCTGGCGGGCGCGTGTTGTGCCGCGCGCGCGCCGGGCGTAAAATAGACCCTGACAACGTCCGCCTGGGCAAAAGAGGACACCGATGACCGCTTACTCAACAGCGGACAGCGCTGTGCAGCAGATGCGCGCGCGTGTAGCAGAGCTGGGCCGCCTCATGTTCGAGCGCAACCTGACCGACGCCGCCGGCGGCAACATCAGCGCCCGCGTGGGCGACGTTGTGTGCATGTCGCCGCGTTTCAGCGGGTCGCGCCGCCAATGGCATCTCGCGCCGGAAGACATCCTGGTTGTTGACCTTGACGGCAACATTCTGGAGGGCAGCGGCGGCACATCGCGCGAGTCGAATGTGCATTTCAGGCTGCACCGCGAATTCAGGGAACACGGCACAGGCGTGATCCACGCCCACGCGCGCAACGTGCTGGTGTTCGCGGCGATGGGCCTGTCCATGCCGCCGGTGCTGGAGGCCAACCTCAAGTTCGGCGTGGTCCAATGCATTGACTACGCCCCCGCGCACAGCGCAGAGCTGGCGGCGCTGGTGGCCGACGCGCTGCGCGGCCAGGAAGCGCGCATCGCCAAACAGGCGGCGGGCGTGATCGCCCCCTGGCACGGCATCTTTCTGATGGGCAAGGACATCGAGGCTGCCTTCGACGCCGTCGAGCGCTTCGACACCAACGCCTACTGCATCCTGATGGCGCAGCAGGCGCTGGGCGGGCGCGACCTGCTGGCGGAACAGCGCGCCGCGCTGGACGCCGCGATCGCGCGCTGGGGCGGTCACTGACGCTTATGATCGTCACCGTCGCGGCCAACACCTCGGTTGACCATATCGTGTTCGTGCCTTCGTTCCGCTTCAACGCCACGCTGCGCGCCCGCGACGTTCTGGTCACGATGGGCGGAAAATCCACCAACGTTTCGTGGATTCTGGGCGAGCTGGGCGTGCCCTCGCTGGCGCTGGGCTTCGCTGCCGGGCCGGTGGGCGCGCTGGTCGAGAGCATCCTGCACGCCCAGAACGTCACCACCGACTTCACGCCGGTGGACGGCGAGTCGCGCCGCAACATCCAGATCGTCTCTGAGGACGGCCAGGGCGAGGTGGCCATCACGTATTCATCGCTTAAGGTCAGCGCGCAGCACATCGCCGCGCTGTACGAGCGCTACCAGCGCGCGCTGGACGAGGCCACCTGTGTCGTCCTGGGCGGGACGCTGCCGCACGGCGTGCCGCCCACCTTTTACACCGACCTGATCAGCCTGGCGCGCGCGCGCGGCCTGCCGGTGTACTTCGACGCTGGCGAGCCAAACCTGAGCGCCGGGCTGCGCGCCGGCCCGACGTTCATCAAGCCCAACCGCGACGAGCTGGCGGGGCTGGCGGGCCACCCGATCGACTCGCTGGAAGCGGCCTATCGCGCCGGGCGCGCGGCGCTGGCGCGTTACGGCGCGGTGCCGGTCATCAGCCTGGGCGCGGGCGGCGGCCTGGCCGTCCTGCCAGAGCGCGCTTACTACATTCCGCCGCTGCCGGTCAATGTCGTCACCACCGCCGGCGCGGGCGATGCCGTGCTCACCGGGCTGGTCTACGCCGCCACGCGCGGCGAATCCATCGAATTCGGCCTGCGGCTCGGCTTCGGCGCGGCGGCGGCGGTCTGCACGATGCCGGGTACGGCCCAGTGCAGCCGCGCCGACATCGAACGTTACAGCCAGCAGGTGCAGCTTGTGCCGTTTGAACCCGCCGCAGAGGGCGTCCATGCCATTTGAATTCGCAACCGCAGGCCGCATCGTGTTCGGGGCGGGCAAACTGAGCGACGCTGGCGCGCTGGCGGCCAGCCTGGGCGCGCGCGCGCTGGTCGTCGCGGGCGCGTCCAGCCAGCGCGCGCAGGCCCTGTTCGACGCGCTGGACGAGCACCGCGTGCAGCAGGTGCGTTTTACTGTCAGCGGCGAGCCGACCGTTGACCTGGCGGCCAGCGGCGCGGACCGGGCCAGGGCCGAGGGCTGCGACCTGGTGATCGCCATCGGCGGCGGCAGCGCCATAGACAGCGGCAAAGCGGCGGCGGCGCTGGCGACCAACCCCGGCGGCCCGCTCGACTACCTGGAAGTCATCGGCAAGGGCCAGCCGCTCGCCAACCCGCCGCTGCCGGTCATCGCCATCCCCACCACCGCCGGGACCGGCACAGAAGTCACGCGCAACGCCGTGCTGGAATCGCCGCAGCACCGCGTCAAGGTCAGCCTGCGCAGCCCGCTGATGCTGCCGCGCGTGGCCCTCGTTGACCCGGAGCTGACGCACTCGGTCCCGCCAGAGATCACGGCCAGAACGGGCATGGACGCGCTCACTCAGGTGATCGAGCCGTTTGTGTCGGCGCGCGCCAATCCGCTCACCGACGCGCTGTGTCGTGAAGGCATAGCAACCGGCGCGCGCGCGCTGCGCCGCGTGTACGCCGACGGCGGCGACGCCGAAGCCCGCGCCGCGATGGCGCTGACCAGCCTGTTCGGCGGGCTGGCGCTGGCGAACGCGGGGCTGGGGGCAGTTCACGGGTTTGCCGGGCCGCTGGGCGGAATGTTCCACGCGCCGCACGGCGCGCTCTGCGCCGCGCTGCTGCCCTATGTGGCAGCGGCCAACATTCGGGCGCTGCGGCAGCGCCAGCCGCAGAACCCGGCCCTGCGGCGTTACGACGAGATCGCCCGGCTGCTCACAGGGCGCACCGACGCGCACGCCGACGACGGGGTTGCGTGGCTGCACATGCTGCTGGCGGACCTGAACATACCGCCGCTGCGCCACTATGGCATCTCACCCGCCGACATCCCGGCGGTTGTCGCGGCGAGCGCCCACGCCAGCAGCATGAAGGCGAACCCCATCGCGCTGACGAATGACGAGCTGGCCGCCATTCTGGAGGCGGCCCTGTGACGCCGCCGGGGCGTCAGGCAATCAGCGACTTCGCCAGCGCCACCGCCTGGCTGGCGTCCGGCGCATAGCCGTCCGCGCCGACTTCGGTGGCATACGACTGGGTGACAGGCGCGCCGCCGATCATCACTTTGACCTTATCGCGCAGGCCAGCGGCTTTCAGCGCCTCAACTGTGTCCTTCATGTGCGACATGGTGGTTGTCAGCAGCGCCGACATGGCGATGATGTCCACGTTATGTTCCCGCACCGCCGCGATGAATTTCTCAGCCGACACGTCCACGCCCAGGTCCACAATCTCAAACCCGGCGCCCTCAAGCATCAGCGCCACCAGGTTTTTACCGATGTCGTGCAGGTCACCCTGGACTGTGCCAGCGGCCACCTTTCCGGCAGACTTCACATCGGCGCGCAGCAGATGAGGCCGCAGCACCGCCAGCCCCTCTTTCATGGCGCGGGCAGCGATCAGCATCTCCGGCACGAAATATTCACCCTCTTCGTACAGCCGGCCCACCTCAGCCATCGCGCGGATCATGCCTTCGTTCAAAATCTGCACCGCGCCCACGCCGCTGTCCAGCGCTTCCTGTACTTTGCCCGGCACAATCTTGGCCTTGCCTTCCAGAATACCGTTGTAGATGTCCTGCAGTACGGAGTCGTCCATGCGATTGTTTGCCTCTGCGCACAAGTCAGTATTCGTTACGGTCTATTCTGCCACACATTCAGCGCGCCGCGCCAAAATCGCGCAGCGCGCGCGCCTGCGCCCGCAGATTATCGTGCGGCGTGCCGTCGGGAATCTCGCAGCCGGCGGCGCTGATCGCCCGCGGGCCGCCCTGGCGCATACAGTTCTGCGCGGCCGCGTAGACATCGGCGGGCGTGCCCTGAAGCATGACGGCCACAGGGTCGAAATTGCCGCAAATGGCCGTCTGGCCGAAGGCCCGCGCGGCGGACTCCATGTCCACCATCCAGTCAATGTCAATGATGTCAGCGCCGCTGAGGGCCATCTGGTCAACGATTTTCGTCGTGTTGCCGCAGATATGCAGCCGCGCCAGGCCGCCCGCTTCGCGCACGGCGGCGAAGATGCGCTGTTCGTAGGGCAGCGCATAACGCGCGTACAGGCGCGGCGCGATCTGTGAGGCGACCGCGTCGCCCAGGCCAATGATGTCGGCGCCGGCCTCAATCTGCGCCCGCGCGAAGGCGATCTCCACCTCAACGCAGGTTTCCAGCAGCTCCTCAACCCACTCCGGGCGGTCATAAAAGTCGGTCATCAGGTTGGCCACGCCGCGCAGGTCAGCGGCCTCGGCCAGCGCGCCCTCGACCCACCCCATGATCGGCACTTCGCCGCCCACCTCCTCGCGGAACAGGCGGATCGCCTCCAGCCGGTCGCTCATGCGCCGCCCTGAGGCCGGGTCAGGCGCTTTCAGCCGGTTCAGGTCGTCCGGGTCCGCCAGCAGATGCACCTTCGAGACCGGCAGGCTGTCCTCCGGGAACTCGATCTGCGCGCCGAAGTCCGCGGCCTCGCGATAAGGGTCAGAGATGGCCTGCACAATGTCCAGGTCAAAGTCGCGCAGCACCGCCAGGTTGGCCTCCACCAGCACCCGGTAATCCTGATAGTAGCGCGACAGCGGATAGCCGCTGTAATGCGCGGCGAACTGCATCATAATGTCGAAATTCGGCGGGCGGTCCACGGCCTCGCCCTGAAGACGCCGGGTAACGCGCTCAAACGCATTCATCAGCAAAGACTCCTTCGTTTTACCCAGCGCGTCAGCCAGAAGCGGCGTCCGCCGGCCCGGCGAGCTGGGCGCCGTTGCTGGCGATCACCCCGCGATACCAGTAGGCGGAATCCTTAAGCGTGCGCTGCTGGGTGAGGTAATCGACATAAATCAGGCCGAAACGGTGCCGCATCCCGAAGCCCCATTCGAAGTTATCGAGAATTGACCAGTGGAAATAACCGCCGATTTCAACGCCATCATCGGCGGCGCGGCGGAAGCTGGCAAGGTAGCGCGCTGTAAAGTCAATGCGCTGTGGGTCATGCACTTTGCCGTCCAGCGACACCCAGTCCGGGTTGGCCAGGCCATTTTCAGCGATATACACCGGCAGTTTATAGCGCTCATAGACAAAACGCGGCCCCCAGTACAGCGCGTCCGGCGTGACGGGCCAGGGGAAAGAGGTTGTCGGCTCACCCATCGGGTTCGGCAGCAGCTCCGGCTCGCCGCCCCCGCCGGCGCGAACCGTGCCGCCCTGATAAATGTTCATGGCGTAGAAGTCAAGCGGCTGGCAAATTGTCTCCATGTCGCCGGCCTGAATTGCGGGCATATCCTGCTCGTAGAGCGCCAGCCCATCCGCCGGATAGTGCCCCAGGATGCAGGGGTCCATCCACCACGAATGGCTCCACAGGCCGGTGCCGGCGATGCTGAACATCGCCTGCCGCGCCGCTTCAATGTCCCGCGCCGAACCGCTGGCAGGGATTGTCACCGTGCCCGTCGGCACAGCGGCCACCTTAACCGGCCCCGGCGCCGCCGCGCGAACAGCCTGCACGCCCTTGCCGTGCGCCAGCAGGACATGGTGGGCAATACGCAGAATCTTCGGCTGGCTCCAGCAGTCGCCAGGCGCGTGCGCGCCGGTCTGGTGGCCCAGCAGCACAAATACCGAATGTTCGTTAAAGGTCATCCAGTGTTTTACACGGTCGCCCAGCCTGCCCGCCATCAGGCTGGCGTACTCGGCAAACCAATCAGCGGACTCGCGGTTGAGCCAGCCGCCCCGGCAGTACAGGTCATAGGGAAGATCCCAGTGGAACAGCGTCGCATACGGCGCGATACCTGCCGCCAGCAGCTC
>CAZDVL010000130.1:0-6972 GCA_964508745.1 uncultured Anaerolineaceae bacterium | reverse complement strand
ATCAGCCGCGCCGCCGCGCCGTTCATCTCGACGGTGCGGCTGCCCGCCGGGGCCGGGATGGTGTAGGTTTCCAGGCGCGCGCCGGTTTCGATGTCGGCCACCAGCACCTTCTCGTAAGGGTAGATGCCGGCCTGCGCCAGCAGGTCGCTGTCAATGGCGATGCTGCCCACGTAGTCCGGCTCGGCGCCGGTGATGCGCGCCTGGTGCAGCTTGGCGCGAATGAGCGAAATGTACATGAAAGCCCTCTGCTGCGATCAAAAAGGCCGCCCCGCGGGCAGCCTCTGAAGTCCGACGCGCCCGCGCTCAGGATTGAAGGATGCGCGCGTTCTCTGTGTTCCAGAACACGTAGACATCCTGCCCCTGGTCAAAAAAGGTGTCAGAGCGCAGGCCGAAGTTCTGCACGCGCGCCACAACCGACTGTGCGCCGCCGTTCAGGCCGATGTCTACAACATAGCGCGTATCCGTGCCGATGTAAATAGCCTGGCGCACCCGGCCCACGATGAGGTTGATGTTGGGGTCGCGCAGCAGCGAGCGCTTGTATTCGTCCACCGACTCGGTCGAGCCTTCCTCGTATTCGACCGTGCCGCGCGTCTGGAACAGGTTGACTTTTTCCGGGCGCAGGGCAACGGTGACTTCCTGGCCGGGGGCGACGGCGTTGTCGCCGGGCACGACGCGGAAGCGCGCGCGCTCGTTAAGCTGCACCAGCGTGAACGGCTCGTCGGCGCTGACGACCTGCGCCTTGATGAAATTGGTCTCGCCGATGAAGTCGGCGACGAACTGCGTGGCCGGCGTCTCGTAGACTTCCTCCGGCGTCCCCACCTGGAGCACGTGGCCGGCGTCCATGACGGCGATGCGGTCGGACATGGTCATGGCCTCTTCCTGGTCGTGCGTCACGAAGATGAACGTGATGCCCAGGCTTTTCTGCATGGCCTTGAGTTCAAACTGCATCGCCTTGCGCAGCTTGAGGTCCAGCGCGCCCAGCGGCTCGTCCAGCAGCAGCACCGTCGGCTTTTTGACCAGGGCGCGCGCCAGCGCCACGCGCTGCTGCTGGCCGCCGGAAAGCTGCGCCGGGCGGCGGTCGAGCACGTTGGGCAGGCGCACCTGCTCCAGCGCCTCGACGGCGCGGCGGCGGGCCTCGGCGCGGCCCACGCCCTCCATCTGCAGGCCGAACATCACGTTTTGCAGCACGGACATGTGCGGGAACAGGGCGTAGTCCTGAAAGACGGTGTTCACCGGGCGGTGGAACGGCGGCACATCCTGCACGGCCTTGCCGCGAATGAGGATCTCGCCGGAGGTGGTGTCCTCGAAACCGGCGATCAGGCGCAGCGTGGTCGTCTTGCCACAGCCGCTCGGCCCCAGCAGCGCGAAGAACTCGCCCTGGTAGATTTGCAGCGAGACGTTCTCGACCGCGTGCACATCCTCGCCGCGGCGCGACCCGAACACTTTGGTTACGTTGATCAGCTCGACATCAACTGCGGCCATCTGGCTGTTATTGCTTACCTCGTCTGCACACGAACGCATCTGTCACAGATAAACCCTGCCGCTTCCCCCTCTCCGCCTGCGCAGGCAGAAAGGGGAAAGCAAAGGGGGTGAGAAGAATTACCCGGCCTGAATGCTGATCCTGATCTCGTCCCAGGTGTCGTTGAACAACTGCTCGGTGTCCGGGTCCTGAAGCAGCAGGAAGAACAGGTTGGCGCGCGCCTCCTCCGGCGGGTAGATGCCGGGGTTGTTCAGCAGCAGCGGGTCAATCAGGCCCAGGTCAATGGCGGCCTGGTTCGGCGTGGGGTAGGTGGTGTAGTTGGCGATGTCGGCGCTGACCTGCGGGTCCAGGATGTAGTCAATGAACACCATCGCCAGGTCGGGGTTCTGCGCGCCCACCGGCACGGCCAGGAAGCCGGACGAGATGCCCGTGCCCTCGACCGGCACGACAAAGACGAAATCCTCGCACTCACAGTCCACCGCGAGCTGGAAGATGTCGCCGTTGTACTCGATAGCCATGTCCACTTCCTCGCGGGCCAGCAGCTCCTGGCCGTCGTCGGCGGCGATCACGACCACGTTGTCGCTGTGTTCGATCAAATACTGCTTGGCGGCCTCGACCTCCGCTGGGTCGCTGGAGTTGGGGTCGCCGCCGGTCATCACCAGCCCGATGCTGAGCATCACGCGCGCGTCGTCGGTCCAGGCGACCGGGCCGTCATGCTCGAAGAACTGCGCCCAGCCCGTCACCGGCCCGGAGACCTTGCTGGCGTTGTAGCCGATGCCGAACGTGCCCCACAGGTACGGCACGGAAAACTCGCTTTCCGGGTCGTAGGGCGCCGCGCGCAGGTCCTCGGCCAGGTTGGCGACGTTGGGGATGCGCGTCAGGTCCAGCGGCAGCAGCAGCCCCTCCTCGATCATCGTGGCGACGGCGTAATCGCTGGGCACAACGATGTCGTAGCCGGGGTTGCCCTGGCGGATGCGGGTCACCAGGGATTCGTTGCTGTCGAAGTTGTCGTAGGTGTAGGTGACGCCGCAGGCGGCGGCGAAGTTGTCCATCGTGTTTTCGGCGATATAGGTCGTCCAGTTAAAGACGTTGATACTCTGGCCCTGGAAGCCGTCGGGGCAGGCCCAGGGTTCGCTTTCCTGGGCCATGGCGGGCGCGGCCAGGGCCAGCAGCGCGGCAATGAGCAGAACAATTCTGACACGCATCTCGCAGTTCGCTCCTCTGTCAAAAGACGGACAATCAACACACAATCACCAGGTTTTGCCGCCATTTCAGCGCGCCCTCACCCCCATTGAGCGCGGGGGTGAGGGGCGCAGCAGCGGCGGAAATTAACTGCCTATTTTGACTTTGATCTCGTCCCAGGCGGCGTTCATCAGGCTTTCGATCTCGTCGCCCTGGTACTGCACAAAGAACAGGTTGGCGCGCGCCGCGCCGGTCGGGTAGATGCCCTCGTTGGCGGCCTGCTCCGGGTCAATCAGCCCCAGGTCAAGGGCGGCCTGGTTGGGCGTCGGGTAGGCCGTGTAGTTGGCGATATCCGCGCTCACCTGCGGGTGCAGCGTGTAGTCAATGAAGGCGTGCGCCAGCTTCGGGTTGTGCGCGCCCACCGGGATAGCGATAAAGCCCGCCGAGATGCCGGTCCCCTCGTCAGGGACGGCGAAGGCGAAGTCGTCACACTGGCAGTCAAGCGCGAGCTGGTACACGTCGCCGTTGTACTCGAAGGCCATGTCCACCTCGCGGCGCGCCAGCAGCTCCTGGCCGTCGTCGGCGGCGATCACAACGACGTTGCCGCTGTGTTCGATCAGGTACTGCTTGGCGGCCTGGATGTCCGCCGGCTCGCGCGTGTTGGGGTCAGCGCCGACCATCAGCAGGGCGATGGCGAACATCGAACGCGGGTCATCAACCCACGCCACCGGGCCGTCGTGGCCGAAGAACTGCGTCCAGCTCGTCACCGGCCCGGCGACGCGCGCCGTGTTGTAACCGATGCCGAACGTCCCCCACAGGTAGGGCACGGTGTAGACGCTCTCCGGGTCGAAGGGGGCCTGGCGCAGGTCCTCCGCCAGGTTGTCGAGGTTGGGCAGCAGCGCGTGATCCAGCGGCAGCAGCAGCTCCTCCTCGATCATCAGCGGGACGGTGTAGTCGCTGGGCACGACAATGTCGAAGCCGGGGTTGCCCTGGCGCAGCAGGGTAATCATGGACTTGTCGCTGTCGTAGTTGTCGTAGGTGTAGGTGACGCCGCACGCGGCGGCAAAATCATCCATTGTGTTGTCGGCGATGTACGTTGACCAGTTAAAAACGTTGATGTGCTGGCCTGCGAAATTCTGTGGGCACACCCACGGTTCAACCGCGTCCTGCGCGGCCAGCGGCGCCGTCAGCAGCGCCACAGCGGCAGCTATCACCGCGAACACCAGGGACAGTCGTTTCATCCTCAACTCCTTGAACGGTAACACAGAATGGGAACACGTTAAGCATTAACCGCGGCGCGGCGGCCCTGCATGGCGAGCGAGATGCCCACCAGCACGGTCGAGGCCAGCAGCATTAACGTCGAGATTGCGTTGATCTCCGGCGGCACGCGCGTCTTGAGCATGCCGTAGACGAAGATCGGCAGCGTGGTCGTGCCGATGCCGGCGTTGAAGAACGTCACCACGAAATCGTCCAGCGAGATGGTGAACGCCAGCAGCGCCCCGGCGACGATGCCCGGCAGAATCAGCGGGAAGATGATGCGCCAGAAGGTCTGCCACTCGTTCGCGCCCAGGTCGCGGGCGGCTTCCTCAAGGCGCGGGTTCATGTCGGCCAGGCGCGCCCGCACCACGATCACCACGTAGGACATGCAGAAGGCCACGTGCGCGATGATGATCGTGCCGAAGCCGGTGTTGATGCGCGTGCCGGTGAGCGTGCCGAAAAAGTCGAACAGCACCTTGAAGAAGATCGCCAGCGAGACCGCCTGCGTGATCTCCGGGATGACGACCGGCAGGTAGAGCACCGCGTCCAGCACCTTGCGGCCGGGGAAGTGCCCGCGCGCCAGGCTGAGCGCCACCATCGTGCCGATGATCGTCGAGATAACCGTGGCGGAAATGCTCACGATCAGGCTGTTGCGCAGCGCGTTCAGCATCAGCGTGGTGGAGAAGCGCCCGGCCTCAGAGCCGGCGCTGATGGCGTTGTTGAGGATGTTGCTGTACCACTGGGTGGTGAAGCCTTCCCAGGTCGAGACGGAAGCCCCGGCGTTGAACGAGAAGATCACGAGGACGAGGATGGGCGCCCACAGGAAGAAATAGGCGAACAGGGGGTTGAAGTGCAGCCCGATCTTACCGATGCGCCGCGTCAGCAGGTCGCGCCGGATGGCGGCCTCGTTAAACTCGACCGCCGGGGCAGACTGCTGCCGGGGCATCAGGGGGCGGTTGGCCACGTCAGTCATCTCCACGGTCACCAAAGCGAACGTAAACCAGCAGCGCCAGCATGACCATCGCCATGATGACGATTGACAGCGCCGAGCCAAGCGGCTGGTTGCCCGACCCCTTGAACTGGTCGTTAATCAGGTTGCCAATCATGATGCCGCGCGTCCCGCCCAGCAGGTCCGGCGTGACGAACGCACCGATCGTGGGGATAAACACCAGGATAGAGCCGGCGATCACGCCCGGCAGCGTCAGCGGAAAGACCACGCGGATGAACGTGCGCAGGTCGTTGGCGCCCAGGTCGTTGGCCGCCTCGACAAAGCGGAAGTCGAAGCGCTCCACCGACGCATAGATCGGCAGCACCATAAACGGCAGGAAGCCGTAGACCAGGCCGAGCAGCACCGCCTCCGGCGTGTTGAGAAGCTGGAGCGAGTCAGCAAAGCCGATGCGCAGCAGCACGCTGTTGATGATGCCCTCGCGCCCCAGGATGGTTTGCAGCGCGTAGGTGCGCACCAGGAAATTCGTCCAGAAGGGCAGAATCACCAGGAACAGCGCCAGCGTGCGCGCCCACTGGCGCTGGCGCGTGGCGATAAAAAAGGCCAGCGGGTAGCCGATGAGCAGGCAGACAACCGTCGTGAGCAGCGCCATCCACACTGAGCTTTGAATCACGCCCAGAAAAACGTCAAAGACGCGCTCGTAGTTTTCCAGCGTAAAGGGTAACTGACCTACCCCGCCGCGCCCGCGTGTGAGAAAACTCACCACGAACACAATCACGAGCGGGACAACAAAGAAGAAAAACAACCAGAACGCAGCGGGTAAGGCCAGCACAACCCCACGCGACCGGCCTCGCTTGCGTTCTGGTTGGGGTTGAACACCTGACACCATAGTGAACAACCTTTCCCGAGGTATTCAGTTGACGTGCGCGGTCTATTATAGGGTAGTCTGCGCTTTTTACAACGGCCTAACCGCCAGGAAAACAGTTAAAAATACAGGCGTCCCGCGCCGCGCGCCCCCTACCGGGGCGGGCGGCGGGTTGCTACAATGGGCGCATGATCCTGGCACAGCAAACGGACAGAGAACCGGTATGAGCGAACAAGTATTGCGCGTGGGCGTTGTCGGCACGGGCGGGGCGGGCGCAGAGCATATTCTGGCCTACCTCCAGTACCCTGGCGTTGAGGTGGTGGCGATCGCGGACCCGCGCGAAAGCCGCCTGGCGGAGATGGCCGCCAAGCACCACATCCCCTTTACCTACACAGATTATCAGGACCTGATCGCGCGCGACGACCTGGACATCGTCAGCGTCGCCACGCCCAACCACCTGCACGCGCCGGTGACGATCGCGGCGCTGAACAGCGGCAAGCATGTGCTGTGCGAGAAACCGCTGGCGCGCGAGCTGGCCGAGGGCGAGGCGATGGTGCGCGCCGCCATCAGCGCCAACCGCGCGCTGGTCGTGGCGTTTAACCACCGCCAGCGCGGCGACGTGCGCGTGCTGAAGGCGCACATTGACCAGGGCGGGCTGGGGCGCATCTACCACGCCAAAGCCACCTGGATGCGGCGCAGCGGCATTCCGGGGATGGGCGGCTGGTTCACCACGCGCGCCATGGCCGGCGGCGGCCCGCTGATTGACCTGGGCGTGCACGTGCTGGACATGGCGCTGTACCTGCTGGGCGAGCCGGAGGTGAGCGCCGTCAGCGCCGCCACCTACGCTGAGCTGGGGCCGCGCGGGCGCGGCGGGCGCGGCGACACCAGCGGCCAGACCGCTTACGAGGTCGAGGACCTGGCGACGGCGTTCATCCGCCTGTCGAACGGCGTCACGCTGCTGCTGGAGGCCAGTTGGGCGGTCTATGGGCGGCACGGCGACGACTTCGGCGTGTCGCTTTTCGGGACCGACGGCGGCGCGGACATCGAGGTGATCAACTACGGCTGGCAGGACACGCTGCGCATCTACGGCGACACCGGCGGCGTGCCCTCGGTGACGCGCCCGCAGGTGGCGCAGGGGACCGGCCACACGGGCGTGATCGGGGACTTCCTGGCCGTCGTGCGCAGCGGCGACTGGGCGGAGCACAACGGCATCGCGGCGCTGCGGCGCTCGCAGATCATCGA
>CAZDVL010000129.1:4201-6978 GCA_964508745.1 uncultured Anaerolineaceae bacterium | reverse complement strand
GTGAGCGCCCCGCTGCTCGACTGGGTGGACGGCCTGGTATCTGGGCCGGTTTCGCGCTGGGCGGCGGCGCTGATGGGCGCGCTGGGCCTGGGCGGGACGTGGGCACAGTCGCTGCTGGTGGACGGCGTGATCGCCGGCGTCGGCGGCGTGCTGGCCTTCGTGCCGGTGCTGATAACGCTGTACCTGGCGCTGGCCGTCCTGGAAGACTCCGGCTACATGGCGCGGGCGGCCTTCGTCATGGACCGCGTGATGCGCGCGCTGGGGCTGCACGGCAAGAGCTTCCTGCCGCTGCTGGTGGGGTTCGGCTGCACCGTCCCGGCGGTGTACGCCACGCGCACGCTGGAAAGCGAGCGCGACCGCCGGCTGACCGGTTTCCTGGCGACGTTCATGAGCTGCGGCGCGCGGCTGCCGGTGTATGTCGTGTTCGGCGCGGCCTTTTTCGGCGCGCGGGCCGGGCAGCTCGCCTTCAGCCTGTACCTGGTCGGCATCGCAGCGGCGCTGCTCACCGGGCTGGCCTTCAGCCGGCTGGTCTACCGCAACCAGCCGCCGCAGCCCTTCGTGCTGGAGATGCCGCCGTACCGCTGGCCGCGCCCGCGCGGGGTGGCGCGCCAGGTGTGGGCGCGCACGCGCGGCTTTATTCGCAACGCCGGCACGCTCATTCTGGCCTGCGCGGTGGTGCTGTGGCTGCTGCTGGCGCTGCCCGCCAACCTGGACCTGAGCGCCTTCAACGCCGTCGAGGCCGGCGAAAGCGTGTTCGGCACGGCCAGCCAGTTGGTCGCGCCGGCGCTGGCCCCGGCCGGTTTTGGCGACTGGCGCGCCGCCGGCGCGCTCATCACCGGGCTGGTCGCCAAAGAGGTCGTGATCGGCACGATGAGCCAGGTCTACGCCGTCGAGGCCGCGGAGGATGACTCCGCAGCCGCCGCCCCGACGCTGGCCGAGGACGTGGGCGCGATCGCCCGTTCGCTGGGCGAGGCGGCTGTGCTCACCGTGCAGGAAGTGGTCAACATCGTGCCGCGCACCGTCAACCTGCTCCCCGGCGCCGCCGTGCCCGAAGCCGACCTGCTGGGCCGAGGCGACACATCAGAGGACACGACGGCGCTGGGCGCGGCGCTGCGCGCGGCCTTCACGCCGCTGGCCGCTGTCGCTTTCCTGGTGTTCGTGCTGCTGTACGTGCCCTGCATGGCGACGGTCGGCGCGATGCGGCAGGAATTCGGCGGGCGCTGGGCGCTGTACCAGGTTGTGTACACGCTGCTGCTGGCCTGGGTGGCGGCGGTCGTCGTCTACCAGGGCGGGCTGCTGCTGGGGATCGGAATATAACGATGGCGACGACGCTGCGGCGCGTGCTGGAACACGTGGAGGGCCAGGCCGGGGCGGTGTCGCTGGCGCAGATGTCGCGCGCGCTGGATGTGCCGCGCCCGCTGCTGCAAGAGATGATTGACTACTGGGTGCGCAAGGGCCGCCTGCGCGAGGCCGGGATGGCTGCCTGCACAGCCTGCGGCAGCGCCAGCCTGTGCCCGGCGGCGGCGTTTGCCCTACGGCACTATGAGCCGGTGACAACGGACGGCGCGGACGCGGCGGTCTGCGCCTGCTGCGGGCCGGCTGCCAGAGAATAACCCCCCGCCACTTGCCCGTTGCGCGGCGGGCTGGCCGTGCTAGAATGGGCGCTTCTCGCCCACAGCAGGAAGCGCACCCCATGGCCAACGTTTACTACATTGACGGCGCTTACGTCCCGGCAGACACCGCCAGCATCCCTGCCGCCGACCTCGCGGTGACGCGCGGCTACGGCGTGTTCGACTATCTGCGCACCTACGGCGGGCAGCCCTTCCACATGGACACCCACCTGCTGCGGCTGGAACAGTCGGCGCAGATGCTGGAGATCGCGCTGCCGCTGCCGCTGGCCGGCATCGGCGCGGTGGTGCTGGAGGCGCTGGCGCGCAGCGAGCCGGGCGACCACGGCGTGCGCATTGTCGTCACCGGCGGCGACAGCAGCGACGGCCTGCTGCCCAGCGGCGCGGCGCGCCTGCTGGTGCTGATCACGCCGGAGCCGCGCCCGCTGGCGGCGTGGTTCACGGACGGCGTGAAGCTCGCCACGCACCGCGCCGAGCGCTACCTGCCAGAGGCCAAAACGATCAACTACATCCCCGCGATTCTGGCGCTGCGGCGCGCCAAAGCCGGCGGCGCGGTCGATTCAATCTACGTTGACCGCGACGGCCGGGCGCTGGAGGGCACGACCACCAACCTGTTCGCCTTTTTTGGCGGAACGCTGGTCACGCCCGGCAGCGGCATCCTGGCCGGCGTCACGCGCCAGGTGGCGCTGGAGCTGGCGGCGGGCCGTTACGCGGTCGAGCAGCGCGACCTGCCGCTGGCCGAGCTGCTGCGCGCCGACGAGGTGTTCATCACCTCCAGCACCAAGCAGGTGTGCCCGGTGCGCCAGATTGACGACCAGGCGCTGGGCGGCCCAGGGCCGCGCACCCGCGATATGATGGCCGCGTTCGCCGCGCTGGTGGCGCAGGGCGCGCACGCCTGACGCGGCGGCCGGCCGCTGGCGCGCTTTACTCTTTGCGGCCGGCGGTCAGCGCTGCCTGGAACGCCGCCAGGCCGTCCCAGTCGCCGCGCGCGGCGTAGCCGGCCTGTTCCGGCCAGGTGGGGATGCTGGGGGCGAAGCGCATCCCCGCCGCCGCGATCGCCGCGCGCAGCTCGTCCTCGCTGGCCCCGGCCAACTGCGCAAAGGTCGTGATGCCAGCGGCCTTCAGCGCGGCGTCCATCTTCGGGCCGAT
>CAZDVL010000129.1:0-4101 GCA_964508745.1 uncultured Anaerolineaceae bacterium | reverse complement strand
TTGTTGATGGCGATCAGCGCCGCCAGCACAAACAGCACCACCGCCAGAAAAGTCCGCACGGAACGGCTCATCTGAAATATCCCCCTTCTTCGACAGCGTGACCGGATGAGATAAGGGCCTATTATGGCAGAGGCAACGCCTGGCGGTCAAAAAGTGGGGCGGGGACGCTGGCGCGCGGGCTGTTCAGCGCCGGGCCGCGCGCGCGGCGCCCCGGCGATCCGGCCGGCGGTCCGCTTTGTCTAGACCTTTTGCGCGGCTGGCGCGCGGTCTGCGCCGTGAACGGCCTCAATTATGCTTGTGAAACGGATAACGAAACCCGAACAGCCCCGAATCGGGCGCAGTTGTTTGACACAGCCGACAGTGTGGGCCTATAATCCGGGATGTGGTACTAAACGACGCCGCTTGTTGATGATGAAAAGGTATAGACAATGGCCCGAAAGTTACTGCTTCTCGCTTTGCTGGCGATTCTTGCGATCGCCGTTGTGCCGGCCGCCGCCCAGAGCGCTTTCTGCGACGGGCGTGAACCGGTGTCGCTGCGCGTGGATGACTGGTCAAGCGGTGACCGCGTCGAGTATATGAACCAGGTGGTTGAGGCCTTCGAGACCGAATACCCCTGCATCGACGTGGTGCTTGAGCCGAATATTGGCGACGAGCAGAACACCCGCCGCCTCACCTGGCTGTCTGCCGGGACCAGCCCTGACCTGATGGCCTACCCGCCGGAGTGGGCGGCGCTCTACATGGAAGCCTCGAACGGCCAGGCTTACATTGACCTGGAGCCGTTCGTCACGGGCGAGAACGGCATCGAGATCGGCGTGGACGTGTACCAGGGCATCTATGACCAGGGCTTCTACGGCGGCAAGCCGGTCGCGCTGCCCAAGGACTACAGCACCAGCGCCTTCTACATCAACACCGCGCTGTTCGACGCCGCCGGCATTCCCTACCCTGAAGAGGGCTGGAACTGGAACGACACGCTCGACATCGCCCTCGAACTGACGCTGGACGCCAACGGCAACAACGCGACCAGCCCGGACTTCGACCCCAACAACATCGCCCAGTGGGGCATTGACATCATTAACGATGGCTGGTGGCGCGGGATGCAGAGCTACCTGCAGGCGTGGGGCACGCTGACCATCAGCGAGGACGGCACGACGACCACCGGCCTGCTCAACAGCCCGGAGGCGGTGGAGGCGCTGAACTGGTATCGTGACCTGGTGTTCGTGCACCATGTCGCCCCCAACGCCAGCGAGATCGGCGCGGTGGAGGGCGGCCGCGTGCAGATGTTCCAGGACGGCAAGATCGCCATGGGCGTCACCTTCCACGGCCCCTGGTGGCAGGACGTGTTCAACTCCACGCCCAACCTGGAATGGCGCGTTGCGCCCGTCCCGGCCGGCCCGAATGGCGACCGCGCCAGCGTGCTGATGTGGATGGGCTGGGGCATCTCCGGCCAGAGCAAGGACCCTGAGGCTGCCTGGGAGCTGCTGAAATGGCTGACGACCGAACCCGGCCAGCGCGTGTTCGCCCTGAAGGCGCTGAGCGGCAACCCGGTTGTTTCGCAGGAGATGCAGCGCGAGGACGACCCGTACTGGGGCGTGTTCATCGCTGAAACGCAGCACCTGGGGCCGCTGGAAGAACTGCGCTCCCCCTACTACAGCACCTGTGTTTCCACACCTGCCGCCGACATGATGAAGCGTCTGCTGGCGCGCGACGGCGAACAGCTCGACATTCAGGCCGAGCTGGACACGCTGGCCGCCGGGGCTGACGCCTGCCTGGCGGAGGGCGGCCAGGCGTAAAGCACCCTTGAACTCACGCGGCGGGCGGGCGCACAACCCGCCCGCCGCCTCATCACCTTTCTCTTTCAGGCGAGCCGGGGCGGCGCTGCGCAGTTGCGAAGCAGAGGCTGCCCTGTGTCCGCGCCCGGATACGCGGCTGTATTTTCAGGGCGCGCACCCTGCCGGCGGCCTGGCGTACTCAAGACCGGAGGGCTGCACAATGGGCTTCAAGCTGCCTAAACTGGGGGGTGGGTCGTCGCTGGCGCGGCGGGAAGCGATCACGTTCTACATCCTCATTACGCCCTGGTTCCTCGGCTTTCTGATCTTCCTCGCGTACCCCATGCTGCGCTCGCTCTACCTGTCTTTCACCTCGTACAACCTGCTGTCCCCGCCAGAGTGGGTCGGGCTGCGCAATTTCGAGCGCATCCTGAACGACGCGCGCTTCTGGCAGTCGCTGAAGGTGACGCTGCTGTACGCCTTCGGCAGCGTGCCCGGCGGCACGCTCATCGCCCTGGCGCTGGCGATGGTGCTGTCGCAGAAGCTGCGCGGCGTCAACATGTGGCGCACGATCTTCTTCATCCCGTCAATTCTCAGCAGCATCGCGGTCGCCGTGCTGTGGCTGTTCATCTTCCGGCCTGAGGGCGGCCTGCTGAACATGGTGCTGGGCGTGTTCGGCATCCGGGGGCCAGACTGGCTGCTGAGCGAGCAGTGGGCGCTGCCCGCGCTGATTATCATGAGCTGGTGGAGCGTCGGCGGGCAGATCGTGATCTACCTGGCGGGGCTGAAGGGCATCCCGGAAACGCTCTATGAAGCCGCCGAGATTGACGGCGCCAACAACTGGCACCGGTTTCGCTCGGTGACGCTGCCGATGCTCAGCCCGACGATCTTCTTCAACGTGGTGCTGGCGATCATCGGCGCGCTGCAAATTTTCGACGCGGGCTACGTGCTGACGCGCGGCGGCCCCAACAACGCCACCATGTTCTATATGCTCAACCTGTACGAACGCGCTTTTCAGATGGCGCAGATGGGCTACGCCTCCGCCCTGGCGTGGATTCTGTTCCTCATCATTATGGGCATCACGCTGCTGGTGATTCGCTCGTCGTCAGCCTGGGTTTACTACGAATCAGAGGTGCGATAACGCGCATGGACACGACACCGCCCCAGGCCGCCGCGCCGCGCGCGATCAACCGCTGGCAAGCCATCCGCACGTCTAAAAAGTGGCAGCGCGGCATCCGCCACCTGCTCAGCTACGGCGTCCTGGCTCTGGGGGCGGCCTTCATGCTGTTCCCCATGCTGTGGATGATCTCCGCCAGCTTCAAGCCCGCCTGGCAGATTTTTACCGACCCGCCGATCTGGATTCCGCACCACTGGGAAACGGTGCGCGCCGGCAGCACCAACCGCGAGCTGAACCTGTGGAAGGTCGAGGTTGACGGCCAGACCGAAAGGGTGATCGAGATCGGCGTGCGCCGCTACACGACCGTCATTGACCTGGCGCTGCTGGGCACGCTCTACGCCGCGCCCACCGCCGAGCTGAGCGACGCAGCGGCGGTGGACACCGCCGACCTCACCCTGAACGTGCGCCAGTGGACCGCCGAGGGCGAGACGCGCCCGGTCGTTGCGCTGGCGCGCGGCGAGGGCGACACGCTGGTCGTCGCCACGCTGGACACTGTGCAGGCCGCCGCCCTGCGCATGCCGCTGGACGAGGTAAACGGCGGCGCGCGCGCCACGGTGGAGGTGGGCGGCGTCGAGTTTCGCGGGCGCACCGTTGACGAGCGCACCGTGTTCGCCATCGGGCCGGAGTCGCAGCTTACTGTGGTCGGCAGCCCGGAGATCGCGGCGGCGGCTGTGCTGGTGTCCATCGCCGACATTGAGAGCGCCGGCTTCAAGCCGGTCGGCCAGACTGAGCTGCCGCTGATTACCGTGAACAACCTCGACGGCGAATTTGTCGAGCTGGTGCGCGAGACGTGGCACCCTGTCATCAACGAGGACGTATTTGACGCCGAGGTGTTCGTCGCGCCGCGCGCGCAGCTCAGCGAGGCGGGGCCGGTGACGATCAACGGCGTGGTGATGCGCGGCGCGGTCTACACGCCGGCGGACGGCGCGCCGGTGGATGTCGCCATCGTCATCAGCGGGACAGAGGCCAGCGCCGTGATCCCGCGGGATCGGGCCGCGACGCTGCGGCTGGCGCAGCTTGGCGGCCTGACCACCGCGCGCGGCGACCAGCTCAACCGCATCCCGTTCCGCGTGCAGGACGGCTACAGCGAGGGCGGCCAGACCTACTCCGTCGCGCTGGTGGGCGAGCCGCGCGAGATGGCGCTGGTCGTGCCGGCGG
>CAZDVL010000128.1:2792-6982 GCA_964508745.1 uncultured Anaerolineaceae bacterium | reverse complement strand
GCGGACTTCGCGCCGAACGTGTTCGTGACGGTGCTGCTGGTCAAGGGCGTGGACGAAAACAACCCGGTGGCGGCGTTCCGCATGGGCATGGTGCAGCTTGGGGTTGACAACAGCCGCAAGGCCATCAGCATTGACATCGCGCCCGACCGCGAACAGGCCGGCCCGCGCGACACCGTGACCTACACGATCACCACGACTGACTACCAGGGCGCGCCGGTGCAGGCCGAGGTGGGCGTGGCGCTCACCGACGTGGCCGTGCTCTCGATCGCCGAACCCAACAGCGGGCCGATCCTCAACTTCTTCTACGGCGAGCAGGGGCTGGGCGTGCGCACCGCTACGCCGCTGACGATCAACACGGATCAGATCACGCAGACGGTGATTGACACCATCAAAGGCGGCGGCGGCGGCGGCGCTGAAGGCGGCATCTTCGACATCCGCCAGGAATTTGTGGACACGCCGTACTGGAACGCCGAGGTCGTCACCGACGCCAGCGGGCGGGCGACGGTCAGCGTGATTCTGCCGGACAACCTGACCACCTGGCGGCTGGACGCGCGCGCGGTTACCAGCGGCGCCGACGGCTTAACGCTGGTGGGGCAGGGCACGTTCGACCTGCTGAGCACCAAGCCGCTGCTGATCCGTCCGGTGACGCCGCGCTTTATGGTGGTGGGCGACGAGGTGGTGCTGGCGGCGATCGTCAACAACAACACCGGCGACGAACAGGCCGTCGAAGTCACTATGCAGGGGTCGGGCTTCACGTTCGAGGGCGAGGCCGCGCAGCGCTTCACGATCCCGGCGGGCGGGCGGCAGCGCGTCGAGTGGCCGGTGACGGTTGACGAGGGCCGCAGCGTGGACCTCACCTTCTTCGTCAGCGGCAATAACGGCGCCTACAGCGACGCCAGCAAGCCGCCGCTGGGGCAGGGCGACGCCCGTCTGCTGCCGGTCTACCGCTATGAAGTGCCCGAAACGGTGGGCACGGGCGGCCTGCTGCGCGAGGCCGGCAGCCGCACCGAGGCGATCGCGCTGCCGTCGGCGTTCGAGGTGACGCTGGGCGACCTGACCGTGAACCTGGAGCCGTCGCTGGCGGCGACCACGCTCGAAGGGCTGGACTACCTGAAGAACTTCCCGCACCAGTGCACCGAGCAGACGGTCAGCCGCTTCCTGCCCAACATCATGACGTTCAGCGCGCTTGACCGGCTGGGCGTGGCGGACGCGGAGCTGGAGGCCAACCTGAACGCGGCGGTGAACTTCGCTGTGCAGCGGCTGTACGCGCAGCAGAAGGTGGACGGCGGCTGGGGCTGGTTCGTGCAGGACAACAGCAGCCCGCTGACAACCGCCTACGCGCTGATCGGCCTGAGCGAGGCGCGCGCGGCGGGCTTCCCGGTGGCCGCCGGCGTGATCGAGGCGGCGCAGGGGTATCTGCGCACGACGTTCATCGTGCCGGGGCTGGACCAACCGACCTGGCGGCTGAACCGGCAGGCGTTCACGCTGTACGCGCTGGCGCGCTCTGGCGCGCCGGATGTGGCGCGCAGCGCGACGCTGTTCGAGAGCCGCGAACGGCTGGACTACTACGCGAAGGCGTTCCTGGCGCTGACGCTGAACCTGATTGACCCGGCCGACACGGCGCGCACCGACACGCTGCTGTCCGACCTGGTCAACGGCGCGACGCTGAGCGCCAACGGCGCCTTCTGGGACGAGTCGCAGGCCGACTACTGGAACTGGAACACGAACACGCGCACGACCGCCGTCGCGCTGGCGGCGCTGGTGAAGCTGCGCCCGCAGAGCGAGCTGATCCCCAACGTGGTGCGCTGGCTGATCACGGCGCGCACGGCCGACGCCTGGGAAACCACGCAGGAAACGGCCTGGGCCGTGATGGCGCTCACCGACTGGATGGTGACGACAGGCGAACTGAACCCGGACTACACCTACTCGGCGGCGCTGAACGACGCGGCGCTGTTCGAGGGCGCGGCCACGCCGGACACCGTGCGCGACGCGCAGCGGCTGGTGGTGGAGGTGGGCGACCTGCTCAAGGGCCAGGCCAACGCGCTGACGATCGAGCGCAGCGACGGCCCCGGCGTGCTCTACTACACCGCGTACCTGCGCGTGTACCTGCCGGTGCCGGAGATCGAGCCGCTGAACCGGGGCGTGATCGTCGAACGGCGCTACACGCGCCCCGGCGACGACGCGCCGATCACCGAGGCGCGGGTGGGCGAGCTGGTGCAGGTGCGCCTGACGATCATCGCGCCGGCGGCGCTGCACTTCGCCGTGATCGAGGACCCGATCCCGGCGGGCGCGCAGGCGGTCAACCCGGACCTGGCCACCGAACAGCAGATCGGCACGCGGCCCGGCCTCGACAGCAGCAGCCCGCTGAGCCAGGGGTGGGGCTGGTGGTGGTTCAGCAACACCGAGTTCCGCGACGAGAAGGTTGTGCTCTACAGCACGTACCTGCCGGCGGGCACTTACGAGTACATCTACACCATGCGCGCCGGCCTGCCGGGCGTCTACAACGTCATCCCGCCGGTGGGCTACCAGTTTTACCTGCCGGAGGTGTACGGGCGCGGCGCAGGCAGCGCGTTCACGGTGCTGCCGGCGGAATAACGCAGAGAGGATGTGACGATGCTCGATGAGCTGCTGCCGGTGCTGGCGGCCATCGAAGCGGGCGACAAGGCGCGGGCGCGGCGGCTGCTGCGCCCGCTGCTGGAACAGCCGACCGCTGAGATGTGGTATCTGGCGGCGCAGGCGGTTGAACGGCCCGAACACGAGCTGAACTGTTTGCAGCGGGCGCTGGCGCTGGACCCGCTGCACGCCAGGGCGCGCGCGCGGCTGTTGGCGCTTAAAGGCAGCGCGGCGCAGCGAACGCCGCCCGCGCCGCAGCCGTCGCTGGAGGCGCTGACGCTGCCGCCGAAAAAGCCGCAGGCGCGGCGGCGCGGCCCGCTGGCGCGGCCCGGCTGCCTGCTGCTGGGGCTGCTGAGCCTGGCGGCGGCGGGCTATTTCGTGGCGAGCGTGCTGGGGCTGGGCATCGCCGGGCGCATCGCGGCGGTGCTGAACGGCGCGCCGCCGGCGCGTGAGGTCAACGGCGTGCCGGTGGAGCAGCTACCTGACCCGGCGCTGGTCGTCCCGGCGGACCAGACGGCCCCGCTGCGCGCCGGCCAGCAGGAAATGCAGGTGCTGCCTGCCGGCCACGTGCACGAATACCGCTTTGAGGCCGCTGCGCGCACAGAGGTTGCCATCTATGTGCAGTTTCTGTCGCTGACGGCGAAGGCGGCGCGGCGCAACGTCGCGGTGCTGGACGCCAGCGGGCGCGACGCGCGCGGGCGCTGCCAGCGTGACGCGATCCTGCAGGACGGCTCTGGCGTGATCTACACCTGCCAGGTGGACCAGGGCGGCACGTGGACGGTGCGCATCTTCGGCAAAGAGGGCGAGAGCAGCGGCGCGTACTTTGTGTCGGTCGAACGGCTGGGGTGAAGGAAGTTGTCAGCGGTCAATATGGGCGCTGTTCGTCGACATCAGGCAGCGGCTCGTAGTGACGGATGTTCAGTGTATAAAGCGGGACTGCAAGGCGCACTGCCACTGATGCGATCATTACGTCGGCCATATCAATTTTGTGGCTGAGATTGAAGCGTCCGAACTGGCGCATAGCCCAGTTGTTATCTGCTATCGTGGGGTGCTCAATGTAAAACTGGCGCAGAAAACGTGTCAGTTCAAGCAGTTCGCGGTTGTTTTGCGCGCCCTGGGCGAATTTCCATCCATACAATCGGCGTAATTGCGCTGCGCTGAGCGCTGCGAGACTGTGCCCAGTCCACCGCCAGTGGATGCCCACGCAGCAGATCAATCATGACTGTTGTATCGAGTATGGCGTCAATCACGCTTCAGACGCCCTTCCTGGCTGCTGCGCCGCTGTTCCGCCAGCCACTGAACCGGGTCGAGCATATCAGCGCGGTTTTTCCAGAGGCCCACAGCGCGTGACTGAGAAATTTCACCTAATGTCTGGCCTGGACTGTTGAAGGTAGCCGGGTCATTGAGCAGGGTTTCTAATGCCCTGTCAAGGGCAGCGTCAGATTCGACGGCGGGAATACTGCGCAAGATAACCTCGACATCCCCGCGCGGCGCGTCTGCGGGTAAGGTTACGGCCAGCGTACCATCCTCGCTGATGGTTCCTCTCAGAACAATAACTATATCGTCCATTGCTTATG
>CAZDVL010000128.1:0-2692 GCA_964508745.1 uncultured Anaerolineaceae bacterium | reverse complement strand
TAGGCCCGGTACAGCGGGGGATAGGGCGCGTAATCCCACGCGCCGACGTGGCGCGTGACCGTGCCGCGAAAGCCGCGCTTGAACTCGTACACGCCCCACAGCGGGTCGCTGTCGTCGAACACGTCCGGCGCGCCCCACAGGTCGTAGCGGGCGCAGCCCTGCGCCCTGGCCCAGCGCAGCGCCTCCCACTGGAGCAGGTAATTCGGCATCCGGTCGCGGTGTTCGTTGGCCGACGCGCCATAGAAATACCAGCAGGTGCGCCCGAAGCGGAACAGGATCACGTGCGCCACCGGCGCGCCTTCGACCTCGGCGATGAGCGCGTGCGCCAGCCCCGCCTCCATGAACGACTGCCAGGCGCGGCGGTAGTAGTCCAGCGGGCGGATAATGAAGCGGTCGCGCTGGGCGGTGGCGGCGTAGAGCGCGTAGAGCGTGTCCAGGTCGGCTGGTGAGCCAGCGCGAACGGTCACGCCTTTTTTCTCCGCCGTGCGGATTTTGCGGCGCGTGTTCTGGCTCATCTGCGCCAGCAGCGCGTCCTCATCCGGCGCGAGGTCGAGCACGATCGTGCTGCGGAACTGCACCTGGTCCGCCGAGAAGCGCCAGCCGCGCGCCTGAAGCAGCTCCATAAAACGCTGGCCGGGCGGGTGGGGGGCGTCGTCCGGCGCGCCGGGGACGCCGGTGGCGGCGGCGATGTCCGGGTCAGCCTTGAGCCAGACCGCGCCGCGCCGCCGCGCCAGCCGCTCCAGGTGTGCAAGGACGGCGGCGGCGGTGGCGGGGTCGGGGTCGGCAGCGGCGAACACCGGGCCTTTGGGCGCGTAGAGGGCGGCGAACGGCCCGGCCCGCCGCACGCCGACGGAGGCCAGCGCGACCGTGTCGCCGCCGCGCTGGAACGCCAGCCGCAGCGGCTGCCAGCCGGTCGTGGCGCGCTTGAACTCGCCCCACTCCCAGGTTTGCAGGATGTGCGCCTGGGGCAGGGGGCGCAGCGCGTCGTTCCAGGCGGCGCGGTCGGCGATCGTGGATATGGTCAGCATGTTTCAGGATTTGTCCGTCGGCGTGAAGTGTCCCAGCCATCTGACCCAGGCAAGCTGACCTGCGGCAGCATTGTATAGTTTTTCGTCGGCGGTCCAGAAATCGCACTCAAGCCGTTCTGCCACTGCCAGATACTGTGCATCGTAAGCGGTAGGCCGGTGAAGCTGTTCAGACAGCTCATAAGCGCGCCGCAGCAGGTCTGTATCGAAGAACAGCCTGACCGGGATTTCAAGAAGCCTGTCGCGCATATCGTTGGCTTCGATGTCGGTGATCAAACGTCTGTATGCGTTTTTTCTGATTGCGGCGACGATCTCATATTGAAGCAGATAAGGGGCGCTGATCTGAACCGTGTTTTCACGCCAGTGTTTCAACAGTTCCTGTGCGTGGTTGGTAAGCGGTTCTCGCAGCACACTGGCTATGAGAATCCCTGAATCACTGACGACCAAGGATTTCATCGTCTCTTTCCTCGCGCATCCTGTTGATCAGGTCAGCCGCGGGCTGGAAGCGATTTTCCCCGTATTTCGCCGTCAGGCGCTGTTCGAGCGCGACAATATTCGCCAGCCAGTTGTCGGATGTGTCTGACGGTATATAAATCTGCTCCATGAACTGAAGCACACGTGTTTGCTGTTCTACGCTGAGCCGATCCAGTTTTTTGATGATTTCATCGCGCAGTGCTGACATTGTCTCACCCTCTCACCCGCAGCGCGGCCCTGTACAGATTATAAACCAGCGGGCTGTAGACGTAATCCCAGGCGCCGGGCGAACGGACCACGCGCCCGCCCCAGCCGCGCTTGAAGCCGTACACGCCCCACATGCCGTCCGAGCGCGCCTGGAACTGCGCTTCGAGGTCGGCCTCGTCGGCGTCGGGCACGCCCCACAGGTCGTACCAGCGGCAGCCGCGCGCCCGCGCCCACTGGATCGCCGCCCACTGCACGCCGTAGGCTGCCATCAGGCTGCGTTTGAGGTCGGACGACGCGCCGTAAAGATAGCAGGCTGTCGCGCCGGCGGCGAACACCATCACGCCGGCCAGCGGGTCGCCCTCGTGCGCGGCCAGGATCAGCGCGGCGCGGCCTGCCGGCACGAACAGGTCGTAGGCCAGCCGGTAGTAGCCGGGCGCGTGGACGCCGAACGCGCCGCGCGCGCCGGTGGTCTGCATCATGCCGGTGAAGGCGTCCAGGTCGGCGGCGCTGCCCTCGTAATAGCGGATGTCGTGCTTCTGGCTCTGGCGGATTTTGCGGCGCGTCCCCTGGTTCATGCGCGCCAGGATGGCGTCGTCGTCGGCGGCGATGTCGAGCACGACGGTGCGCGGCGGCTGGATCGTCTGCGCGCTGGGCGCGAAACCCCAGGCGGCAGGGTCGGGCGGCGGGGCGTCCAGGTGCAGGCCCGGCTCCCACTTAAGGAAGGCGGCGCGGCGCTGGCGGGCGGCGGCGTGGACGGCCTCCCACAGCGCCGGCCAATGCGCGTCCGCGGCCACATACGGCCCCATCGGCAGGTAGGCCAGCGTCCCCAGGCCCAGCGGCAGCGCGCGGAACAGAAGCTGTGCGCCGGCGGCCAGCGCGCCGCCGCTGTCTGCCAGGGCGACGCGGGCGCACGACCAGCCGTAGGCGCTTTTGAGCGCGCCCCAGGCGGCGGATTGCAGCGCGTGGGCGCGCGGCTGGCGGCTGAC